>NZ_CP173721.1:3682081-3988922 GCF_045181065.1 Microbacterium sp. M | reverse complement strand
GGCGCTCCGTGCGGACGAGGATCGGAAAGTCGCCGCGATCGGCAGGCCCCCCTGTGGATAACTTCGGATGCCACGGTAGTCATCACAGCTGTGAACGGCAACCTGCCGCGGAAATCCGGCGGGCGTGTTGCGCTTCGTCCGATGCTTCCGGCTGTGGATAATGGCTGTGCGGATCGGATGCCGGAGTCGGCGCTGCCACGCGGGGATTTGCCCTGCGTGCCAGACTGACGTACCCTAAATCGGTTGACTTATGCCCAATTGGGCAGCCCCCATGTCCCCGGTAGATCTGCATCCGGTGACTGACTTCCCGGAGTGATCCATGAGCAAGCGTACTTTCCAGCCCAACAACCGTCGTCGCGCCAAGAAGCACGGCTTCCGTGCCCGCATGCGCACACGCGCCGGCCGCGGCATCCTGGCCGCCCGTCGTGCGAAGGGCCGCACCGAGCTTTCGGCGTAACCCGCTGTGCTCGCCCGTCCGCATCGTCTGACCCGTGGCGACGACTACCGAATGGTGGTCCGGCGCGGTTCGCGATGCGGCGGCGGCCGTGTCGTCACGTCGGTTCTGACGACGGCGGAAACGGAGCGAGCAGCCCGATTCGGGTTCATCATCAGCAAGCAGGTGGGTAACGCTGTGATCCGCAACACTGTGCGTCGGCGACTCAAAGCCGTCTGCGCGGAATTGCTTTCAGAGGTCCCTCAGGGCACGGATGTCGTCATCCGTGCCCTTCCTGCATCCGCGACGGCTTCGTTCACGGAACTGCGTAGGGATGTGCAGCGCTGCGTCACCCGCCTGATCCGACCGGTGGCGACGTGAGCGCCCTGCCTTCGTATGCCTTCGGCGAGGCGCACCTGCATGCGGGTGACGTGCTGCGCAGCATCCCGCTGCTCCCCCGGAATCTCGTCCTGGGATTTCTCACGGCGTATCGCAAGGTCATCTCTCCGCTCTACGGAGATGTGTGTGCCTATTACCCATCGTGTTCCGCCTACGCTGTAGGTGCGGTGCAGCAGCACGGCGCGGTGAAGGGAGCGGTGCTCTCGGCATGGCGCATCCTGCGGTGCAACCCCTGGACTCAGGGTGGCGTCGACGACGTCCACCCGCACAAGCATTTCCATTACGACCTGACCGCTCACGGTTTCGTCGTTCCTCTTCGAAAGGACTGAACAGTGGGTCTTGACCTTCTGCTCGCCTCTGCGACATCGACACCAGCGCCCGAGAACACGGGGTTCGATCTGCTCGGAACGATCCTGTGGCCGTTGAAGTGGGCGGTCGAGGCCGTTCTCGTCTTCTGGCACTGGCTGTTCACGGCGATGGGGCTGCCGGCTGCCGCCGGCATCACCTGGATCCTGTCGATCGTCGGTCTGGTGATCGTGGTGCGCGGTGCGGTCTTCCCGCTGTTCGTGCGCCAGATCAAGAGCCAGCGAAAGATGATGGAAATCGCTCCTGAACTGCGAAAAGTTCAGGAGAAGTACAAGGGCAAGAAGGATCAGCTCTCTCGTGAGGCGATGAGCCGCGAGACCATGGCTCTGTACAAGAAGCACGGCACGACGCCGATGTCGAGCTGTCTTCCGCTGCTGGTGCAGATGCCGATCTTCTTCGCGCTGTTCAGTGTGCTCAACGATGTCACCAAGCACGCCGTCGCGGGTGGTGGTGGCGTCGGGTTGCTGAGTCCAGAGCTGACCAAGGAGTTCTACGACGCGACGATCTTCGGGACCGTCTCGCTGCACGGCACGCTCGGTCAGGCGATCGAGACGCAGAACGTCACCGCCATCGTGCTGCTCGTGATCCTCGTGGTCCTCATGATCGCCTCGCAGTTCTTCACCCAGCTGCAGATCATCTCGAAGAATCTATCGCCGGAGGCCAAGACCGGCCAGGCGTACCAGATGCAGAAGATCATGCTCTACGTCCTTCCGCTGGGCTTCATCTTCTCGGGTGTCTTCTTCCCGCTGGGTGTCGTCGTGTACTGGTTCGTGTCGAACCTGTGGACCATGGCTCAGCAGTTCCTGGTCATCCGTGAGATGCCGACCCCCGGTTCCGAGGCGGCGAAGGCTCGCGAGGAGCGACTCGCTCGCAAGGGCAAGGCGATCAACGCCGAGGGCAAGGTCGTTCCGATGTCGGTCTACGAGGCCGAGCAGCAGCGGAAGCTGGAAGAGGTCGAGAAGGCCAAGGCCGAGGCGCCGAAGCGACAGCAGCCGGTGGGCAAGAAGCGCGCGAAGAAGAAGGGCACCAACTGATGAGCGTCGAGAACGTCACCGAACGCCCTGTTCCGACCGTCGCGGACCTCGAGGCCGAGGGCGATGTCGCAGCGGACTTCCTCGAAGAGCTGCTCGACATCGCAGACATCGATGGAGATCTGAACCTCGACGTGCGTCAGGGACGGGCATACGTCTCGGTCGAGGCCGAGGGGGATGGCATCGAGCTCCTGTCCGCGCCGGACACCGTCCAGGCGCTGCAGGAGCTCACCCGGCTGGCCGTTCAGAGCAAGACGGGTTCGTTCTCCCGACTGATCCTCGACATCGGTGGATCGCGCGATGCGCGTCGCCGTCAGCTCGAACGCCTCGTGGATGCTGCTGTCGTCAAGCTCGATGAGGGTGCGTCCCAGGCATCTCTGCCTGCGATGTCGAGCTACGAGCGCAAACTGGTACACGACATCGTCGCCGACCGTGGACTCACTTCGGAGTCCTACGGTGAAGGCGTAGATCGTCACACCGTCATCCGTCGTCGTTGATGTTTCACGTGAAACATTGCGGGAGCGGCTCATGAGCGACATCGAAACGGAGCCGGCGGCAGCGGCCGCACTCTTCGGTGATCGAATCGAACTCGCGCGTGCATTCACCGATGCCCTTGCGGCGCAGGGAGAAGAGCGCGGATTGATCGGTCCGCTCGAGCTGCCTCGTCTGTGGACGCGTCACATCCTGAACTCAGCGATCGTCGCCCCACTTCTTCACGGCTCCGTTGCAGACATCGGCTCTGGCGCCGGCCTGCCTGGAATCGTCCTGGCGATCGCCCGCCCAGACGTGGAGTTCACGCTCATCGAACCGATGGAGCGTCGCATCACGTGGCTCAACGAGCAGGTGGACGCTCTCGGCCTCAGCAATGTGGAGGTACTTCGTGCGCGCGCTGAGGAGGTCGGGCGGCCTCAGTCGTTCGACGTCGTCACCGCTCGCGCGGTCAGTGCGCTTCGTACACTGCTCCCTCTGACCGCACCACTCGTTCGCGACGGTGGAGAACTCGCGCTTCTCAAAGGGATGAACGCGGCGAACGAGATCGACGCGGCGCAGAAGCAGATCAAGAAGTACAAGCTGAGCGATGTTCGCGTCGAGGTTCTGGGTGAGGGCGTCCTGCCGGAGACCACTCGGGTCGTGCGAGCCATCGTCCGCGCCTGACCGAGCGCGGATGTTTCACGTGAAACATTGCCGCGTGAAGGGTGTGCGTCCGGCGTAGGTTCTACCGCGCACGGTTGGCGAGAAAGACCGACTCCCATCGCTGGCGCTTCCGTGCTGAATCATCGAGCAGCGCTTCGATTACGCTTCTGCACCTGATTGATATGAAGCATGTACGTACGACGTGTGCGCGGCGAGGTTAGGGGTGTTGCGCGTACTGACCAGGCGCAGCTGGACTTCGGAGTCGGAACAGAGCGGCTCGCCTGATTCAGGTAGCGCTCCGATGCGCGTGTTTCACGTGAAATATCCGCGCGCGCTCGATGCCCGGCGGGCGCCTAGCATTGGGTCCGTGTGATCGCTACTCGAGCGGATCCGGGTGTTCGGGATTCCGGTCGGTGGGTGGCGCCCGGCGTCGTGAGCAGGCTGGACGGCGTCTGCGACGCCCGAGCAGCTGCGTGACAGTTGATTCGAGATCCTTCCTGCAGTGTCCGTTCGTCTGAGCGCCGATGTTTCACGTGAAACACTTGTCTGTACGGTGCTTCTGATCGCGAAAGATGGTGGATCAATGGACTGGACCTATCGTCCGAGCCTGTCGACGGATGCCGGGTGGATGGCCGAGTTGCGGGCCCATGTGATGCGCCCGGACTTGGAGCGGCTGGGGAGGTATGACGACCGCAGGGTCCGCGAGCGTTTCCTTTCCTCCTTCGAACCGCGTCATACGCGCGTGATCGTCCACCACGGAAGAGATGTCGGGCTCGTCGCGGTTCGACCCGAAGGTGAGGCCCGGTGGATCGAGCACTTCTATCTTGATTCGACGGAGCAGGGGCGGGGCATCGGCGGACAGGTTCTTGCCGAGATCCTCTCCACGACGGATGAACATGCAATCCACCGGTTGAACGTTCTGCAGGGAAGTCCGGCACGACGACTCTATGAGCGCCACGGGTTCGTGGTCGATCAGGAGGATGCTGTCGACGTGTTCATGGTGCGCCGGAGGCCGGTCGGGTAGTGCACCTACCCTGCAGGTTTCACGTGAAACATGCGAGACAGGGGGAGCTGATCGATCTCGACGCTGTACGACGTGAACTTGTCGTACGGAGGTGTACCAGTGGGACGCTTCGGTTCGGGTCCCATCAGGGACCTGTGCGTCATGTACTCGACCGAACGTCGGCCACCGTGCAAGCTTTTCCCGTCGCAGTCGCGACCAAGGTGCGGGCATCAGCGTCGGCTGACGCTCTGGTCTTCGGCTGTTCAATGGGCTGCGAGGCGGTTGTGCTCGTACGCGCCCACTGATCCTCCTGAGGGAGTCCATTCGTGACTGTTGATATCTGTTTCTTGGATCCATCAGATCCTTGACTCGCCGGCCCGATGTCCAGTGGGCGTCATCCGCTTCGGCTTGAGGGCTGGCTGCCTCGTCTGCCCGAGCCGGATGTTTCACGTGAAACAGGACGTGAGGCCGGCGACCGGGCGACTCGAATTGATGATGCGGGGTGCAGGCGCGGCACGCCACGTCGTGCGGTGCAGAAACGGGCCAGGCCGCTCCGTTTCACGTGAAACGATGGCGGCCTGGTGCCGGCCGGTGCCTCGGGCTGCGTTGTGTTCGGCGTCTAGGGGTTACTCCACCTGGGAAGACCGAGCGGCATCGGTGCCATCGAGCTGTTTGGGCAGGCTTCCGAGCATGATCGTCGGCGGCGGGGCTCTTCGCAGTGGACAACACCGTCTTGTCGTCGGTACATCCCTTGTCCTTTCTCATCACAGCGGACAAGGTCGCATCACGTTGTTCGATCTCGATGGGTGAGGGTGTGCCGACACAGGCGGGGAGCCTGCGCAGCGGGCAGGGTTGGCGAGGCTCACGCTCCAGAGCTGTTCATGTCGGCGACTTGAACACAGTGTTCGGGATGACTACTGCGTCCTGGCGGCGAGAGGTGGTGGGCCACGGGTGATGGCCAGGGCGATAGGCGAGGGCGCGCCCCAGATGCGCGCGCAGTGGGCCCCGTCCGTTTCACTTGAAACATCGGGCGCCTCGATCGCGCCGCCGGTGAACACGCTGCGCTCGACGGGATCATTGCGCTGTGGTCGAGCCCGTTCGCGCCCGGAGATCGGCGAGTGGTGGCGTCCTCCGCCGTGCCGCCATGAGGGCGAGGGATGCCTCAAGAGGAGTATCGGGAGGGCACCGGCGAAGTAGAGGGAGAGGGAGTCTCGGCGATCGGGTGGAGCTTTCTTCAGACAGTGCCATTCACGGCGAATGGGACCGACCTCGACCGTCTGAGCGCCCGAGAATCCAGGCCAGAGGGTTCGCGACCGGACCCGCACGGCGATGCGACACGTTGATGTTTCACGTGAAACAGGCTGTCCGATGACTCCGTCGGTCCCCGACGGGCCGATCCCGTGCGGGTGAAGGTCGGTCGCCTCGATTAGAGTGGAACGCGGCCCCGAAAGGAGTGGATGTTTCACGTGAAACAACCCGAAAAGGCACCACCGAACGATGGTTTCGGGATGGACACCCCACTCGCCCGCGAACTCGCTGATCTCAGCGCGCGCCGGCGGGCCCTGGAGGAGGTCACCCTCGACTTCGACGGTGCGCAGACCCGCGTTCTGACGGTCTCGAACCAGAAGGGCGGGGTCGGCAAGACCACCACGGCGGTGAATGTCGCCTCGGCGCTCGCCCACTTGGGGGCGAAGGTCCTCGTCATCGATCTCGACCCGCAGGGCAACGCATCCACTGCTCTCGGCATCCCGCACAGCGCGGATGTCACGAGCATCTATGACGTCCTGATCAACGATGTTCCGCTCGCGGAGATCGTCCAGCCGAGCCCTGAATCCGAGAACCTCTTCTGCGCACCCAGTACCATCCATCTCGCCGGCGCGGAGATCGAGCTCGTCGCTCAGGTCGCGCGCGAGCACCGGCTCGGACGAGCACTCGAGGCATATATCGCGGATCACTCGCTGGACTTCGTGATCATCGACTGCCCGCCCTCCCTGGGGCTGCTGACGATCAACGCATTCACCGCGGCATCCGAGGTCTTCATCCCGATCCAGTGCGAGTACTACGCACTGGAAGGTCTGAGCCAGTTGCTCGGCAGCATCCAGATGATCCAGAAACACCTCAATCCGAAGCTGCACCTGTCCACGATCCTCCTGACGATGTACGACGGGCGCACGCGGCTCGCGCAACAGGTCGCCGATGAGGTTCGCGGGCACTTCCCGGAGCAGGTCCTTCACACCGTCATTCCCCGATCCGTCCGCGTCTCCGAAGCCCCGAGCTTCGGACAGACGGTCATCGGATACGACGGGAACTCGGCCGGCGCCGTCGCATACCGCGAGGCCGCAGTCGAGATCGCGCAGCGCACAGCGGCGCGCACCAGTAGCACACAGAGCAAGGAGAACTGATGGCGAAGCGAACTGGACTCGGGCGGGGGATAGGAGCCCTCATCCCCACGACCGAGCAGACCGAGCGGCCCGTCGACGTCTTCTTCCCCGGTGCGAAGATCAAGCCGACGCCGCCGGTCGAGGTCGAGGCGACGCCGGAGCTCGCCGAGATCCCCGGCGTGCGTCTGGTCCACGTCGACCCGAACGCGATCGTCCCGAACCCACGCCAACCGCGTACGCACTTCGATCCTGAGCACCTCGCAGAACTCGTGCACAGCGTTCGCGAGTTCGGTGTGCTGCAGCCGGTCGTCGTGCGCACGAACGCCGACGGGGCGTACGAGCTCATCATGGGCGAGCGCCGCACCCGTGCGGCCCGCGAAGCCGGCCTCGAGACGATCCCGGTGATCGTCCGCGACACGACGGACGAGGACCTTCTTCGCGACGCGCTGCTCGAGAACCTGCACCGGTCGGAACTGAACCCGCTGGAAGAGGCATCGGCCTACCAGCAGCTGCTCGAGGACTTCGGCATCACGCAGGAGGAGCTCGCGACCCGCATCGGACGCTCGCGTCCGCGGATCAGCAACACCATCCGACTGCTCAAACTGCCCGTCCCGGTGCAGCAGCGGGTCGCCGCTGGTGTGCTTTCGGCCGGCCACGCCCGCGCGATCCTCAGCCTCGATGATCCTGACGCCATGCAGCGTCTCGCCGACAAGATCATCAACGAGGACCTCTCGGTCCGTGCCGCCGAGGAAGCAGCCAAGGCGACGCCCAGGGATGCCGGATCGAAGACCGCGAAGCCGCAGCCGGGCGCGCGACGCGCCTACCTGGACGAGGTGGGAAGCAAGCTCGGCGACCGCCTGAACACCCGTGTGAAGGTGAACCTCGGCTCGAGAAAAGGCCAGGTCGTCATAGATTTCGCATCCATCCAGGATTTGAACCGCATCCTCGCCGAGCTCGGCGAGGAGGGCTACGGCTCCTGACCGATCCGCGGCGGCTCTGTCGCCCGCACGCGGTATCCCAATAGACTCACGGCAAACGGGGGAGCGAACAATGTCGACGGAGAGGCTTCCTGGACGCATCAGCGGCCGGGTCATCGGAATCAGCATCGCGGCCGCCCTCGGTGGCTTCCTCTTCGGGTTCGACACGGCGGTGATCAACGGCGCCGTCGACGCCCTCGCCGGAGCGTTCGAGCTCGGCGCAGCACTGCAGGGCTTCGCCGTCTCATCGGCGCTGCTCGGCTGCGCCGTCGGCGCCTGGTTCGCCGGGTCGTTGGCGAACAGGATGGGACGCATCCCCGTCATGGTGATCGCGGCAGCGATGTTCCTCGCGTCGTCGATCGGCTCAGGCCTCGCGTTCGGCGTCATCGACCTGATCGTCTGGCGTGTGATCGGCGGACTCGGGGTCGGCGCGGCATCGGTCATCGCGCCGGCCTATATCGCCGAGGTCTCGCCGGCACGGATCCGCGGCCGGCTCGGTTCTCTGCAGCAGCTCGCGATCGTGCTGGGCATCTTCACGGCGCTGGTGTCGAACGCGATTCTCGCGACCATCGCAGGAGGCGCCTCCGATCCGCTCTGGTTCGGGCTGGATGCCTGGCGCTGGATGTTCATGGCGGAGGCCGTACCGGCGATCGTCTACGGCGTCATGGCACTGCGCCTCCCGGAATCGCCACGATTCCTGGTGGCACGAGGGCAGCTCGACAAGGCATCGCAGGTCCTGTACGACTTCACGGGCGAGACCGACGTCAACCTGAAGATCCAGGAGATCCAGGCGACCATCAATACGGAGAAGAAGGAGTCGCTGCGGGACCTGCGCGGCAACCTCTTCGGCCTGAAACCCATCGTGTGGGTCGGCATCCTGCTGAGCGTCTTCCAGCAGTTCGTCGGCATCAACGTGATCTTCTACTATTCGACCACCCTGTGGTTGTCGGTCGGTTTCGACGAGTCGAACGCGCTGCTGACCTCGGTGATCACATCCGTCACCAACATCGTCGTCACGATCGTCGCGATCCTGCTGGTCGACAAGGTGGGCCGCCGGCCGATGCTGCTGATCGGGTCGGTCGGCATGACGATCACTCTCGGGCTGATGGCCGTCGCGTTCTCGTTCGGCACTCTGCAGGACGGCAGCGTCGTGCTCCCGCAGCCGTGGTCCTTGATCGCGCTGGTCTGCGCCAATGGCTTCGTGGTGTTCTTCGGGGCGACCTGGGGCCCGCTGGTCTGGGTGCTGCTCGGGGAGATGTTCCCGAACTCGATCCGTGCTGGTGCGCTGGCTGTCGCGGCTGCCGCGCAGTGGATGGCGAACTTCTTCATCTCGACGACCTTCCCGGCCTTCGCTGAGATCGGACTCACCTTCGCCTACGGCTTCTATGCGTTCTTCGCCGCGCTGTCGTTCTTCTTCGTCTACTTCCAAGTGCCGGAGACGAAAGGCAGAGAACTCGAGACGATGACGGATTCCGTGAAGATCACGCACCGGGGGCACAAGGAGCGCGCGTAGGCTTGAGGGGTGACAGACGCCATTCCCCGCCGAGCGAGCCTTGAAGTGCTCCGTGCCGAAGCGTCCGATGAACTGGCGGTTCTCATCCAGGAGCGGCTGCTCGGCGGCGAGGACCCGTGGGATTTCATGGAGGACCTGCCGAGCATCGATGAGCTCGTGGTCTACCTGCTGCGTGCGGACAACATCGCCGCGAACGATGGGGTCCGTCCCAACGCCGCGCGGCACTATCGCGTCCTCAGGCAGATCGCCCTGGAGTATCCGCCGCTGACTCCGGCGGTCTGGAAGCTGCTCGGGGACGGCCCGAAGTACCGGCGATGGGATGCCTCGATCGCTGACGCCAGCTGACGGGCCGACGCGCCGACGGGCCGACGACGGGGGCTCGGCTTCGCCATCGCTGGTTAGTCAACGCCGGGCTCCGGGATGCTCCGTTCGCTCGCCGAGGGTCCCTCCCGCTTCGCGGGGCCCTCCCGACGCTCGCTCTCGGAGCATCCCTGCGCCCTCTCCCGGGCGGACGGGGGCGTGCATTGATGAGAGTGGGGAGAGGAAGGGGAGGGAGAGGGTGGATAGGGTGAGGACGTGCTCGTCGACTACGACCCGGGGTGGCCGGGGATGTTCCGGGAGATCGCCGCGGAACTGCGGATGCTCGGTGATCCGGACTGGGAGATCGAACACATCGGATCGACCGCCGTTCCGGGCATGAAGGCCAAGCCGATCATCGATGTCGCGGTGCGCCTCGTCGACGTGAACAGCCTGGGCGACCACCTCACCCGGCTGGAAGAGGCCGGCTGGGCGATCGGCAGCGGTGTGCGGACGCATCCTGTGCTGGTCTTCGAACCCGACGGCATCCGGACGCGCATCGCGCACTTCTTCCCGACGGAGCAGTGGGATGCCGCGAATCAGCGCATCCTCCGGGACTGGCTGCTGACCCATCCGGACGATGCGATCCGCTACCGGGCGGCGAAGGAGGCCGCAGCCGAGGACGCCATCGCCGGGCGGGCACGATACAACGCCGGGAAGACCGCCGTCATCCAGGAGATCGTCGATCGAGCGCGGGCCGTCCGCGGCCTCGCACCGGTCCCGGTTTACGACAAATAAGCCGAAGGCCCGCCCCTCAGAAGAGGAACGGGCCTTCGAAAACGTCAGAGGACGCTCAGCCGATGAACTCGGCGAGGTCCTGCTCGAGCGCGAACTTCGGCTTCGCGCCGATGATCGTCTTGCGCTCTTCGCCGGCCGAGAAGACCTTCATCGCCGGGATCGACGTGATCTGGTACTTCATCGCCAGCTCGGGGTTCTCATCCACGTTGAGCTTGAGGATCGTGATCTTCTCAGGGTGCTCGGACTGGATCTGGTCCAGAACGGGCGCCACCATGCGGCACGGACCGCACCACTCCGCCCAGAAGTCCACCAGAACGGTGCCCTCGGCCTGCAGCACATCCTGATCCCACGTCGCCTGGCTCGTCGCCTTAGCAGTCATCAGTCTTCTCCTTGATCGAAGTCTCACCTGCACCAACAGCAGGCGGGTGGAAAGTGTTCCCTAGCCGACGATGACCTCGGCGGCCTCCGCAGCCGGGACCTCGACGGAAGCATCCTCAAAATCCGCGAGGAAGTGCTCGGCATCCAGAGCCGCGACCGTGCCGGAGCCGGCGGCGGTGATGGCCTGACGGTAGTGCGGGTCGATGACGTCGCCGGCGGCGAAGACGCCGGGCTTGGAGGTCACCGACGTGCGGCCATCGACCCAGATGGTGCCTTCTGCCGTCAGGTCGAGCTTGCCGTGCACGAGGTGCGTACGCGGGTCGTTGCCGATCGCGACGAACAGACCGTCCAGCGGCAGGTCGCGCAGCGACCCGTCCGTCGTGGACCGCAGCTGCACTCCCGTGACCGCTGCGTCGCCCAGGATCTCGGCGACCTCGCTGTTCCAGATGAACTCGATCTTCTCGTTCGCGAAGGCGCGCTCCTGCATGATCTTCGAGGCGCGCAGCGAGTCCTTGCGATGGATGATGTAGACCTTCTCCGCGAAGCGCGTGAGGAAGGTCGCCTCCTCCATCGCCGAGTCGCCGCCGCCGACCACGGCGATCGTCTTCTCACGGAAGAAGAAGCCGTCGCAGGTCGCGCACCAGGAGACGCCGTAGCCGGACAGGCGCTCTTCGCCCTCGACACCGAGCTTGCGGTAGGCCGAGCCCGTCGCGTAGATCACCGTTCGCGCCTCGTGCGTCGTTCCGGACCCCAGGATGACCTTCTTCACCGGGCCGTCCAGTTCGAGCGAGGTCACGTCGTCGTACACGACCTCGGTGCCGAACTTCTCGGCCTGCTGCTGCAACTTGGCCATGAGCTCCGGGCCCTGGATGCCATCAGGGAACCCGGGGAAGTTCTCGACCTCGGTGGTGTTCATCAGCTCACCGCCGACCTCGACAGAGCTCGCGATGAGCAGCGGCTCGAGGTTCGCGCGCGCCGCGTAGATGGCGGCCGTGAATCCGGCCGGGCCGGAGCCGATGATGATGACCTGACGCATGTGCTCTCCTCGTTCCACTGCTTCAACCCATGGTAACCGCGGGACATTCCCGCGGAGGATGCCGGAGCTCAGCGCCCCGGGAGGATCCGCCTCACGATGCTCTTGGCGACCTGCAGTTCCGGTGCGCGCAGGATCCACAGGAACACCACGTACACGGCGGCGGCCGCGACGGCGATGATGCCCGCGCCCAGGACGCCGAGGATCTTGTCGGCGGTCGTCCAGCCATCAACGCCGCCCAGCAGCAGGAACACGCCCCAGCCCGCAGCGCCGGCGGGGATCGCCGCCAGGGTGAACCGGCCGAGCGACAGCATCCATCGTCCGGTCTCCAGCGAGCCGAGCCGGCGGCGCAGCAGGACGGTCGCGACGATCGTCTGCACCGTGCCTGCGAGCGACTGGCCCAGCGCGACGGCCGCCGCGAGAAGGGTGAGAGGCAGCGCGCCCGACGCCGACAGCCCCCACGCGATCGTCGCGGTGATGGCCACCAGAGCGCACTGGAACAGCGTGAACAGGAACGGCGTCCTGGTGTCGCCATACGCGTAGAAGGTGCGCTGCACGATGAACAGCACGGCCAGCGGCAGCAGCCCCACGAGGTAGCAGACGAGCACGATGGCGGCGTCCACGGCATCCGATGACGAGTTCGTGAAGACGCGCGAGGCCGGCACGGCCGCCGCCACGACGGCCGCCATCGCTCCCATCAGGAAGAACCCGAGCGTGCGGATGCTGCGCGAGATGTCGCCCCGCACATCGTCGTCCCGCCCGGCCGCGGCGTGCTCGGAGAGCTGAGTGAAGTACGGGGTGCCGATCGAGTGCACGATGATCGAATACGGCAGCATGAAGATCAGCCAGGCGTTGTTCATCACGGTCACGGCCGCGCCTTCACCGGAGGCCTCGTTGGCCACCCAGTTCTGGTAGAAGCCGGCCGCCATGCTCGACAGCGCCATCAGCAGCGTCCAGCCCGCGACCCGGCCCACGTTGCCGAGGCCGACACCGCGCCAGCGGAAGTCGACCTTGAGCGCGAGCCCGGTCTTGCGCCAGAACACCAGCAGGATGCCGGCCTGCACCACGATGCCAGCGGTCGCCGTGCCGCCGAGCCAGGCCACCATGTCGGGCGTCCAGTCCGCGATGTTCACGAGGTCGTTGCCGAAGACGGCGCCGATGATCAGGAACCCGACGATCGAGATGATGTTGTTCGCGATCGGGGCCCAGGTGAACGGTCCGAAGATCCGCTTCGCGTTCAGGGTCTCGCCGACCAGGGCGTACAGACCGTAGAACAGGATCTGCGGCAGGCACCAATAGGCGAATGCTGTGGCCAGGGCGAGCTGTTCGACGTTGTCGGCCTTCAACTGCAGGCTCACCAGCCAGGGCGCCGCGACCATGGCCACGGCTGTGGCGGCCACGAGGATGACCGTGCCGAGCGTGAAGAGCTTCGAGATGAACGCGTTGCCGCCGTCGGCATCCCGGCTCGCCTGGACGATCTGCGGCACGATGACCGCCGTGAGCACGCCGACCGAGATCAGGTTGAACACGCTGTTGGGCAACTGGTTCGCGACGGCGAAGGCGTCCGCCGCGGCCGACGCGTTCGAGCCGATCACGCCGACGAGCACGATCGTGCGCAGCAACCCGGTCAGACGCGAGACGAGGGTTCCTGCGCCCAGCAGTGCGCTGGCCCGGCCGAGGCTGGTCATCGATCTCCTTCGTCGGCCGCTGACGCGGCTCCGGGCTGATCCGGGACATCGCTCGCCGCGGCATCCGAATCCGCGGCATCCGATTCTGCGGCGGAGGGCTCAGCAGCCGAGGATTCCGCACGTTCGCGCCGTCGACGGCGGACGGTGCGGACGATGCCGAACACGAGCAGCAGGACGATCATCGAGGCGAGGATGCCGAGTCCGATGTTCTCCCACTCGGCACGCACCGTGACCTGGGCGGTCTGCGGATCGCCGATGGGCACACCGGTCGGGCTCGTGAGCGTGAAACTCACCTGCAGCTCCCCGCTGGCGACGCGCGACTGCACCGGGATCAGCACGCGGGTGTTGCTCTGCGGCTGCGCCTGGACCTGGGTGTACGGCTCGATCACGACGCGGGAATCCGATGGCCGCACCTCGAGATTCAGGTTGACCGGCCACGGCAGGTCGTTGCGGATCCACACCGGCAGGTCGACGTTGGCGCTGATGAGCTGGATGGGCGCCGGATCCTGGATCGCCACGGAATCGAGCGTTGCGGCCGTGGCCGCCCGATGATCGTCCTTGTCGGTCTCGAACTCGGAGTCGCTCAGTCCGACGCCCAGCACTCGCAGGATGCGGATCCGCTCGGGTGCCAGCAGCACCTGGGGGTCGTCGAGGATCGTCGCGAACGCCTCGAGCGTGTCCTCGTCGGCGAGCAGGGTCGTCAGCACCGTCGCCCGTGCGGCATCCGGCTCGCTCGAGAGCGTCACCGGGACGGGCGTCGTCGCCTGGAGCGTGCGCAGCGGCATCGCGCCGGTGGTCGTGATCACGTCGCGGAGTGCCTCGGCGGTCCGGCTCTCGTCGCGATCCAACCCGATGAGGATGCCGGATGCGGGTGCGCCGGCGAAGGACAGGAATGCGTTCGCCTGGGCGAGCAGCGCCTCGCGGACGTCATCGTCCGCCTCGGAGGCGGCCGCGGACATCGTCGCGGACACCTCGGCGTCGGTCACCAGCACACTGGACGCCCCGACGCGGGTGTGACCGGTGGCCGTGTCCTCGGCCGCGGCCGTGGACGGCAGGATCGTCGTCGCCGGTGCACCGAGATAGGTGTCGAAGGTTGCGAGATCGTCGGCGGTGACGTCCGCGCGCGGCCAGAGGATGCCTTCGAGTTCGCCGCGCAGCGCCGTGAGCTCTGCCAGGTCGGGAAGCCCCGCGACACTGCTCGGCGAAGGCGTCGGTGTCGGCGAGGGCGTCGGTGCCTCCTCGACGGGGAAGTCCGCCGCATTCATGAACGGATCGAGCGTGGTCGGGGCGAGGGCTGCACCGAGGCCGGCGTGCGCCTGTGTCGCGACGTCCGCATCGCCGAACTGGAGCGCGAAGGTCTCGTTCGGCAGGGCCTCGAGGCGGTCGAGCCACGTGACGGCCTCGGGAGGGGCGGACGTGCCCAGCACGCGGATGGCCGCGGGGATCGCCGGGTCGACAGCGAGGACGGCCATCGTGCCCGTGACACCGTCGAGCTGCGCGGTGAGAGCCCCGTCCGCGGCGGTGAGTGCGGACAGCTCGTCGGCGCTGAGCAGGGCCCCGGATGCCGGGGTGGCCGTGATCGGCACCACGACGCTCACGTGGGAGGCGGTGGCCGGACGCACCGTGAGAACGGAGCGCACTGCGGCGTCCCAGGAGGTGCCATCGTCGGTGACGGCCCCCGCCAGGGAGGCGTTCACCGCGTAGACACCGGGCGGGAGGAGCTGCACCAGGTCGGAGGTCGCCAGGATCGGCGTCTCGAGATCGTTCTGCGCGGCGACGGGCGCGGTCGGGGCGGAGAACAGCGTGGTCGGTGCGCCGGCGCCCGTCCCGGATCCCAGCCAGGCCATGACCGCGGCCGCATCAGCCAGCGGGGTCGGGTCGACCTCGAGTGCGACGCGCGCCGCGGAGAGCTCTTCGCCGGTGTCGTTCTCGACGGTGACGGATCCCGAGAGCGGCGAGCCGGACGGCACCGCCCCGTGCGAGCCCAGCGACAGCGACAGCGTCACGGATCCGTCGGTGGTCGGCTCCTCCGTCGGCTCGGCGACGGCAGGCGACGCGATGCCGAGGATGCCGACGGACGCGGCGACAGCGGCGATGGCGAGCACAGCGAGAGCGCGGGCGAAGGGATGCCGACGCGCGCGCGGAGCTGTACGGGGGATGATCACGGTCTCGGGGTCTTCCTCGAACGCGGCGAGCGGTTCGTGAGTGCGGACCATGCGATTCTAGGCGGGGCGCCGATCCGAAGGCTGAAGGCGCGTAGAGTGACGGCCGTGTCCGACACCCCCGCCATCGTCCCGGATCCCCTGCGCGTCTCGGCCCTCGCCGCCGATCTGGATGCCGCCGACCTCCGCTCCGAGCCGCTCCGGCGGCTCTGGGGAGAGGAGGCGGACGACGCGCTCGGACGCGGAATGCGCACGCCGATCCTGCGGGCGATCGATGGGGACTCCTCCGCGCTCGCCACCCTCGGACGATTCTTCGTGCTCGGCATCCCGCAGCCGGAGGATGCCGTGGCCGCAGCGCTGCCGCGGACGGGAGTCGACGGTCTCGTCGCCCTCGGGCTGGGAATCGCCGATGCCGCGGCACCCGTCATCCGTCCGACGGCGCTGCTGCGGCCGCAGTCCTTCGTCGATGCCGACGGGGTCGGGGAGTGGTGGATCGCGAGCGACCTCGACGAGGTGGCGCTGGGCTCCGCACTGCCCGCGGACCACGTCCTCGGGGTCGGCGGCGCTTCCCGGACGCTCGCCGAGCTCGTCATCCCTCAGCCGGTGAATCGCGCCCTGGACCTCGGCACCGGCTGCGGCATCCAGGCCCTGCTGGTGTCGCGTCACGCGGGTGCGGTCGTCGCGACCGATATCTCGGAGCGCGCTCTCGCGTTCGGCGAGCTCAACGCGCTGCTCAACGGAGTGACGAACATCGAGTTCCGTCACGGCAGCATGTTCGAACCGGTCGCCGGCGAGGCATTCGACCTCGTCGTCTCGAATCCGCCGTTCGTCATCACCCCGCGCGGTGGCGACCTCCCGGCGTACGAATATCGCGACGGCGGGCTGATCGGCGACGCGCTCGTCGAGCAGTTCCTTCGCACCGTGCCGGATCATCTGACCCCGGGCGGGATCGCGCAGCTGCTCGGCAACTGGGAGTCTCGCGGCGGTTCCGCAGGGCTCGACCGGCTGCGTTCCTGGATTCCGGAGGATCTGGATGCCTGGGTGATCGAGCGCGAGGAGCTGTCGCCGCTGGCCTACGCCGAACTGTGGATCCGCGACGGCGGCACGACGCCGCGGGATGCCGGATTCACCCCGTTGCTCGAAGCCTGGCTCGATGACTTCGCCGCGCGGGAGGTCACCGCGATCGGATTCGGGTACGTGCTGATCCGCCGTGGGAGGGCGGATGCCGGGACGCTGCGCCGGTTCGAGCGGATCACGCAGCCGCTGTCGCAGCCAGGGCGCGCGCTGCAGGGAGGACTCGCGGCCCACGATGCGATCGCCGGCGGCATCCCGCAGACGCTCTTCGTCGCCGGCGACGTCACCGAGGCGCGTCACCTGATGCCTGGGAACGACGACCCCAGCGTCATCGAGCTGCGTCAGGGCGGCGGATTCGGGCGGACCATCCCGGTGGACCCAGCGCTCGCCGCATTCGTCGGCGCGTGCGACGGCGATCTCACCGTGGCGCAGATCGTCGGGGCTCTTGCGGACCTGTTCGAAGTGCCGCTGCCCGAGCTCTGGACCGACCTGGAGCCGCGGATCCGCCAACTGATCCTCGACGGGTTCCTGGCACCGGCGCCACTGGCGGAATAGCCGCCGCGGTTCATGCGTTCGAATGAATCATGAAGGCTTTCGGATTCCTCTCGTTCGGTCACTACGCCGACGTCCCCGGTTCGTCGACGCGCACGGCCGGCGACATGCTGCGCCAGACCATCGAGATCGCCGAGGGCGCCGATGAGATCGGCGTGAACGGCGCTTACGTGCGCGTGCACCACTGGGCGCGACAGGCGGCGTCCCCCATGCCGCTGCTGAGCGCCATGGCCGCGCGCACGAAGCGCATCGAGGTCGGCACCGGCGTCATCGACATGCGCTACGAGAACCCGTTCCAGTTCGCCGAGGAGGCCGCGGCCCTGGATTACATCGCCGACGGACGCATCGCGCTCGGTGTGAGCCGTGGTTCACCCGAGACCGCACTGCGCGGCTACGAGACATTCGGATACGTCGATGGCGAAGACCCCGAGCGCGGCAGCATCCTGGCTCGGGAGAAGTTCGACCTGTTCCTGCGGGCGATCGACGGCGAGCGGATCGCCCCGGGCGACCCGCGCATGGTCGGGCCGGGGCAGTACCTGCACGTCGAACCGCACTCGCCGACCCTGCGCGACCACATCTGGTGGGGTGCGGGGTCGCGCGCGACCGCGGAGGACACCGGGCGCAAGGGCCTCAACATGATGAGCTCGACCCTGCTCACCGAGGCCACGGGGCAGCCGTTCCACGAGCTCCAGCGCGAGCAGATCGATCTCTTCCGCGCCGCCTACAAGGAGGCCGGTCACACCGGCGCTCCTCGGGTGTCGGTGAGCCGCAGCGTCTTCCCGCTGGTCAGCGACATGGACCGGGCGTACTTCGGACTGCGCAGCGAGGACGGCGACGACCAGATCGGCATCATCGACGGGATGCGCTCGACGTTCGGCAAGACGTACGCGGCCGAACCGGACGTGCTGATCTCGCAGTTGAAGCAGGACGAGGCCGTGATGGCCGCCGACACGCTCATGCTCACGATCCCGAACCAGCTCGGACCGGACTACAACCTGCACGTTCTGCAGGCGTTCGCCGAGCACGTCGCCCCCGCGCTCGGGTGGAAGCCCAACACTGAGGGTCCGGTGCAGGGCGAGCCGATCGGCGCGGCCGAGAGCGCCGGGTGAGCACGATCGCGCTGCGCGAGGCATCCTTTCCGGCGGACGGCGGTTCGGTCTCGTCGCTGCTCGGTGACTACCTGCGCCAGACGGAGGCCGAGAAGGTGGAGCGCGGTCTTGCCCCGCGAGCAGACGAGCTGCCGGAACACTACTGGCGAGAGGTGGCCGACCCCGCGGCGTCGCTGAACGGGATGCGGGTGCTCATGGCGCGGGTCGATGGCGAGGACTGCGGGATCGTCGTTGTCGCGAACTCGGCTTCCGGCTCCGAGATCAAGCGATTCTGGACGACTCCTCCGGCACGCGGTCGTGGCGTCGGATCAGCGCTCATGGACGAGGCACTGCGCCTTGCATCGCGCCCTGTCCGTCTGTCGGTCTGGCAGTGGCGAGAGCCGGCTATCAGGATGTATCGGAACCTCGGCTTCGTCACGGCAGCCCCGTGGGACGAACGCGAGCAGCTGCTGTGCCTCGAGCTGGGGTGATCCAGCCAGGGCGATAGCCTGATCGGATGCTCGAGATCACCCCGCTTCAGCCGCAGGACCGCGCCGATTGGCTCGAACTCTGGAACGGTTACCTGACGTTCTACGAGTCCGCACTCGACCAGGCGACGACGGACGCGACCTTCGACCGGCTCACGGCGGATGCCGAACTGCACGGCGCGATCGCCCGCGACGGCGACGGCCGCGCGCTCGGGATCGTGCACTGGCTGACGCACCCGGCGACATGGACGACATCCGACTACTGCTACCTCGAGGACCTCTTCGTCTCGCCGGATGCCCGCGGCGCCGGAGCCGGCGAGGCGCTCATCGAGCACGTCAGGGCGTGGGCCGAGCAGAACGGCAGCGCCAAGGTCTATTGGCTGACGGCCGAGAGCAACGAGACCGCCCGCCGGCTCTACGACCGGGTCGCCGACCGCAGCGGTTTCATCCACTACCAGATCCGGATGCCGTGAACCGGGCGCTACTCTGACGGCATGACTTTCGACGGTGGATACGACGACCCTCGTGTCGTGGTGCTGCGCGGTGAGCAGCGCCGGCGGCAGACACGGTTCTTCATCGCGTTCGCACTCATCGAGGGACTCGCGCTGCTCGCTGCCGTGATCCTCGTCTACGGCTTCGAGGTCGTCGACTCCGATCAGGGGATCTGGCTGCTCGTGGCCATTGCGGTCATCGGCGGCATCGTGCTGAGCTCGTCGCTGCTGTCGATGATGCGTCGCCACACGCAGGAGCTGCGCGATCTCGGTGTGCCTCCGGGGCCCGCGCAAGGCGACCCGAACAACGCCGGCTGACTCCCGACGACGAAGACCTCGTCGGGTGTACCAATTATTGGTACTCTCGATTCATGGCGGCGAACACTTCGATCAGTCTGGACGAGCACTTCCAGGAGTTCATCGGTCGCGAACTCGCGAAGGGGCGCTACCGGTCCACCAGCGAGGTCGTCCGCGCCGGGTTGCGACTGCTCGAAGACCAGGAGACGCAGACGGAAGCGTTGCGCGCGGCGTTGATCGCCGGCGAGCAGAGCGGCGAACCCGAGCCCTTCGACTTCGACGCCTTCATCGAGGCGAAGAAGTCCTGATAGCGGTGACCGGGTCGTATCGGCTCACGCCGGCGGCGCAACGCGACCTGTCGTCGATCTGGGACTACACCGAACAGCGGTGGGATGCCCAGCAGGCGGAGACCTACATCTCCGAGATCCGCGCCGCCATCGAGCGTCTTGCCGAAGACCCGGAGCGCGGGTGGCCGTGCGATGAGATCCGGGGCGGCTATCGTCGCTACGCGATCGGGTCGCACCGCGTCTTCTACCGGACGCGCGATCAGGGCGTCGACATCATCCGGATCCTGCACCAGCGCATGGACCCGACGCGTCACATGTGACGGCCCGACGGTACCCTGGAACTCATGCTCAACATGGCCGATGGCCTCGCTCGACTCGGCGCGCTCGCCGCAGACCCGGTCGTCCGCACCCTCGCCGACGCGTTCGCCGCGCAGGACTTCGAACTCGCCGTCGTCGGCGGCCCGGTGCGCGACGCGCTGATCGGTCGCCCGACGCACGACCTCGACTTCACGACGAACGCGTCTCCCGACGAGATCCTCGCGATCGTGAAGCCCATCGCCACGGCGCACTGGGACATCGGTCGCGCGTTCGGCACGATCGGCGCCCGGGTTCAGGGGGAGCAGGTGGAGATCACCACCTACCGCGCCGACAGCTACGACGGGGTCACCCGCAAGCCGACCGTCGAGTTCGGCGACACGATCGACGGCGATCTCGTCCGCCGCGACTTCACCGTCAACGCGATGGCGCTGCAGGTGCCGGCGGTCAAGCTCGTCGACCCGACGGGCGGGGTGGAAGACCTCATCACCGGGGTCCTGCGCACTCCGACCGACCCGAAGGTCAGCTTCGGCGATGATCCGCTCCGGATGCTGCGGGCAGCGCGTTTCAGCGCCCAGCTCGGCTTCGCGATCGACGACGCGACGCAGGACGCGATCGCCGAGCTCCGCGAGACGCTGAAGATCGTCAGCCCCGAGCGCATCCAGGGCGAACTGATCCGGCTCATGCAGACCGAGGACCCCGTGCGCGGCATCCGGGTCCTGGTCGACACGGGTCTCATCGAGGAGTTCCTCCCCGAGGTGAGCGCCCTGCGCCTCGAGGTCGACGAGCACCATCACCACAAGGACGTCTATGAGCACTCGCTGACCGTGCTGCAGCAGGCGATCGAGCTCGAGCACGCCCGGCATCCCGGAGCCGAACCGGATGTCGCGCTGCGCATCGCGGCCCTGCTTCACGACATCGGCAAGCCGCGCACCCGCAAGCTCGAGCCGGGCGGAGCGGTCACGTTCCACCACCACGACGTCGTCGGCTCTCGCATGGCGCGCAAGCGCCTGCAGTCCCTGCGCTTCGACGGCGAGACGACGGACGCCGTCGCGAGACTCATCGAGTTGCACCTGCGCTTCTTCGGGTACGCCGAGGGCACCTGGACCGACAGCGCTGTGCGCCGTTACGTGCGCGACGCCGGCGAACTGCTGGACCGCCTGCACATCCTCACCCGCGCCGACGTCACGACGCGCAATCGCCGCAAGGCCGCGCGCCTCGCGACCGCGTACGACGACATCGAAGCGCGCATCGCGACGCTGCGCGAGCAGGAGGAGCTGGACGCGATCCGTCCGGAGCTCGACGGCAATCAGATCCAGGAGATCCTGGGCATCGCGCCCGGCCGCGAAGTCGGTGAGGCCTACCGGTTCCTGCTCGAGCTGCGCCTCGACGAGGGCGTGCTGGGTCCGGATGCCGCGGAGCAGCGCCTGCGCGACTGGTGGGCGAGCCGCAGCTGAGCCCGCAGGGCCTCAGCAGCCGCAGGAGCGGCCGATGACGAGGTGCGCCTCGACGACCATGTGCACCCGCTCATGCGGCGGGCCGACGAGCGCTTCGACGGCGGCCTCGGCCATCTCGGCCAGCGGCTGCGCGACGGTCGTGAGCGTCGGCCAGCTGTAGGCGGCGTCGAGCGACCCGTCGAAGGAGACGATGGCGACGTCCTCCGGGACGCGCAGGCCTGCTTCGTGTGCCGCCTTCAGCACGCCTCGGCCCATTTGGTCGGAGCTCACGAAGAGCGCCCGTGGCACGGCATCCGAGCGGATCAGCCGACTCATCGCCTCGTACCCGCCGTCCGGGGTGAACCACCCTCTCGCGATGGGACCCGGCGTCAAGCCGAGGCGCTCGAGGCTCTCGCGCCACCCGGTCTCGCGGCCGTCCTCCTCGTCGCCCGTCGTGCCGCCGATGACGATGCCGATGTCCTGATAGCCGTGCCAGGCCAGATGCTCGACCGCGAGGTGGGCGCCGTGCAGCAGATCGACGCCCACCGAGTCGCGGGTCGGCACCCCCGCGCTGTTGTTCAGCAGCACGATCGGGATGCCGGCGATATCGAGGTTGCGCAGGTCGGGCTCGAACACCGTGCTGCACAGGAAGATGCCGTCGACGAGGCGCCCGGCCAACTGTTCCAGCTGGACGCGCTCCGTGGCGATGGAGGAGTCCGAGCTGGAGGTGATGACCATGTATCCGCGCTTGGCCGCCGCGGCCTCGACTTCGTGCGCGAGCTGCGCGAAGTACGGATTGGTGGTGGTCGGCGTGACGATGCCCAGCATCTCCGTCGAGCCGAGACGAAGCGCGCGGGCGGACGGATTCGCCCGATATCCGAGCTTCGCCACGGCATCCCGCACCCGCTGCTCCGTGTCCTCGCCGACGCGCTTGGTCCCGTTGACGACGTAGCTGACCACCGCGGGGCTGACACCGGCGAGCTTCGCGACGTCGTTTCGGGTAGCCCGGCTCTGAGAGGAGGAGGAGGAGCGGGACACGGCGCCATCCTAGCCGCGCGCGGTCTGCGTCTCCCGCGCCTCGAGCTGTGCGGGCGCATCGCCGAAGTCGGGGATCGTCAAGCGCTCGCCGCCGCGGAGGGCTGAGCGATGGGCGATGATGCCGGGCAGCGTGTAGCGCGCGGCCTCCCACGCGTTCACCGGCGGCAGGGTGCGTGTGGCGACCGCCGTGGCGAAGTCATCCACCAGGAAGTGGTGACTGCCCTCGTGCCCGCTCGGCAGGCGCTTGAGCGATTCCGGCAGCCGTGACGCGTCGTGCACCGGGGCGAGTCCCGAGATGAACGCGTCGCGCAGCGCAGGGTCGACGCCGGCGAGCGACGGGTCGTCGGCGGACATCGACGGCTTGGTCTCGAGGAGCTCGGAGACGTCCTCGTAGCCCTCCTTGTCCATCCACACGGCGCTTGCGACGAGCTGCTCGAAGCTGCCTTCGGTGCCGAAGTAGCGGAACCGGGACTCGCGCAGGTGAGACGGGTATCCCACGCGACGGAACTCGTTGATGCGCATGCTGCCGCCACCGGCCAGCTCGAACAGAGCCGTGGCATTCGAGAAGTCGTTGTCGAACATGCTGACCTCGCGGTCGAACACGCCGTCGCCGCGGTCGTCGCGCACGCCGATGCAGCTCACGCTCACAGCGTGCGAGCCGATGGCCCCGATCACGCCGCCGACCGAGTGCGTCGGGTAGAGCATCGGCGGGTAGCTGGCCGTGCTCTTCCATTCCTCGCCGCCGCTGTACTGGTACGCGGCGTAGAAGCCGAGGTCCATGTCGTGCACATAGTCGCCCTCGGCGTAGAAGATGCGGCCGAAAGCTCCGTCGGCCTTGCGACCCCGCGCGTACACGGTGGCCGGGTTGTAGTAGCTGGTCTCGCCCATCATGTAGGTGAGCCCCGTCTCGCGCACGGCCTCGATGATCGCCGCGATCTCGTCCTCACTGATCGCCATCGGGACCGCGGAGTACACGTGCTTGCCTGCGCGCAGCGCCCGCACCACCAGCGGGCCGTGCGTCCAGCGCTGCGTGAAGATCGCGACGGCGTCGACGTCGGAGGCGAGCAGGTCGTCGAAGCTCCTGGCCGTGCCGGCGAGGTGCTCGCGCTCGGCGAGTTCGGTCGCGCGTTCGGGAAGGACATCGGTCACGACGACCGAGGAGACGAAGGGGTGGGCGTTGAACAGCTTCGCGAACTGGCCCGCGAACTGCCCCGCGCCGACGATGCCGAGGGAGAAGGTCTGGTGTGTCATGCGCGAGAGTCTGCCACGATCGGTTACACGAGTCAACACGTTATTCCCTGCGAAAAGACAGTTCAGAAGTCACCCTTGTGTCATCCAAGTGACTCGTGTAACTTCGCGGTCATCCTGATCATCGCATAACGACGGAGTGTGAAGATGACAACGAGCACGATCGTCCTCGGGCGTCGCGGAGCGACGCGTGACGGGGGAGTCAGAACGCGAAGAACGCGCAGCGACATCAAGATCGCCCTGCTGTTCATCGCCCCGGCGCTCATCGGCTTGATCCTGTTCTACTTCGTGCCGACCATCCGCGGGCTGTATCTCAGCTTCACGGAGTACAGCGTGCTGGACGACCCGACCTGGGTCGGTACGGCGAACTACGAGCGCCTCGCCCAGGACCCGCTGTTCTGGAATGCGCTCGGCGTCACGGTTCAATACGTCGTCATCAACATCGTGCTTCAGACGGCCATCGCGCTCGGGCTGGCACTGCTCATGCAGCACGTCGCCCGCTCGACGGCGGTACGAGGGATGCTGCTGATGCCGTATCTCATGGCGAACGTCATCGCCGCGCTGCTGTGGTTCTGGATGCTCGACTACCAGCTCGGCATCGTGAACAACATCATCGAGTGGCTGGGTCTGCCCCGCGTCGCGTTCTTCGGCAGCGCCGAATGGGCCATCCCGACACAGGCGCTGATCAACACCTGGCGGCATATGGGCTACACCGCCCTGCTGCTGTTCGCGGGGCTCCAGGCGATCCCCGGCACGGTGTACGAGGCCGCGAAGCTGGACGGCGCGAACCCGTTCCAGACGTTCGGACGCATCACCCTGCCGCTGCTGCGGCCGGTGATCGCGCTGGTGCTCGTGCTCACGGTGACCGGATCGTTCCAGGTCTTCGACACCGTCGCCGTCACCACGCAGGGCGGACCGGTCAACGCGAGCCGGGTGATCCAGTACTACATCTTCCAGAAAGCGTTCACGCAACTCGAGTTCGGCTACGCATCCGCTCTGGCGATGATCCTGTTCATCATCCTGGCCATCGTCGCCTTCGTGCAGATGAAGCTCCTCCGCGGCAACGAATCCGACCTGGCGTAAGCGAAAGGAAGAGGCCATGACCACGACCACGACCATCGTCACCCAGGGGCGCCGCATCCGCCGGCGCGTGACCTGGGGAGCCGTCTTCGGCTGGATCTGCCTGGGCATCGCGATCGCGATCAGCATCCTGCCGTTCTACTGGGTGCTGCGCACCTCGCTCTCGATGAACAGTGCGCTCGCCGCCAATTCGTCGAGTCTGCTGCCCGTCGACTTCAACCTCGGCGCCTTCGCGCGCGTGTTCGGACTGCAGTCGACCGAGGAGGCGCTCGCGCAGGGCGGCTCCGGGGCGGAGATCAACTTCTGGCAATACCTGCTGAACTCCACGATCTTCGCCACACTGACCACGGCGGGGGCGGTGTTCTTCAGCTCGATGGCGGCGTATGCGTTCGCACGACTGCGCTGGAAGCACCGCGACCTCGTGTTCGGGCTGTTCCTCGCGACCGTGCTGGTGCCGCCGATCTTCACGGCGCTGCCGAACTTCCTGCTGATCAAGAACCTCGGTCTGCTCGGGACGATGTTCGGGATGATCCTGCCGTACATCTTCATGACGCCGTTCGCGATCTTCTTCATGCGGCAGTTCTTCCTGAACATGTCGCGCGAGGTCGAAGAGGCGGCGATGATCGACGGCGCATCCCAGTGGCGCATCTTCACGCAGGTCGTGCTGCCGAACGCCGCGGCACCGCTGGCCACGCTGGCGCTGCTGACCTTCATGGGGCAATGGAACGAGTACTTCTGGCCACTTCTCGTATCGGACGAGAGCACCCGCGTGCTCACGGTCGGGCTCGGAACGTTCAAATCCCAGTCGCCGCAGGGCGCTCCGGACTGGTCGGGCCTGATGGCCGCGACCCTCGTCTCGGCCGTGCCCGTGCTGATCCTGTTCGCAGTGTTCGGCAAGCGGATCGTCAACTCCATCGGCTTCAGCGGGCTGAAGTGATCATGAAGGGACATCGGACAATGAGCCGCATGAAGAAGATCGCCGCCGGCACTGTCGCCGTGCTGTCGGTCGCAGCGCTCGGCGGCTGCGCCGGCGGAGACGACCCGAGCACCATCGACTACTGGCTGTGGGACGCGAATCAGCTGCCCGGCTACCGGCAGTGCGCGGCGGACTTCAACGCCGCGAACCCGGACCTCACGGTCAAGGTCACCCAGCTCGGGTGGGACGACTACTGGGGCAAGCTCACCAACGGCATGGTCGCCGAGAACGCGCCCGATGTCTTCACCAACCATCTCTCGAAGTACCCTGACTACCTGCGGTTCGAGCAGCTCGTGCCGCTCGACGACACGGAGGTCGATTTCGATCAATACGCGGACGGTCTCGCCGACCTCTGGGTCGGGCAGGACGGTCAGCGGTACGGCGTGCCGAAGGACTGGGACACCATCGCGCTGTTCTACAACCGCGACATGCTCTCGGATGCCGGCATCAGCGAGGACGAGATGGCGGAGCTCACCTGGAACGCAGAGGACGGCGGAACACTCGAGGACGTCATCGCGCACCTCACGATCGACTCGGCTGGCGTCCGCGGGGACGAGGAGGGCTTCGACAAGAACGACGTCGAGGTGTACGGCATGGGGCTGGCGAACTCCGGGTCCGGGATGGGCCAGGCCGAGTGGAGCTGGTTCACCGGCACCACCGGATGGACGCACACCAACGAGAACCCGTGGGGCGACCACTACAACTACGACGACGAGCGGTTCCAGAGCGCGATCGCATGGTGGGCCGGTCTCGTCGACAAGGGGTACGTGCCGCGTCTGGAGACGACCGTCGGCGCTTCGATGCCCGACAACTTCGGCGCCGGGAAGGCGGCGATCAACTCGCACGGATCGTGGATGATCGGTCAGTACGCGAGCTATGACGGCATCGAACTCGGCATCGCGCCGACGCCGATCGGGCCCGAGGGCGAACGCGCATCGATGTTCAACGGCCTGGCCGACTCGATCTGGGTGGGAACCGACAATCTCGAAGGGTCGAAGAAGTGGGTCGAGTACCTCGGTTCACCGGCCTGCCAGGACGTCATCGGCGACCAGGGCGTCGTGTTCCCGGCCATCCTCTCGTCGGCCGAGCGCGCCGTCGCCGCCTACGAGGAGCGAGGCCTGGACGTCTCGGCCTTCACCGGACACGTGACCGACGGGACGACCTTCCTGTTCCCGATCACGGCCAACGCCGCACAGATCGACGGGATCATGAAGCCCGCAATGGACTCGGTGCTCACCGGACAGGCGGATGCCGGCTCCCTGACGGACGCGAACACGCAGGTGAACAGGCTGTTCGAGGATGCCGGAGAGGATGCCGCGGGCGACTGACGCCGCTCCCGCAGCGCCGCTTCACGAGCGGTGCTGCGGGACGACGATCTCGAGGGAGTTCATCACGGTCGGGTCGCCCCAGCCGCAGCATCCAGCCAGGCCGTGATGTCGACGCCGATCGTGACGATGCCCTCCTCGGCATCCGAGACGGCCTGCGGGCGGAAGATGTGCTCGTCCATGGTGTGCTCCCGGGGTCAGGGCGCCGGCGTCGTGGTCGGCTCGGGCACGACCGACGGGGTCGGCGTGGGCGTCGGGCGCCCGGACTCGATGGCCGTGGCCTGATCGAACGGCGGGCGCGCCGGCCGGATGGAATCCTCATCGACCTCGCCCATGTCATCCAGCCGCGCCTCCTGCACCGGATACACGTTCCAGATCGGCTGACCACGGAAGTCGCGCAGCGGCACGGTGACCTTCTCGCTGCCGTCCTGCCAGCCGTACTCGCCGCCGTCCGGAGAATGCAGGTTCAGCGGGTTGCCCTTGCCGGTGAACAACTGGACGTCCTCGAGCGGATTCCCTTCGGCGTCGTAGGCGAAGATGTTGCCGACCTGCACGCCCTCGAGCATCAGCTCGCCCGGCGGGTAGTACCCCTCGTCGACGTATTCGGTCTGCGTGCTGACCATCCACACGAAGACGAACGGCAGCGCCACTGCGGCGATGATGCTCACGATCGTGCGCATGTGGCGCAGCGCGCTCTTCGGCAGCCACCTGCCGCGTCCCCACTGCACGCTGACGAGGGTCAGGGCTGCGAGAAGCCCCCAGCCGGGGAGGCTCCTCGGCCAGTAGCTTCCGTAGCCCTGCCCGGTGATGGCCAGCAGGATGCCGTAGATCGCCGCGGCCCGCAGCACCCACCACACCGGGCGCAGGGCGACCAGCAGATCCAGCATCCAGGCACCGAACCGACTCGAGCGGATGTCGGCGGCGAGGGCTCCGAGGCGGGAGCGCACCCGGGCGCCGAGGGGCTGGCGCACCTTCTTATCGGATCGCGGTGGAAGACCGGCGGCACCCCGCAGCTCCTCGGCGTAGCCCGCCGGGTCGTCGAGGTCGATCGCACCGTCGTTGTCCGCCGCCTTCTCGGTGAGGTCGGCGACGAGCCCGACCGTGATGTCCTCGGCTTCCTCGCCGGGGAGATCGTCCAGATGGCCGCGGACGGCTGCCGCGAAGGCGCGGATGCGCTCGTCCAGCGATGCGTCGATGGTGTTCATCACTCGGCTCCGATCGAAGGGGATGCTGTGGGAGAAGAATCGAGCAGTCCGCTCATGGCGGCGGAGAACTCGGACCAGGTGGCATGCTGCTCATCCAGGGAGGCGCGCCCCTGAGGGTTGATCGCGTAGTACTTGCGATGCGGTCCGCCGTCCGACGGGACGACGTAGCTGGACAGCGATCCTGCCGCGTACAGGCGGCGCAGCGTTCCGTAGACGGACGCGTCGCCGACATCGCCGAGCCCGGCCTCGCGCAGGCGACGGACGATGTCGTACCCGTACCCGTCCTCCTGACGCAGGACCGCGAGGACGGCGACGTCCAGAACGCCCTTGAGCAATTGCGTGGTATCCATCGAACTCCTCTGTCGCAATGCACGCTACCACGCAATGCACAGTAGTGCGGGAAACGCGATTGCCGTCAGCGTGTCTCGCATCAGCTGCACGACAGAGCCCCTGCAGAACTGCCCGGTCTGCAGGGGCTCTGTGTCAGGATGCCGGGGCTAGCCGATCTGCTCCCAGGCGCCGTTCTTCTTCGATCCCGGCTCCTCGCCGCGGGTCCACCACTTCGCGCGCCAGAGGTCGTCGCCGAAGCCGACGATGTCTCCCGTGTCGAACACGCGACTCGACGTCCAGATCGCGATGCCGGAGGCATCCGCCGAGATCTCCTGCCAGGCGCCGTTCTTCTTCGATCCGGGTTCCTGACCGCGCGTCCACCACGACGCGACCCAGACGGATCCGTCGAGGGCCACGGCATCCCCTTCGTCGTACGTCGTCCGTGCCGACCAATCCGCCGGCGTCTCGGCCGATATCCCGTCGTCGTCGCCGACGACGATGCCGCGTCCGTTCGTCGCGATGTACACGCGGCCGAACTCGTCCGGGTCTCCGGTGATGTCCGCGCCGATCCACCCCCACTCGTGGGCGTCGTCGTTGATGCGCTGCCAGTTCGCACCGCCGTCGATCGAGCGGTACACGCCGCGCTGTCCGTCGCGGGAGGCTGCGGTGTAGATCGCGGGTGTCGTGGCGCCCGGCGCCGCCTTGCCGAATCCGATCGTGTCCGCCTCGTCGAAGCCCGGCATCGCGGCCCAGGTGGTTCCGCCGTCCTGCGATCGCCACAGCCCGTAGGCGCCGTCGTCTTCGCCGCCGGCCAGCCACACGTCGCCGATCGCACCGGGCATCGCCTGGAAGCGCACCGGACCCTGGACGGGCAACGGACCCTCGCTCACCGCCTGGAAGCTCATCCCGGCATCCTCGGAGCGGAAGAAGGTCCCGCCGGCGAAGGCGTACACGCGAGCAGGCGAGACCCGGTCGCTCTCCACGCGCGCGCCGGCCGGCAGTCCGGTCGATTGCGTCCACGTCGCGCCGCCGTCAGCAGAAACGCGTGCCGCAGCATCGGCCGGAGCCCAGACGATCGCCGAGCCGTCGGCATTGACCGTGACGGTACCGGGGCCCGTCGCGCCATCCGCGGCCGGCGATGTCGTCCAGGTCGTGCCGTTGTCACTCGAGGACGCGACCACGTGCGCACCGCCGCCATCGGTGCCGGCGCGCACGATGACGGTCGGGGCGCGTCCGGCGAGGTCGACGCTCGTGCCGCCGCCGAAGTACGGGTCGCGGAAGCTCTGCGGCACCGTTTCGAGGTCATCGTGCACGAAGCCGCCCAGATCGAGCATCGCCGACACCAGATCGACTTCGCCCGCAGGCGCGACGACCTCCTGAATGGCGGTCTCCTCGATGCCATATGCCTCTGGAGTGATATGGATCACGCCGCCCGGTTGATCCCACGCGGTGAGGTCCTCGCTGCGGTAGATCGTCGCCCCGGTGCCGTACATCAGCTCGTCCGAGTCGAACGGATCGATCTCGAGTGCGGACGTCATCCACCCGAGCTTCGGTGTCGGCTCCGCCCACGCGACCGGCTCGCCGACATCCTTGCCGAACGACAGCCAGGGGACCCCGTCGATCGACTGTTCGTAGCGGCGGGTCATGGTCGCCGAGCCGTCGTCGCCGTACGCGTAGTCCCAGATCGGTGACCAGGTCGCTCCGCGGTCGGTGGAACGGAAGATCAGGATGTCCGGCCACCACTGGATCTGCGTGGCGACCATGATCGTGTCCGGGTCGTTGCGGTCGATCGTCAGACCGCCGAAGCCGAAGTCGCCGCCGACCGGACGCTGCGTCGGCGTGATGTTCGTCCAGGAGCCGTCGTCGATGCCGTAGCGCCAGACCTCGCCGTCCGATCCGTCGTATGGTCCTGATGTGTTGCTGGTGGTGATGTACAGCGACCGGCTCGCGTCATCGATCACGCCGTGGTGCGGCAGGAACCCCGTCGGCGCACCGGCGACGGGCTGCCACGTGGCACCCGCGTCATCCGAGCGGTACAGGATGTCGTCGGTGTCGGCGACGGCCGTGAAGACGGTCTCGGTCGGCTCGCCTTCGGCCGTGGATGCCGTGTCGAACGCGGTCCAGAGCACGCCGAGATTCGAGGTGAGGTACGAGTTGTCCGAGCCGGGCTCGGGCACGAAATCGCCCGAGTTGGGGAACGCCTCGACCTTCTCGAAGCTCACCCCGGCATCCGTCGACCGCCAGAGTCCCTGTCCCTGCTCGGCCCCGTAGTAGAGCACGTCGTTGTCGCGGGGGTCGACCTGCAGTCGCTCGCCGATGCCGCGACCGGGCATGTTCCCACCGACCTTGAACGGCAGCGGGGTCGCCTCCCACGTGTCGCCGTAGTCGTCTGACCTGAGGATCGCGCCGTTGTTCGGATCCCAGTCGTTCGTGTACATGCCGGTGGCGACATACACGCGATTCGGCTCGACCGGATCCGTGGCGAGGCTGAGGACACCGAGGCGATTCCAGTCGTCCCATCCGATGTGATCGAGCAGCGGAACCCAGGTGTCGGTGTCTCGGTCGAGCCGATACGCGCCGCCAATATCCGTGCGGGCGTACACCAGACCCGGCTCGGTCCGGCTGTAGATGATGCCGGGCACGTAGCCGCCGCCGGTGATGGCGGCGTTCGACCACGTGTAGTCGGATGCCGCGGCATCCGATCCTGCTGCCTGCGCCGCCGGGGCGGTGAGAGCGAGCGGTACCAGGCATCCGGCGGTGACGATGACTCCGAGCGCGGAACGTCTGAATCTCACGGGAAACACTCCTGTCGTGTTCGTGGACGGTCTTCTTCGACCGTTCGCGACACTATCGAAGCGCTTCGAGTCTGTCGAGGACTATTTCGTCATCGAAGCCCGCGCGAGTGCTCAGCCCGCCATGCGCTCACCGTCGGGCGTCAGCACCCACCACACGTCGTTGACGCCCTGGCCCTTGACCTCTCCGGGTGCGGCATCGCCGACGAAGTAGTACAGCGGCCAGCCGTTGAGCGTCAGCTGCGTCTCGCCGTCGATGCCGGTGATCGTGCCGACCTCACCCGTGACGCCCTCGACTTCGGGTGCCTCGCCGTCGACGGTCACAGCGGGCCAGTTGTCCGCGCATTCGCCTTCGCACGTGCTCGCGTCAGCACCCTGGGTGTCGTTGTCGAACATGTAGACCGTCATCCCCTCGCCATCCACGACGATGCTGCCCAGTGAGGAATCCGCCGTCATGAGCGCGACGTCGGCGGTCTCGGTCTGCTCCTCGGCCGGAGCGCTGGGGTCAGCGCCCGTGACTCCCGAGTACGGGTCACCGCCGCTGTCCGATCCCGAGGAGCATCCGGCGAGTCCGAGCGTGAGGATGAGCGCGACGGCGCCGAGGCGGACTGTTGGTGCGATGTTCATGAGGTGACTCCTTCGTCCGGTGGGAGCGGGATGGGCATCCCGTCACGGTGGACACGAGATCCGCGTCCGAAGGGTTCAGGTCTCAGCCGTCGAGTTCGCTCCGCATGAGCACCGCGCCGGACGGTCCACGCAGCTCGATCGCCGCGATGTCCTCCGCTCGCAGCGCCGTGCCGGCGGCGACCTGCGCGGTCGTGTCGGGGAAAGCGCGCCAGGTCGAAAGGCGGCTTTCGACACCGGACGTCGAGACGACCACGAGCGCGTACTCCCACCCCCCGTACGGCGCGTCAGCGGCTTCACCGTAGCTGCACGTCAGCGAGAGACGCGTCCCCCAGGCGACATCCTCGATCCGCACCGAGGCGTCCAGCGGCACGTCTTCGACGAGCTCGAGCGCGACGGTCTCGACCGGGCCGGCCTGCTGCGAGAGGACGGCCGGCACTGCGACGAAACCGGCGATGACCGCCGCGGCGGCCGCGGAAGCGAGCAACCAGCGGGTGCGCCGGGTGCGGCGCGCCCTGGCGACGCCCAGTTCGACGATGCGCGTGCGGGCCGGATCGCTCGCGGGCGCCTCGGCCGGCTCCTCGACGGACAGCAGATCGATCGCGTCGGTCCGCGGGACCCGTGCCAGCAGGCCGGGCAGGGGGGCGAGATCGGCCAGGGCCTCACGGCATACCGAGCACCCGGACGCGTGCACCTCGAACGCAGCCCGATCGGCGGGGCTCAGCGCGCCGAGCACATATGACGCATCCCACTCCGCGAAGCGCTCATGCTCGTCGTTCATCGCGTCACTCCCTTCTCCTGCAGTGCGAGCCGCAGCGCCTTCAGGCCGTAGTGCAGGCGGGACTTGACGGTCCCCTCCGCGACGGCGAGCTCCTCAGCGATCTCGGCGATGCTCGATCCGAGGTAGTACGCGCGCACCACGACATCGCGGTGGGCGCGGCTGAGGCCGGCCAGTGCCTCCTCGATGAGCATGGCGTCGAGCACGGCATCCGCGGCATCCTGCACCGCCGTCTCCGGCGTCTCTGCCATCGTGATCTCGCGGCGCCGACGCGCGCTCCTGGCCTCGTCCACCACGAGGTGACGAGCGACGGTGTACATCCACGACCGGGTTGCCGCCGGGTCCTCTGCGAGGATGCGCGGCGTGCGCCACGCGCGCAGCAGCGTCTCCTGGACGACGTCGTCGGCTGCCGAGCTGTCTCCGGTGAGGTGCACGGCGTATCGCCGTACCGATGCCGCATGCGCGTCGTAGAGCGCACCGAGGCGAGCCGCGTCGTCGGGCATCGGTCACCTCCTCACCTGGGACACGAGGCCGGCGTCCGCGAGGTTCAGATGAACCGGAGACGCGATCGTCTCGTGTTCCCCGCATGGACACGTTCGAGATCGCTGGACTTCCGCTTCATCCTCTCATCGTGCATGCGCTGGTGGTGCTGCTTCCGCTGACGGCGCTGGCGCTGGTGCTCGGCACGTTCGTCCCCGCGGCGCGGCGACGGCTGGGCGTCGTCACGCCTGTCGCCGCGCTGGTCGTCCTCGCGCTCACCCCGATCACCGTCGTGGCCGGGGAGTCGCTGATGGAGACCGTCGGTCTGCTGCCTGGTGTCGCCGAGCACGCCGATCTCGGTCGGATGCTGCTGCCGTGGACGATCGCACTCTTCGTCGTCTCGGCGGCGCAGTGGGCCTGGCACCGGTTCCGTCCCGAGCGGTCGGATCCTCGGCGATCGGATGCCGTGGTGACGGCGGTCCTCGCCGTGCTCGCCGTCGCGGTGGCGGTGGGCAGCACCGTGATGGTGGTGCTCATCGGCGAGGCCGGGGCGCGGGCCGTGTGGGGGTGAGCCCCCGCCCCGCGTACGCCGATAGCCTGGCCGCATGAGCGATCTCACCGCCGTCCTGCAGGTCACCCACAACGCGCGCGGCATCGGAGGCATGACATCTGAGTCCGGAGGCACTGTGCGCTCCGGCATCCTCTACCGCTCGGATGCGCTCGGCGGACTCACCGCCGCAGGCATCGCCGCGTTCGCCGATCTCGGCATCGGCACGGTGATCGATCTGCGCACGGATGCCGAACGCGCGCGGTCGGCCGACGTGCTGCCGCCGGACGGCAGCGTGCAGCTGCTCGCACTGCCGATCCTCGGCGGTGCGATGGACGAGATGGTGCGTCGGATGCTCCCCGGCGGCGACGGCACGCGTCCGAGCGAGGACGACGTCGCCCGCATGCTGGAGGCGGTGCCGACGCTCGAGGAGCTCTATCTCGGGATGCTGAAGGACGGTGCCGCGCAGTTCGTCGCGATCGGGCGGGCCGTGATCGCTGCGGCCGGCACGGATCGACCCGGCGTGCTGTTCCACTGCACGGCGGGGAAGGATCGCACCGGTGTCGCCGCGGCCCTGCTGCTGCAGCTCGCCGGCGCGAGCCGTGCGGACGTCGTCGCCGATTACACGCTGACCGGGCGGAATCTCGCGGGCGCGTTCGCCGAGTCGCTCACCGGTCTCATCACGAGCATGGGCGTTCCGCTCACTCCGAAGCTCCGCATCCTCGCGACCGAGGCGCCGGCGGAGGCCATGGAGGCCGTCCTCGATCGGCTCACGACGGAGTACGGCGGTGCCGCCGGCTATCTGCGCGCTCACGGGATGACGGATGCCGAGATCGACGAGCTCGTCGGCATCCTGACGGCTGTGGTCGAGTAGCCGCTCAGAACATCCGCATCCAGATGTTGATCCCGATGACCATGACCACGACGACGATCCACATCCAGCGCTTGCGGTGCTTGAGGCGCCGCCCGGACGGTGCGACGCCCGGCGGCGGCGTGACCAACCCGACCGGCGGAACGAAGGGCAGGCTGTCGACCGCGGCTCCGGATGCCGGGACCGCCGCCGTTGCCGCGGCCGCACGATGCTCCGCGTGCAGACGCTCGTCGCGCCACCGCGCCCACTGGTCGAACTTCGTGATCAGCGCGCCGACGCTGCCGAACAACCACGCCCACGTCGCCGGGTCGAGGGTCGATGCCTGGCGCTGCGTGTACAGGAACAGCCAGTCGTCGACGATCTCGACGTCCAGCTGGGCGGCGTTGTCGATGAAGCGCGCCATGATGTCGGGCGTGAACAGGTACAGGGCGTCCTGTTCGTAGCCCTCAGGGCAGTACAGCGTGAAGTACCGGTCGAAGTCGCCCTCGAGCGACAGGCGCTGGTCCTTGTCGAATGATGCGGGCAGGTTCGATCCGAAGCCGTTGTTGCCGACGGCATCCAGGACGATGTTCGGCAGCGGAACGTCCAGCTTCACCGCGACGTACCCCCAGTGGTACGTGGTCGAGCTCTTGCCGTGCTTGACCGTGTACTGGTAGTTGCCGAACTCGACGAAGCGGGGGCTGTGACCGCGCACCAGCATGCTCGAGCGGCGCGAGTTGCCGAACTGGAAGATCATCCCGGGGAGGCCGGGGTCGTCGATCTGATCCTCGTACGTCATGTTGTTCGCGGCGGCGAACCTGCTCAGCCGGTATCGCGCGACGCGGCTCTTGCGGCTGCTGAAGAAGGCACCGAGACCGATCCCGACCAACAGGATGCCGAAGATCGCGAACGGGACCATCGCGACACCGGAGAACCCCTGCGACGACACCATGGCGAATATCGTGACGAGGATCGGCAGCCCGATCACGAGGCACAGGATGCCGATGATGATCCCGATGACCGTGCCCGCTGTCATGCCGCCGCCGGATCGCCGCGCCTTCATCTCGGCGACGAAGGCGCTCACGGCCTTCGGATCGACCGGATCCGTCAGGGGGCGCGCGTCGAACGTGACGGCGGGCTGAGGCTGCGTCACGAGTTGACCTCGTCTCCCATCCAGGAGAGGTCAGCACCGTCCGGGATCGGGAGGGCCTCGAGCCGCGCGTCCGCGCAGATCGCGGCGACCAGCTCTGCGGATCCTGCGACGACGGTCGAGTCGAAGTCGATCTCGCTCACCATCACCCAGGCGCGATCCTCCGGCCACAGGATGCTGGGGTGCTCGGCGCGAGGCTCGAAGCCGCGCTCCTCGAGGGGGCGGTCGCGCCACGGTGCGTCGAGGATCCAACCCGGGTCGGCGAAGACAGCCGGGGCGGCGGAGAACAGGACATGGTCGCGATCGGGCAGTTCGAGTCGCGGTCCCTTCGAGATCTCGTCCGACAGGATGCCGGGGTGCCACGTCGGTTTCGCGAACGGGTTGTTGAACCGGTCGTGGAAGCTCGCGTCGAGCACCGCCTGGTGGCGCGGATCATCGCTGAGCCCGAGAACCGCCCGTGAAGGACCCTCGATCATGGCACCGAGCATGCCGCCCCAGCCTTCCCAGACCGCGGCGAATCCGGCATCCGGTGTACTCGTGTGCTCGACGAGGTGCGAGGTCAGTGTCGCGAGATGCTCGGGCACCATCCGGCCTTCTTCGGCGGCGGTGTACTCGCGCCCGTCCGGGCCGAGCCGGATCTGCCAGCCGGCGCCCTCGGGCGTCCGTACGATCCGCTGCCACTGCGCGAGCGGATGCATCGTCGTGCCGAAGACCGCGGCGGTGTCGGCCCACGTGATCTCGCGATCGTCGAACAGGTCGAGCAGGCGCCGCTGCTCGGCATCCGGCATCCCCACCCACTCGTCCATCTCGGGCATCGCGCGACCGGGAAGCGAACGCACCCGTCCGGGGTGGAACACCCGTGCGTACGCGGGGAACCCGTGCGGCACGTACTCATGGTCGTCCAGCCGCTCCCGCAGCCACGCGCCCACCGACTCCGGATCCGCCACCCACTCCATGCGTCAACGGTACCCGGCCGAACTGGAGCACCGTCCGTTCACCGCACCGTCGCCTCCCGGCAACACGCGCATGCCACCATGCCCGCCGTGCGAAAGCCTCACGTCACCGTCATCCTGCCTGCCAAGGATGCCGCGCCCTACATCGGCACGACACTGGAGACCCTGACGCGCCAGTTCGATGATCCGGTGACGCTGAAGCTCGTGGCGATCGACGACGGTTCATCCGACGGCACCGGCGCGATCATGCGCACGTACGCCGACCGTTTTCCGCACGCCGAGGTCATCGTGAACCCGAAGCCCGTGGGGCTGGCGACCGCCCGCAACCAGGGCCTCGACCACGTCGAGGGCGAGGCGTTCTGCTTCATCGACGGCGACGACTGGATGCAGCCGGGGAGACTGCGGGTGCTCGCCGACCGTCTGCGCGAACTGGACTGCGACTTCCTCCGCACCGATCATGTCCGTGTCACCGGCACCAAGCGCACGGTGGTCCGCGCGCCGTACGCGTGGCGGGGGAAGGTGGCCTCCCCTCGCGATGCGATCCTCCCGCCGGACGACACGAGCATGGTCGACTACCCGTATGCCTGGGCGGGCATATTCCATCGTCGCGTCATCGACAGGGGGCTCGCAGTGTTCGACGACGGCCTGTTCACCGCCGAGGATCGCCCATGGATCTGGCGTCTGCACCTGCACGCGCGATCGTTCGCCGTCGTCGACGCCCCTGCTCTGCTGTATCGCCGAGGCGTGCCGACCTCGCTCACGCAGGTGCGCGATCGCCGGCAGCTCGATTTCACCCGCGCGCTCGGCGCCGTGCTCGACACGGTGGAGCAGGACGACGAGGCCGAGCGCTTCCTGCCGAAGGCGGTGTGGACCGTGCTCGCGCTCAGCTCGCATCACCTCGTCCGCTCCCGCCGGATGACCCCTGCACTGCGGCGGGACATGCGCGGCGGCATCCGGGAGCTGCTCCAGCGTCTGCCTGCGGATCAGGCCGCGTCTGCGTTGCAGAGACTCGACGGGCCGAGGCGCCGCGTGCTCGCGCGCAGCCTCCGACAGGCGGAGCGGACGACATGACCCGCCTATTCATGCTGCACAGCGCATATGGTCTGGCGACGGCGACAGCGGCGCTCGACGCCGGAATCTTCGACGACGCGGACGAGAACGTGCTGCTGCCCGTCAACACCGCCCGAATCCCCGAGACGAGTCCGGGCATCGACGCGCAGCCGAGCCTCGAGTCGCTGCGGACGCGATTCGCGCGGTCAGAGTCCCTGGACGAACTGCTGTCCCCGCGGCATCCGTCGTCCTGGAAGCCCCACGCGCCAGACCTGCCGATCCTGCGCCGGCTGCTCACCCGCGCCTGGGATCTCGACGACGACCTCGAACTGTGCGTGCAGAGCCCGCAGGTCGCGCCGGCGAAGACACTGCTGTCGCTGTTCCCCGATGCGCGGATCACGATCATCGGCGACGGCCTGATGACGTACTCGCCGATCCGGGTCGATCTCGGACGGACGGTGACCGAGCGCGTCGGCCGCGTCGTCTACGCCGACGTCGTGCCCGGAGTCGCACCGCTCGTGTTCACCGAGGCGGGAGCGGAGCGGACGCCCGTACCGACGGCCGCGTTCCGCACGGCGCTCGCCGAGACGAATGTGCACGATCCCGAACTCGAAGTCCTCGCCGACGGCACCCGCACCGCACTCGTGCTCGGCCAGTACCTCGCCGCGCTCGGCCTCGTCGAGCCCGCCGAGGAGATCGCGATGCAGCAGCAGATGATCGACCGCGCGATCGCAGCGGAACCGGCGCGGATCGTCTTCAAACCGCATCCGTCCGCACCGCCGGCCATCTCATCGGCACTCCGGCAACGCGCACTCCGGCACGGCGTGACCTTCGTCGAGTACCGCGGTCCGACGCCGGCCGAGCTCGTCGCCGAACGACTGGATGCCGCGGTCGTCGTCGCCGGATTCTCGACGGCCCTGCCGACGGTCCGCACGCTCTACGACAGGCCCATCGCCTCCGCCGGACTCGAGGCGGTGCTGGCGCGCCTGACCCCGTACGAGAACAGCAACCGGGTGCCGGCGACGATCGTCGATGCGCTCACCCGCGAGGCCTCACCCTATCGGGACACGGACCGGCTGCAGCTGCTCGTCGACGCCGTCGGCTACGCCATGCAGCCGCGCATCGCCGCGCACCTGCGGCCGCGCGCCGAACTGCTGCTGCCGGAGTTGGATGCCGCGGAGCGCGACCGCTACTTCGCCGCCGATCGACTCATCGCCTTGGGGCTGCCCGGTGCCCCGCCCGAGCGCATCCTGCGGCGGGTGATGCGTTCGCAGGGCGGCGTCGGGCGCATTGAAGAGGTGCGACTCACGGTCGCGGGCGCCGGACGGCGTGCCGCGCGAGCATGGAAGGCGGTTGCAGGACGATGACCCAGACAGTGGCGATCATCCCCGCCAGGGGCGGATCCAAGCAGGTGCCCCGCAAGAACCTGCGACGAGTCGGCGGGGTGCCGCTCGTCGAGCGCGCTGTCCGCGCGGCGACCGCGGCATCCGGCGTCGATCTTGTGGTCGTATCGACGGACGACGCCGAGATCGCCGCGGTGGCGACCGCCGCCGGGGCGCGCGTCATCGCCCGCCCTGCGGAGATCTCGGGCGACTCCGCCTCGTCCGAAAGTGCGGTCCTGCATGCGCTGGATGAGCTCGAGCGCACCGGCATCCAGGTCGGCACCGTCGTCTTCGTGCAGGCCACGTCGCCGTTCATCCCGACGTCGGGGATCGACGAGGCGATCGAGCTGATCGGCAGCGGGCGCTTCGACAGCGCCTTCTCGGCGCACGAGACATACGGGTTCCTGTGGCGTCGCGACCAGGACGGGGCGGCCGAGGCCATCAACCACGACGCGTCGCATCGCCCGCTGCGGCAGGAGCGGGAGCCGCACTACTTCGAGACCGGCGCCTTCTACGCGTTCGATGCCGCAGCCTTCCGGGTCGCCGGCCATCGCTTCTTCGGCCGGATCGGGATCGTCGAAGTGCCGGAGCAGACCGCCGTCGAGATCGACGACGCCCAGCAGCTCGCGATGGCCTCCGCTGTCGCCGACCTCATCGGGCGGTCGGACGATCGCATCGATGTGCGGGCGGTCGTGACGGACTTCGACGGCGTCCACACCGACGACACCGCGTTCGTCGACAGCGAGGGACGCGAGCATGTGCGGGTCAGCAGAGAGGACGGCATGGGCGTCTCGCTGCTGCGGCGTGCCGGCATCCCGATGCTGATCCTGTCGACCGAGGTCAACGCCGTCGTCCGGGCCAGGGCTGACAAGCTCAAGGTTCCGGTGCTGCACGGCACCGACGACAAGGCGGCGGCGCTCACGTCCTGGGCGGCCGAGCAGAACATCGCCCTGGGCGACGTGGCCTATCTCGGCAACGACGTGAACGATCTCGAGGCGATGCGCATCGTCGGATGGCCCGTGGCCGTCGGAAACGCGCACCCCGTGGTGCGCGAGCAGGCGCGGATCGTGCTGAACCGCAACGGCGGAGAGGGAGCCGTTCGCGAACTGGTCGAGAGGGTGTTGCCTCGCTGACCCGCTCCGGTAACCATCAGGTCGCGTGACGTTCACACTCGCGGCGTACCCAGGAGAGACGGGGTTCCACGACTGGAGGACGACATGACCGTAAGCATCGGATCGCACGTGATCGGCGGCGGCAGGCCCGTCTACGTGATCGCCGAGATCGGCTTGAACCACAACGGCGACGTCGAACTCGCCAAGCAGCTGATCGACGTCGCAGCCCGCAGCGGCGCGAACGCGGTGAAGTTCCAGAAGCGCACACCGGAGATCTCGACCCCAGAGCACATGCGCGATGTGCCGCGCGAGACGCCCTGGGGCACCATGACCTACCTCGACTACCGCCGCCGCATCGAGTTCGGCCGCGACGAGTACATCGCGATCGGCGACCACGCGACCATGCTCGGCCTCGACTGGTTCGCCTCCCCGTGGGACGTGCCCAGCGTGCACTTCCTCGAGGACCTCAACGTCGTCGCCCACAAGGTGGCATCGGCGAGCCTGACGGACACCGAGCTGCTCGAGGCGCTGCGCGCGACGGGCAAGCCGGTCATCCTCTCCACCGGGATGTCGACGCTCGACCAGATCGACCGGGCGCTCGAGGCGCTCGGCACCGACCGGGTGGTGCTCATGCACGCCACGTCGACCTACCCGATGGAGCCCGAAGAGGCCAACCTCCGGGTCATCGCGTCGCTGCGCGACCGGTACCCCGGCATCCCCGTCGGATACTCCGGCCACGAGCGCGGCCTGCAGATCTCTCTGGCGGCCGTCGCGATCGGCGCCGTCGCGGTGGAGCGACACATCACGCTCGACCGCACCATGTGGGGCTCGGACCACGCCGCGTCGCTCGAGCCCACGGGCCTGGACCACCTCGTCCGCGACATCCGCGTGATCGAAACGGCGCTCGGCGACGGCATCAAGCGCGTGTTCCCCGGCGAACTCGCTCCGATGGCGAAGCTGCGTCGCGTACCGGCATGAGCGCCCGCCTGCGCGTCGTCGCGATCGCCGATGCCGACTCGTTCGTCAAGTGGTCGGCGTCGCTGCTGGCAGGTGTCGACGGCATCCGTCGCCACCTGCTGATCGTGAGCACGCCCCTGACCGTGAGCCGGGAGCAGGAGCGCACGGCACTGGCCGGCACCGGCTTCACGGATGCCGAGGTCACCCGCCTCTCGTTCGACGAGGTCCGGGGGTGGCTCGCCGGCCACCAGCCGGATGCCGTGGTCCTGGCGGGGCGCGGCGCGTTCGTGCGACTGATCGGCGGACAGATCGATCGGCTCGACAAGCGGCCGGTGGTCGTCGGCGGGCTGCCGGGGATGTCGATCCCTGCGCAGCGCGGTGCGCTGGAGTACCGGAAGCACTGCGACCTCGTCGTGCTGCACTCGCACCGGGAGCGGCGCGCGTTCGCCGAGCTGGGCCGGCGGATCGGGGTCGACGTGCCGCTGGGGCTCGCGACGCTGCCGTATGCCGCGCGGTCGGAGCGGCCCTCATCCGTTGAGCGAGCGGCCCCCACCTCGTTCGCTGAGCGAGGCGCCCCTTCCTCGTTCGTTGAGCGAGCGGAGCGAGCCGAAACGGGTTCTCAGTCGCGCACGCGTTTCGGCTCGGTCGGCTCCGCCGTCCTCGCTCAACGAGCGGGGGGAATGTCGGGCTCCGCCGTCCTCGCGGGAGGGGCGGGGGGAGCGTCCGCCTCGACCGTGCATACGAAGGAGCGCGGCGAAACGCAGGCGACCCTGCGGCCGCCGGCCACGGACCTCGTCTTCGCGGCGCAGGCCATGGTCCCGGTCGAGCGTCACGAACGCTCGGTGATCGCGGAGATCCTCGTCCGCGCGGCCGAGGCCGACCCCCGTCGTCGCGTCGTCGTGAAGCTGCGTTCGCGCGACGGCGAGGCGGAGACGCATCTCGAGCGGGACGCCTACGCCGACCTGTTCCGCTCGCGCCCGAGCAATCTCGTCTTCTCGTACGAGCCCATGGCGAGGGCGCTCGAGCGGGCCGAGGGCCTGGTGACGGTGAGTTCGACCGCGGCGATCGAGGCGCTCGCCGCTGGTGTCCCGGTCATCGCCCTCGACACCTTCGGGGTGCGCAAGTCGCTGCTGAACACCGTGTTCATCGGCAGCGGACTGCTCGGCGGCGGTGAAGAAGTGGTGCGTCGGCAGTTCCGGCATCCGCACCCCGGCTGGATGTGGGACAACTACTTCCACCCGACACCCGACTCGGGATGGTGGGCGGACGTCGAGAAGCTGATCGCGCAGCGCAGAGCCGGAGCGCTCGCTCCGCGGCCGGTTCCGCCGCCGCGCGGCGGGGCGCTGCACGCGGCCTGGCACCGCAAGAGCGTGCTCGGATCGACCGATCGCAGTCTCACCGGCGCCGTCGCGCTGGCCGTCGGGGCGCCGCTCGTGCGCAGCATCCTGTCGCGTCGTCGCGCGTCGGCCGACACGTGGTCCGAGACCGGAACCGACTTCACGCTCGAGCCGGCCCCGCACGTGGACTCGCTGCGCCGCTGACCCCGCGTTCGCGACACGCCCGGAACTCCGCTAGACTGTCACGGTTGTCTGCCTGCCGGCATCCATTCGGGATGCCAGGGCGGACACGTGCACACACCCTCCTGCTTCCAGGAAATCCCTGGAAGCCGTTCTAGTCCGAAGGAGGTGGGTAAGTGACGCACCAGTACGAACTCATGGTCATTCTGACCCCCGAGATCGACGAGCGCCAGGTCGCCCCGACACTGGACAAGTTCCTCAAGGTCATCACCAACGATGGTGGCACTGTGGACAAGGTCGACATCTGGGGTAAGCGCCGTCTGGCCTACGAAATCCAGAAGAAGACCGAAGGCATCTACGCCGTCGTGAACTTCACCGCGACCAGCGAGACCACTCAGGAGCTGGACCGTCAGCTCGGCCTCAACGAGCAGATCATGCGCACCAAGGTGCTGCGTGCTGAAGAGGCTCAGGCGATGGTCGCCGCGGAGGCGAAGCGCTCCGAGGAGAAGGCCGCTCGCAAGTCCAAGGCTGCGAAGGCCTAAGTCCCATGGCCGGCGAAACCGTCATCACCGTGGTGGGAAACCTCACGGCCGACCCCGAACTGCGTTACACGCAGAACGGGCTGCCGGTGGCGAACTTCACCATCGCATCGACGCCGCGCAACTTCGACCGTGCCGCGAACGAGTGGAAGGACGGCGAAGCGCTGTTCCTCCGTGCGTCCGTCTGGCGCGAGTTCGCCGAGCACGTGGCCGGTTCGCTGACCAAGGGCATGCGCGTCATCGCGCAGGGCCGCCTGCGTCAGCGTTCCTACCAGGACCGTGAGGGCAACAACCGCACGGCGATCGAGCTCGAGGTCGATGAGATCGGCCCGTCGCTGCGTTACGCGACGGCTCAGGTCACGCGTGCGGCTTCCGGCGGTGGCGCCGGTGCCGGTGGCGGGCAGTCGCGTCCGCAGCAGCAGCAGGTGTCGGAGGAGCCGTGGTCCACACCCGGTTCGTCGACCAGCGCTGACGCCTGGAGCACTCCGGGCAGCTTCGGCGACGACACCCCGTTCTGAACAAACTCTTCATTTAAGGAAAAACCATGGCTGGAAAGTCGAGCGGCGACCGCCGCAAGCCGCGGAAGGGTGGCAAGCCCACCGCTCCCGCGAAGTCGATCCGGGTCGGCGTCATTGACTACAAGGACGTCGCGACCCTTCGCAAGTTCATCTCGGAGCGTGGCAAGATCCGCGCCCGTCGTATCACCGGTGTCTCGGTTCAGGAGCAGCGTCTGATCGCCAAGGCGATCAAGAACGCACGCGAGATGGCTCTCCTGCCCTACGCCGGCGCTGGCCGCTGAGGGGTACGGACATGGCAAAGCTGATTCTCACGAATGAGGTCGCCGGGCTCGGAAGCGCCGGCGACGTGGTCGAGGTCAAGAACGGGTACGCCCGTAACTACCTCATCCCCCAGGGCTACGCCACGGCGTGGACCCGTGGTGGCGAAAAGCAGGTCGACCAGATCCAGGCTGCCCGCAAGGCGCGTGCGATCCACGACCGCGACGAGGCCGTGGCGCTCAAGGACAAGCTCGAGGGCACCAAGGTCCGTCTGGCCGTCAAGGCCGGCGCGACCGGTCGCCTGTTCGGCTCGGTCAAGACCGCCGACATCGCGGATGCCGTCGAGGCCGCGGGTCTCGGCAGCATCGACAAGCGCAAGGTGCACATCACCAACGCCATCAAGGCGACCGGTGAGCACGAGGCCACGGTTCGTCTGCACGACGACGTGACCGCTGTCATCACGCTGCAGGTCGTCGCCGCCAAGTAAGGCACGACACCGCAACGATCGGATGCCGTCCTCCTTCGGGAGGGCGGCATCCGTCGTTCCGCGGCGGGTTCACTCACGGCCGAGCAGCCGCAGCAGGGCGTTCTCGGGAGACGCCGTCCGGTCGACGAAGCGTCCCTTCCGTGCTGCGGCGAGCACGCGCGGATCGATGTAGCTCGCCCTGGCGACCGCTCGCGTATTGCCCAGCGCCGCCGCGACGGCGTCGATGGCGGCGCGTTCGCGGGCCTCGGCATCCTCTTCGGCGTGCTCGGCGAGGATCAGCGCGGCCGTCGTCGTGCCGCGGAGTGTGCGGAAGTCCTTCGCCGTGAACGGCTCGCCGGCGCACTCGGCCAGAAAGGCGTTCACGTCGCCGGGGCCGATCGCACGTCGGCGGCGCCCGTCGCCGTAGCGCAGCAGGAACGCCCGCGGCGGGTGCGCCGGATGGGAGGTGATCCAGGCGATGACGTCCTCGTCCTCGAACTCGATCGTGTGGACGAGGTTCATCTTGCCGCGGAAGGACAGCGTGATGCTCGCTTCGCTCCAGGCGATATCCGCCCACCGCAGCGTGGTCAGTCCTCGGCTGCCGTATCGGCGCAGGTAGCCGGGAGATCCGATCCGGATCGCGGTGCGATCGAGCAGGCGGAAGGCCACCGCGAGCACACGTGCGCGTTCGTCGGCGCCGCGCAGGGCGCGCGTGGCCTGGGCCCGCAGCGAGGGCAACGCGCCTGCGAGCCGCAGCGCCCGCTCGAACTTCTCGCCGTCGCGGCGGGTCCGCCAGTGCGGGTGATAGATGTACTGACGTCGGCCTGCGGCATCCGTTCCGACCGCCTGCACGTGCCCGTCCGGGTCCGGACTGATCCAGACTCCGGTCCACGCCGGGGGGATGACCAGGGCGGAGATGCGCTCCCGATCGGCGCTGCCCGCGGCGGTGCCGTCCGGGTTGCGATACCGGAAGCGTCCGCGCGAGCGGACCCTGCGGATGCCGGGCACGGATGCCGGATCGACGCGACGGATGCGCGGCATGACCACCTCCTCCGTGACAGCAGACAGGATGCCTCGGTCGAGCGTCAAGGGGGTTGCGGGCGCGGCGTGCGGTGGGCGCGACGGATGCCCCGAGGGACGAACTCGGGGCATCCGCCTTCTCACGTGCGCTGGCGCGACGGTGCCGAGAACCGGCAGCGTGAAAGAGCGCGGGAGGGTTCCCGGCTCCGCGCTGTGCGCACGGACCGGACGGGGACCGAACGACTCCTCCCCCGAGGGCGTCGATCCCGGTCCGGGGCTGTGCGCTACGCCGTTCGGCGCGCGTGGGTGAGGGGATCCTCCGCCGTCGGAGCCGTGTCGGCCTGGGGAGCCGGGCTCGGAGGGGAGACCTGGGGAGCCTCCTGTTGGGGTACGACGGCGGAGGCCCCGGCCTGGGAGGATTCGGGGGCGCTCAGAGCGAGCGGGGTGTGACGGCGCATGATTCAGCTCCTGACGGAATGAGTGATCTGGATGGCGCGCGCAATCGGGGGTGTGCGCGCAGCACCGCATGACCGTCCGCGAGGGACGGCGCGATCACCGATCAGTCAGGAGAGACGTCGGTGCCAGCGACCGCTGACGACGGCAGATCGTCGTCCGGATCGCTGTAGGCCCGCATCCAGCCGTGGAGCGGGCGGTCGGAGGCGTCGCCGAGGCGAGCACTGTCGCTGGAGGAGCCTCCACCGTGACCGGCGGAGGAGGTCGGAGACGTCGACGAACCCAGCGGAGCTGCCGGATCGTCGGATGCCGGTGCGCCCGCATCACCGATCGGGCCGAGCGGCGACGGTGAGGCCGCCGAGGAGCCCGCGGCCGGCGCGGACCACGCGTCTGCCCCGGATCGGGCGGAGTCGGGTTCGGATGCCGCGATGAGCGCCGCCTGCGCGGCCGGTGCGGCCGCGGGTGCCGAGGCGATGGGTGCGGGAGCACCGTCGACGGGCGGCGTCACGCGGACGACGGGAGGCGTCACGCGGACGGCGGGAGCCGTAGGCGAGACGTCGGGTGTCGTGGGCGTGATGACCGGGACGGTCGGTGCCGTCGGGTTGCCGACGACGACGGGTGCGACGATCGGGTCGATGATGGGCCGGACCACGTCGTCCACGATCGGACGGACGATGGGTGTGACGATCGGCGTCACGATCGGGTCGACGACCTCGTCAACGATGGGCCGGACCACGTCGTCGACGATCGGACGAACGATCGGATCGACGATGTCATCCACGATCGGCGTGACGATCGGGTCGACGATGGGCTGGACCACGTCGTCCACGATGGGCGTGACGATCGGCTGAACGATGTCTTCGACGATCGGCGTCACGACGGGTTCGACGATGTCGTCCACGATCGGGGCCACGACATCCTCGACGATCGGGGTCACCACCGGCGCGACGACATCGTCGACGACGGGCTGAACGACCTCCGTCACGACCGGTGCGACGATCGGCTGAACGACGTCCTCGACGACGGGTTGAACGACGTCACCGACGACCGGCGTAACGACCGGTTCGACCACGTCTTCGACGACGGGCTGAACGACCTCCGTCACGACCGGCTGAACGACCTCCGTCACGACCGGCTGAACGACCTCCTCGACGGCATCCGTCACGGGCGCCACCACGTCGCCCACGGTGTCCGTCACTCCGCTGACCACCGACGTCGGGCCGGCGAATTCCGTACCGTCATCGGCAGCGTGCGCTGTGCAGGGACCCGCCAACAGGGTGATGCCGGCCCAGGCGAGGACGCCGAACGCACCCCAGAGGACACCGTGCGAGACGCGGTGCCGAACTGCTGTGGGGGTCACGTTCACTCCCCCTCCGAAGGAAACGCTGTCGACGCGCGCTGCACCGATCCGCTGAGGTTACTCCCGGCGACGGATACGTGTCCAGAGGGTGCGGCGGCGAGTTTCGCGGCGTGTCGCCGGGTGACGCGCCCGACCGGACCTGGACTTGACTTTCCCCAAGTTGTGCACATGTGGGTTTGTCGGAGGCAACCTTAAAGCCGTCGTTGAAACTGAATTCCATCCACAGCCTGGGGAATCAGGTAATCCCTGGTCAGAAGCCATTAAATCGTCGCATGAAACTGTGTTTCACAGGCTTATCCACAACCGTTGTACACAGACACTCCGGCGTTGTCCGCAACCTCTCCACAGAGTTATCCACAGGCCGTGTTGCATGTGGAGAACGTCGCTCCTAGCGTTATCGAGCGACGAGATGTCTGAGGTCCGTGGTTCGCTGTGTTCGGCTGCGGACGTCGTCGCAGCAGCCGGCTTTCCGGCCCGCACCGAAAGGAGCCCTGTGTCGATCGCTGACATCTCGGAGGAGCGACTCGGTGGGCGGCGCACCCCGGAGCGCACCCCGCCTCACGACCTGCTCGCGGAGCAGAGCGCGCTCGGCGGCATGCTGCTGTCGAAGGATGCCGTGGCCGACGTCATCGAGACGCTCAGGGGCGCCGATTTCTACATCCCCAAGCACGAGCTCATCTTCGAAGCGATCCTCTCGCTGTACTCGCACGGGGAGCCGACGGACGTCGTCGCCGTCACCGACGAACTGATCAAGACCGGCGAACTCGGGCGCGCCGGTGGTGCCGACTATCTGCACACCCTGACCTCGATCGTGCCGACCGCGGCGAACGCCGGTTACTACGCGGGCATCGTCTCGGAGCGCGCGATCCTGCGTCGGCTCGTCGACGCCGGCACCCGGATCGTCCAGCTCGGGTACGACGGACAGGGCGATGCGACCGATCTGGTCAACAACGCGCAGGCCGAGATCTACTCGGTCACCGGCACCGAGACGGCGGAGGACTACGTCCCGCTGACCGTCGCCGTGGATGCCGCGCTCGAAGAGATCGAGGCCGCGAGCGGCCGCGACGGATCGATGACCGGCATCCCGACCGGCTTCAAAGAGCTGGACGAGCTCACCAACGGCCTGCACGGCGGACAGATGATCGTCGTCGCCGCGCGACCTGCCATGGGCAAGTCGACGCTGGCTCTGGACTTCGCACGCTCCGCGTCGATCGGTCACAACATCCCGTCGATCTTCTTCTCCCTCGAGATGGGCAAGAGCGAGATCGCGATGCGTCTGCTCAGCGCCGAAGGGCAGATCCCCCTGCAGAGCATGCGCAAGGGAACGCTCGACCCGCGCGACTGGACGACTGTCGCCGCCACGCGCGGCCGCATCAACGATGCGCCGCTGTACATCGACGACAGCCCGAACATGACGCTGGTCGAGATCCGTGCGAAGTGCCGTCGTCTCAAGCAGCGCGAAGGGCTGCGGATGGTCATCATCGACTATCTGCAGCTGATGACGAGCGGCAAGCGCGTCGAGTCGCGTCAGCAGGAGGTCTCGGAGTTCTCGCGAAGCCTCAAGCTCATCGCCAAGGAGCTCCAGGTGCCGGTGATCGCGCTGTCGCAGCTGAACCGCGGACCCGAGCAGCGCCAGGACAAGAAGCCGGCGATCAGCGACCTCCGAGAGTCCGGCTCGATCGAGCAGGATGCCGACATGGTGATCCTGCTGCACCGCGACTCCGTCTACGACAAGGACGTCCGCCCCGGCGAGGCCGATCTGATCGTGGCCAAGCACCGTAACGGCCCGACGGCGACGATCCAGGTCGCCTTCCAGGGGCACTACTCGCGCTTCGCGGATATGGCCCCGGGCGACTTCGGTGGTGGCGGCGGCCCCGGTGGGGACTTCCACTAGTCGTCGACGGCTGGTCGCAGAACGAAGGGCCGGTCATGGATATCGAAAGAGTCGATCCCGCACTGCGGAAGGCGACGCTGAAGCTGCCGTCGACAGACCCCTCGAAAGCGTGGATGCGCACGGCCATGCGGCTGGCCACGCGCATCATGCCGGTGTCTCGGATCGATGGCGTCACGGTATCGAACGTCACGATCGGAAGCGTCCGACTCCGCGTCTATCGGCCGGAGACCAGCGGTGGCGGCGGCGCTCTGTTGTGGATTCACGGCGGAGGGCTGCTGTTCGGCGACGCGCGTCAGGACGAAGTGCTCTGCGGCGAGACGGCCCGCGAACTCGGCATCCCGATCGTCTCCGCGAACTACCGCTTCGCACCTGACCATCCGTTCCCCGCTGCGATCGACGATGTCCACGCGGCGTGGGTGTGGCTCTGCGAACACGCTCGGAGTCTCGGCGCCGATCCCTCGCGACTCGCCATCGGCGGCGAGAGCGCCGGCGGCGGACTGGCGGCGGCGCTGGTGCAGCGGTTGCACGACGAAGATGGAGTGCAGCCGGTGGCGCAGTGGCTGTTCGCGCCGATGCTGGACGATCGCACGGCCGCCGATCGGTCGCTCGATGAGATCGATCATTGGATCTGGAACAACCGTGCGAACAGGGTCGGCTGGAGCGGATACGTCGGCGAAGCCATCGGCGCGCCGGATCTTCCGCCGTACGCGGTTGCCGCCCGGCGAACCGATCTGACCGGACTCCCGACGGCCTACATCGCCGTAGGCGATATCGAGCTCTTCTTCGCTGAGGGCGAGGACTACGCCCGTCGCTTGCAGAAAGCCGGCGTCGATGTCGAGTTCGACATCGTGCCCGGGGCGCCGCACGGCTTCGAGAACTGGGCGCGGGACACCCAGCCTGCGAACGCGCTCATGGGCAGGGCGCGCGCGTGGCTGGAGCGGGCTCTGAGTCCAGTTCAGGCGGTTGACAACAAGCGGCGCTGAGCGCGGGTCCGAGGCGACGACCCCTACGGCGCTACGTCACACGGCGACGTAGTCGAACTCCTGGAACGCCGCGACCTCCGGCACCCACCGCTCCGCCACGAATGCGACGTGCGCCGGATGCCGGTCGTACGCCGCATACGTGTTTTCGTCGGCGAAGACCATCGAGAACTGGAACGTGAGGTCGCTCTTCGGGCTGACCTGCGAATGGATGCGGAAGTCCTCCACGCCCGGGATGGAGGTCAGCGTGGTGCGTCCATCGCTGAGGAAACCCGCTTCGGCCGGAGACCCTGCCGGGTGGACGAGGCGAAAAGTCACGGTGTGCTGAATGCGCGGCATGGATTCATCCTGGCATCACCCGCGAAAGGGCGAACCGACGCCGGGCTGCTGGTGCGGGCCGGATATCTCTGGGAGGCCCTCGGCGCGGATGACGCGGGTCAGGAACCCGCAGCCTTGCGGATGTGCTCGGCGACGCGCGGTTCGGTCTCGGGCGTGAGCGCCGTCAGCGCGAAGGACGTCACCCACATGTCGCCGTCATCGAGCTGGGCGGCCTCTTCGAAGCCGAGCGTCGGATAGCGCGTCTCGAACTTCGAGGCGGGCTTGAAGAAGACCACGATCTTGCCGTTCGCGTCGGCGTACGACGGGAATCCGTACCAGGTCTTCGGGAACAGGTGCGGTGCGACGTCCTTGACGATGCGGTCGATGCCCTCGGCGATCGCGCGGTCGTCATCCGGCAGCGCTGCGATCGCTTCGCGGAGGGCCTTCTCTCCGACCTCGCGCGTCTTGCCGGCCTTGGCCTCGGCGCGCAGTTCCGCAGCGCGCTGCTTGACCGCTGCGCGCTCGTCTGCGGAGAGTCCGTCCGTCTTCGTCACCATGGGATGCTCCTTGTTCGTGATGCTCGGGGATGTGTGGATCTGGTTCCAATCTAGGGACGCACGAGCGTCGGCACTTCTCGATTCCTGATCATGTCGGCGGCGCACGGTTCGACTGGGGCGACGGCTGGGTCGGACGCAGGATCGCGCTGTGTCGGCCGCCGAACCGGAGGGCCGCTCGCGCAGGGCTCCGTACTGACGCCCGAAAAGAAAGGAGAACGCCCGTAACAAACGCCGAGTACCGTGGCGGCATGAGCCACAGCATCCGCATCGAATACTGCACCCAGTGCTCCTGGATGCCGCGGGCCACCTGGGTCGCGCAGGAGCTGCTGACCACTTTCGTCGATGAACTGCGCGGCGGAGGCGTGACCCTGGTCCCCGGAACCGGCGGCATCTTCGAGATCCACGCGGACGGCGAACGGATCTGGTCCCGAGCCGATGATGACGGCTTCCCCGACATCGTCGAGCTCAAGCGCCGCGTGCGCGACCGGATCAACCCGGAGCGGATGCTCGGGCACGCCGACCGGGCCAAGGAGCGCGAGAGCTGAGTGCACCCCGACGAGGATGGTCAGGATCTCTCGATCCGACCCCGCCTGATCTGACACCCGGCAGGATGGAACAGGCCCGAGAGGAGACGGCGATGGCATGGCACTGGATCGCGCCGGAGTGGGGAAACCCTGACGTCTGGCGATTCGAGGAGTACACGCCTCCCGCGCCAGGCCCCGGCGAGGTCACGATCCGAGTGCACGCCGCCGGAGTGAACCCCGCCGATGCCAAGCACGTCGCCGCCGAGCGCCTTGGCGTCCGCCTCCCCGTGGCGATCGGGTACGAGGTTTCCGGCGAGATCGCGGCGATCGGACCGCACACCGAGATCGGGTCCGGCCCGGCATCCGTCGGCGATGACGTGCTGGCCTTCCGCGTCAGCGGCGGCTACGCGACAGAGTTGACGATCCCCGCCGAGAAGGCCTTCCACAAGCCGTCGACCCTGAGCCATCCCGAAGCCGCGAATCTGCTGCTGACCGGGACGACCGCCGCCGAGATGCTCGCGGTCACACGGGTGGCAGCGGGCGAGACGGTGCTGCTGCACGCGGCATCCGGAGCCGTCGGCGTCAGCGTCCTCCAGCAGGCCGCGCTCATGGGCGCCCGAGTGATCGGCACCGCGAGCCCGGCCCGAGCCGACGACGTGCGGCGCTTCGGCGGCATCCCGGTCGCCTACGGCGACGGGCTGGCCGACCGCATCCGCGCGGCCAAGGCGGATGCCGGAATCGACCGGATCGACGCGGCACTGGATGCCGTGGGCACCGACGAGGCCGTCACGACGTCGCTCGAGTTCGTGCCGGATCGCTCCCGCATCGTGACGGTCGTCGCGTCGGCAGCGGCGAAAGCTGAGGGCTTCGCCGCGATCGCCGGCTCGATGCCCGCCAGCGCCGTCTTCCGCGACGACGCGCGTGCACGGCTCATCGAGCGCGCCGGCCGAGGTGACCTCGTCGTGCCCATGGCGCGGACGTACCCGCTGAACGACGCTCCGGCGGCCCACGCCTTCCTCAGCCAGGGGCACCCCGGCGGGGCGCTCGCGCTGATCCCCTGACGGCCGCGCGACCCCGCGCCGCGTACGCTTGATACGTGACCGACGCCTCCACGACCGCCCAGCGACTCGTGCGTCGTTTCGCCCGTGACACCAACCTGCTCATCGCCGGACGCACCTTCTCGGTCCCCGGTGCGGATGCCGTGTCGCACGAGCTTCGTCGGCTGCTCGCTGCGCTCGGTGCGCACCTCGGCGACGGGGGCGTGACCTTCGCGCCCGAACAGGCACCCGAGATCCTTCTCGACGGCGAGCCGCTCCCTGCCCGCGTCTCCGCCGCCGACCGCGTCGACTTCGCGGGTCGGCACATGCCCGTGGCGGCAGAACTCGCGCGGGATCTGCAGCGGAACGGCACCGTCAGCGGCATCCGGATCGGCATCGCGATGGTGCTCGAACCCAAGACCGCGCAGCTCGCGCTCCTGCTGCGGGATGCCGGGGCCGACGTCGCCGTCTACGCGCACCCGGACGAGATCGACGTGACCGTCGCGCAGGTGCTGCGCGAGCGCGGCATCCCGGTCGATGGGGACCCGGCACTGGGCGGTGCCGCGGAACGCGCCGCCGCCGTCGACTTCCTGCGACGCGGGTTCGACCTGCTGCTCGATGACGGCTCGCACCTCATCCGCCTCGCCCACGAAGAGGGCCTCGCGACCACCCTGCGCGGCGCCGCCGAGGAAACCACGAGCGGACTCACCCCGCTGCGTCTGATGCAACGGGACGGCATCCTCGGCATCCCCGTCATCGCCGTCAACGACGCCCCGATGAAGACGTCCTTCGACAACCGGTACGGAACCGGGCAGTCGTGCGTCTTCGCCATCGCCGACGTGCTGGATGCCGCGGGCATCGGCATCCGCGACCAGCCGGCCGTCGTCGTGGGCTACGGCCCCGTCGGTGAAGGCGTCGCGGCCCACCTGCGGGCGCTCGGTGTGCAGGTCGCCGTCGCCGAGACCGACCCCGTGCGGGCGCTGCGTGCCGCGCACGACGGCTTCGGGATCGGAACCCTGGCGCAGCTCGCACCGGAATCCCTGGTGATCTCGGCGACCGGCGCCCCGCACACGATCGACGCCGACATCGTCCGCACCGCCGCGATCGTCGCCGTGGCCGGCGGAGTCCCGGACGAGGTCGACGTCGACCCCGCTTCTCTGCGACCGCACCGTGCGACGCACCTGGACCGCGTCGACGGCGGCACCCTCCTGATCGCACGCGGAGGATGCGTCAACCTCGCCGCAGCCGAGGGGAACCCGATCGAGATCATGGACCTCTCCTTCGCCGTGCAGCTCGCCGCCGTCGAACAGCTGCTCGGTGCGACGCTCGCACCGGGCGTGCATGTGTTCCCGGTCGAGGCCGACCAGCGGATCGCGCGCGCTGCGCTCGCCGTCCGGGGAACCGCCATCGACGAGCGCAGTCCTGCACAGGTCGCAGCACTCGCTCAGTGGCGATCGCCGCGCTACCTCGGAGCATCCGCATGACCGACGTCACCGTCTACTCCGCCGATCTCGTCGTGCCGATCACGGCGCCGGCGATCACCGACGGTGCCGTGGCGGTGCGCGACGGCCGCATCGTGCATGTCGGTGAGCGCTCCTGGGTGCTGCGCTCGCTCGCCGATCGCGGCATGACGGCCTCCGAGATCCACTGGGCCGGCATCCTCACACCCGGCCTCGTCAACGCGCACACGCACCTGCAGTACACCGGCATGGCCGAGGTCGGTCAGGGGCGCTACGACGGTTTCGAGGACTGGGTCCGCGCCTTCGATTCGGTCTACGAACGCGGTCGGGACTGGGCGGCGGATGCCGCAGCCGGCGCCGAGCAGGCGCTGCGCTTCGGCACCACGGCCGTGGCCGACGTCGTCACGGACAGCACGGCCGCCTCGGCCCTGCACGATGCGCGACTGCACGGCATCACCTACTGGGAGGTGATGAGCTGGACCAACGCCGACTGGGCGCGCACCGGCCGCACCCAGGTCGAGCACGCGCTGGATGCCCTGCCCATGCCGCCCGGAAGCGGACTGTCCCCGCATGCGCCGTATTCCCTCGACATCGAGCCCCTCCTGGAGATCCCGGACATCGTCCGGGAGCGCGGCGGCCGCATCCACATCCACCTCGGCGAGGCCGCCTTCGAGAGCGAGTTCGCCCACGAGCACCCGCAGGCCTGGCACACCGCCGGTCTCGCCAGCTTCCAGGAGCTGCGCGATGCCGGCTTCGGGACCAGCGCGACGGAGTTCGTCGACCAGCTCGGCGTGCTCGGCCCCGACTGCCACATCGCGCACGGCGTCTACATGAGCGCGCGCGACCGGGCCATCCTGCGCGAACGCCGGACGACCGTCGCCCTCTGCCCGCGTTCGAACGCCGTGATCGGACTCGAGGAGCCGCCGATCGCCGCCTACCTCCGCGAGGGCAGCCCGATCGCCGTCGGAACGGACTCGCTGTCGTCGAGTCCGTCCCTCGACGTGCTCGCCGACGTCGCCGAACTCGCCCGGATCGCCCGCTCGCAGGGATACACCGACCGCGATCTGCACGCCCGCCTGCTCGGCGCCGCCACCCTCGGGGGCGCGCACGCCATGGGCATCGACGTCGGACCTGCGCGGACCGGCTACCTCGCGGTCGGCGCGCTCGCCGACCTCACCTTCTTCGACATCCCGGCCGGAGAGGATGCCGTGGCAGAACTCGTCGAGTCGGGCGCCGGACGCGCCTGCGCCACCGTCGTCGCCGGTGAGGTGCGCTACGCCACCGACGCGTTCGACCGCTCGCCGGTCGTCGCACAGGAAGGAACCCGATGACCGGACTGCGCCCCGCCACGGCGGAGAGGCTCGACCTCGCCCCGCACCCCGAGGGCGGCTGGTTCCGCCGCACGTGGACCAGCCCGCTCGCCGTCGAGACGCCGAACGGTCCACGACCGGCAGGCACCTGCATCCACTACCTCCTCCAGCCGGACGAGGCGAGCGCCTGGCACGTGGTGACCAGCGACGAGCTGTGGCTCTGGCACGGACCGGGGCGGCTCGAGTTGAGTCTCGGCGGTGACGCGGCATCCCCCGGCAGGGCGACCACCGTCGTGCTCGGCCCCGACGACGCGAAGCAGCAGCTGGTGCCGGCCGGCGTGTGGCAGGCGGCCCGTCCGCTCGACGATCTCGAGGTGCTGGTGTCGTGCTTCGTGTCGCCGGGTTTCGACTTCGCGGATTGGCGACTCGCCGAGTCGCCTACGCTATAAGGCGAACCCGAATCTTCTTCCCTGGAGTCGCCGTGCCTCTCGCGCCCATCTTCCGTCGTGCCGCCATCGTCGCCGTCGGCGTCGCAGCCGCCGTCTCCCTCTCGGCCTGCGCCCCGGCATCCGAGTCCGCCGGTCAGGAGGGCACGTCTTCCGAAGGCCTGCAGACCGTCACCGAGGGCAAGCTCACCATCGCCACGGGTGAGCCGAACTACGAGCCCTGGTTCGTCGATGACGACCCCGCCAACGGCAAGGGCTTCGAGGCCGCTGTCGCCGCCGAGGTCGCCGATGAGCTCGGTTACTCCGCAGATGACATCGTCTGGGTGCGCACCACCTTCGACGGAGCCATCGCGCCGGGCCCCAAGGACTGGGACCTCAACATCCAGCAGTTCTCGATCACCGACGAGCGCAAGAACGCGGTCGACTTCTCGTCGCCGTACTACACGACTGCCCAGGCGGTCGTCGCGGTCGGATCCTCGCCGGCGGCATCGTCGACGACGATCGACGAGCTCAAGGAGGCCAAGGTCGGCGTCGCCAGCAGCACGACGAGCTACACGGTCGCGAAGGAGCAGCTCGGCGACGCGAACCTCAGCGTCTTCAACTCGGTCGACGATGTCGTGCTCGCGCTCAAGAGCGGTCAGATCGACGCCATGATCACAGACCTCCCCGGTGCGTTCTACGTCGTGGGCGCACAGTTGGACGACGGTGTCGTCACCGGACAGTTCGCGGATGCGGACGGCGGCGACGACTTCGGCATCGTGCTGCCCAAGGGCTCCGCGCTCACGGAGGACGTCACGGCTGCCGTCGACGCGCTGCGCGAGGACGGGACGCTGGACGAACTGCAGCAGGAGTGGCTGAGCGACGCCGTCGACGTCCCCGTCCTGAAATGACGCAGAACGCCGTCGACGCGCCGTGGCAGCCGAGTGAACTCGAGCTGTCGCGCCGTCGGCTGCGTAAACGTGCGACGACGAAGTCGGTGCTGATCGCCTTCATCAGCAGCGTCGTCGTCGCCGTCGCGGTGGTCGTCGTCGTCGCGAACACCCCGGGCTGGGTCGCTGTCCGCGAGATGTTCTTCAACCCGAAGGTCGCGCTGGACAGCATCGGCCCGATCTTCCAGGGTCTCCTGGTCAACCTGCTCGTGCTGGTGATCGCCGCTGTCGGCGTGGCGATCTTCGGAACGCTGCTCGCCACGTTGCGGACGCTTCGGGGACCGGTGTTCTTCCCCGTGCGCGCTCTGGCGGCCGGGTACACCGACCTCTTCCGCGGCGTCCCGCTGCTGATCGTGCTGTACATCATCGGCTACGGCATCCCGGCGCTGATGATCTTCCCTCGTATGCCCCCGGCATTCTGGGGAACGATCGCGATCATCGTCACGTACTCGGCGTACGTGGCGGAGGTGCTGCGCGCCGGCATGGAGGCCGTGCACCCGTCGCAGCGCGTGGCCGCCCGGTCGCTGGGGCTCAGCCACGCGCAGACCCTGCGGATCGTCGTCATCCCGCAGGGGATCCGCAAGGTCGTCCCGGCATTGATGAACGATTTCGTGTCGATGCAGAAGGATGTCGGGCTCATCTCGGTGCTCGGTGTGATCGATGCCGTGCGCGCGGCGCAGCTGCAGGTGGCCGACACCTACAACTACACCCCGTACGTCGTCGCCGGCCTCTTCTTCATCATCCTGAGCTGGCCGATGATCCGGCTCACCGATGGACTCGCGGCACGACTGAACAAGCGCGAGCAGGCCGGAGGCGTCGTATGACCGTTCCCGTCATCGAGGCCCGCGGCGTGCGCAAGCGCTTCGGCGACCACGACGTCCTGCGCGGAGTCGACCTCGCGGTCGGCACGCACGAGGTCGTGGTCCTCATCGGCGCATCGGGCTCCGGAAAATCCACGCTGCTGAAGACGATGAACCTCATCGAGCGCGTCGACGACGGCCAGATCTTCCTCGCAGGTGACGACATCACGGACCCGCGGGTGGATGCCGATGCCGCACGCGCTCGGATCGGCGTCGTCTTCCAGCACTTCAACCTCTTCCCGCACCTCACCGTGCTCGATAACGTCACGCTCGCCGCGCGCCGCGTCCATCGGATGCCGAAGTCGGAGGCCTTCGCCCGCGGGCGCGAGCTGCTCGAGACTCTCGGACTGGGCGACAAGGCCGGTGAGTACCCGGATCGTCTCTCGGGCGGTCAGCAGCAGCGCGTCGCGATCGTGCGCGCCATCCTGACGCGCCCCGAGGTGCTGCTGCTCGATGAGATCACGAGCGCCCTCGACCCGCAGCTGGTCGGCGAGGTGCTCGATCTCGTCCGCGAGCTCAAGCGACGCGGCACCACGATCGTGATGGCGACGCACGAGATGTCGTTCGCGCGCGAGGTCGCCGATCGCGTCGTGTTCCTCTCCGACGGCGAACTGATCGAGCAGGGGACGCCCGAGCAGATCTTCGATGCACCGCAGCATCCGGCGACCGTGGAGTTCCTGGCGCGCGTGCAGCACTGACGCCGGGGGCGGCTCAGGGCCGTACGCGGACCGTGCGTCCTTCGAACGTCACCAGATCGCCGTCGTGCAACTGGCGCCCACGACGGCGATCGACCTCGCCGTTCACCGCGACGTAGCCGTCGATGATGACCTCTTTGGCGTTCCCGCCGGAGTCCAGGAGCCCGGCGAACTTGAGGAACTGTCCGAGGCGGATCATGTCTCCGCCGATGGGCACGTCTTCGATCGGGTCTGTGGTGGCCATCCTTGAATGCTAGAGGAGATCCGCGTCCAGCCCATCCTGGATCGTCGCGATGATCTCGCCGAGCGCGCCGGTTCCCAGAAGGCCAGGGCCGAGCGGTCCCGCGGTGTTCTCGCCGACGCGCGGCAGGTGCCGAAGAGCCGCGCGCACATCGTCGGTCATGATCGAGAGCTGCCACTGGATCTCGTGCGCCACGGCATCCGGATCATCGGGTGCGGCGAGATCCGCCGCGCGCACGGCGTACGCGGCAGCCCCCAGCGCATGAGCGCCCATGTGTGCGACACCGGCCGCTTGCGCGGCGGCACGGGCGGCGGCGACGGCAGCCGGCCCGTGCACGACCTCGGCGGCGCGACCCGCGACGAAGCGGCGCCGGATCTCCTCCGCAGCCGTGAGCTCACCACGGGCGAAGGCGAGGGCGCGGGCGATCGCATCACGCGGTCGTCCGTCGGCCGGTGCCTCGGTCTCGAACACCGGGAGCACGCGTTCGGCGCAGGCGGCCGCCCATGCGGCCACCGCGCGCCTGTCCGACTCGGCCAGCGCCTGCGGCGAACTCATGCCGTGCCCCGTCGACGTGACGCCCTGGTGCGCGCGGCATCATGCGCTTCGTCGAGCATCAGGAGGACGGTTTCGGCTGTGCGCACTCCGGGATTCACGACCGAGATCCACCCGGCGGCGCCGTACACGGGATGCAAGGCGAACGCATCGGGCTCGGCGGGGCCGGCATCCGGAGCGGCCAGCGACGCCACCCGCTCCCGCCCTGCGTGGATGTTGACGCGGAAGCGGTCGGGCGCATCCAGGCGACTTGCCGTGTCGTCGGGGTAGTCCTTCGTGACGATCGTTCCGTAGGGCTGAGTGCGCTCGGGCATCACCCCATCGGGCGCGTAGTAGAAGAACGCGTCGCCCCAGGCCAGCCGCGGATACGGCCCGTTCTCGTCGGGCTCGACGACGAGAACGCCCTCCAGCGAACGGACGTGACTGATGATCTCGTGCATCTGCATGCTTCGATGATTCCCTTCATGTGCTTATGTGGAGTTCACACCCGAGAACACGAGAGGATCCATGTCAAACCCTCAAGAGCCGACATTCACGACCGCTGAAGTCGGCCGGATCGCCGGCTATTCGACGCAGCAGATCCGCGATCTCGAACGGCTGGGCGCGATTCCTGTGGCCGATCGCGGCGCGAACGGTTACCGCTGCTATCGATCGGTGCATGTCACCGCCGCATGCGCCTATCGTTCCCTCGCGGCGGCGATCGGTCCCGTCCCGGCGCGGCGCATCATGCCGCGGTTGCTGAACGGGAGCCTCGACGACGCCGCCGAGCGCATCGACGGCCTCCATGCGGCACTCGATGCCGAACGCGCGCGAGTGCGAAGCGCCCGCCGGGGGCTCGATGCGGTGCTCTCCGAGCCGGAGACCGACTTCGACGAGCGCGACGTCATGACCGTGGGTGAGTTGGCGCAGGCGCTGGGGGTACGCGCGTCCGCGTTGCGGCACTGGGAGGACGCGGACCTCGTCGGACCGAGGCGTCATCAGCACACCGGTGCGCGGCAGTACGGCGACCGCAGCATCGCGGAGGCCAGGATCGTCGCCTCGTTGCGGGAGGGCGGCTATCCGATCCCGCGGATCCGCCAGGTGCTCGTGCAGCTGCGTGAGCACGGCCTCACCGCCCACGCCGGAGAACTCCTCGACGAACGGCTCTCCGCGCTCACCGCGCGGAGTCTCAGCCTGCTCGCCGCCGCGAGCGACCTGCATGCGCTCCTCACCGCTCGATCCGCGTGATGGGCCGAGCGAGAACGGGTTCCGCGCGGCATCCGACCGGCCTAGGCTCCTGCATGAGACCGAAGGAGATGACGATGCAGACCCTGACGATCGATTTCATCTGCTCCCTGGACGGTTACGGCGCCGCCGAGGGATGGCCCGGATTCTGGGGCATGGAGGGACCCGAATACCTCGCGTGGCTCGAGAGCTCGCCCGAGAAGGACGACCCGCTTCTCATGGGGGCGACGACCTACCGGCTGATGTCCGAGCTGGCCTCGGGTGGCGAACCCGGGACGGACATGCTCGACGGCATCCAGAAGTTCGTCTTCTCGTCCTCTCTGGCGGAGCCGCTGGCGTGGGCGAACACGACGCTGGTCCCCACGGATGCCGTGGAGTACGTCCACCGGCTCAAGACGGAATCGGATCGACCGCTGCGCACCCTCGGCAGCGTGGCGCTCTGCCGGTCGCTGCTCGCCGCCGGACTCGTCGATCGCTACCGCGTCGGCGTGTTCCCCGTCATCACCGGGGCGACCGGCCGCGATCGCATCTTCGACGGATACCCGGACGTCCGACTCGACCTCGTCGAGGCGCGCACCTTCGATCAGAGCATCCAACTGCTCGAGTACGTGCCGACGGTGCTCCAGAGTCCGCCGCTCGGCTGAGCCTCAGCCGTCCGCGGCATCCGTGCGGTGGACCGTCGGATCCGGCAGGATCGTCTCGATCTGCGGTTTCGCGTTCGCCTGCGCGCGACACCAGACCACGAATCCGATCGCCGTGAACGCGCCGTAGAAGACGTACATGAATCCGGTCGCGTAGTAGCCCGAGCTGAACAGCAGCGGCACGCCGACGACGTCGACGGCGATCCAGATCAGCCAGAACTCGGTCCAGCCCTTCGCCATGCCGTAGGTCGCCAGGAGCGACCCGACGAAAGTCCAGGCATCCGCCCAGACCGGTTCCCACGAGCCGAGCGCGCGGAAGACGGGCGTCAGGGCCACGGTTCCGACGACGAGGATGACGACGAGGCCGACGCGGGTTCCGTTGGATGCCCAGCGCGGGGTCACCTGGCCGCCTTCATCCGCCGCGCGCCGCCAGCGGATCCAGCCGTAGATCGCGACCGCGATGAACATGATCTGGCGCCCGGCCTGGCCGAGCAGCGCCGGCAGGGAGTGCGCTGGGTCGAGGATCGAGGCGAGGAAGACGGTGAGCAGGAGCAGGTTGCCGACGATGCCGACGGGCCAGGCCCAGACCTTGCGGCGCATGCCACCGAGCGCGCTGGCGAGGCCGAACGCGTTGCCGATCACTTCTCGGACGAGCAGCGTCTGCCCGCCGGGCAGCACCCACTGCGACGAGAAGACGTCGACGAGCCAGCGCAGGAATTCCATCGGCTCAAGTCTCTCAGGGCGGGACGGATCTATCCGTGCGCCGGCGGAGCCACGGAATCCCGTACCAGCAGCTGCGGGTCGAGGATGATGCGTCGCGGATCGCGTCGACCGTCGAGCTGGTCCATCAGCAGCTCGACGGCTGCTCGCGCCTTCTCGGCGATGTCCTGGCGCACGGTGCTCAGCGACGGCGTGACCATCTCCGCGATCGGCAGGTCGTCGAAGCCGACCAGGGAGAAGTCTTCGGGCACTCGGATGCCACGACGCGCGAAGGCCTTGATCAGTCCGATCGCGAGGATGTCGGCGGTGACGACCGCTGCGGTGAAGCGCGGCGTGCGGCCGAGCAGATCCTCCGCGGCGGCATCCGCATCCGCGAAGGTGAGATTCGCGATCACCCGCTGAGGATCGGCGGACATGCCCTCTTCGGCGAGAGCCCGTGCGAACCCGGTGAAGCGCGCATTGATGACGCCGGCGCTCGAGGCACCAGGGCCGACGAACGCGATCTCGCGGTGGCCCGCGTCGAGAAGGTGACGCGTCGCCGCGTAGCTGCCCTGCGCGTCGTCGATCCCGACCGTCGCGACCTCGGCATCCGTATAGGCGTCGATGAAGACCATCGGCACATCCTGGTGAAGACGTAGCTGCTCGACCTCGTCCGCCAGCACGCCGAGGAATACGGCGCCGTCGACGTTCCAGGACCGCAGCCGGCGGGCGGTGTCGGCGGCATCCGTCGCGGCGTGGATCATCAGGTGCTTGCCTGCGGCGCTGACATGGCGCTCGATCTCGCCGAGCAGCATCGCATCGTGAGGATTGGACAGGCCGAGGTCCCCTTCGGCGGCGGCGTAGTACACCAGCGAGATGATCTCGCTGCGCGCCACCGACAGTGACCGTGCTGCCGCACTGGGCTGGTAATTCAGTTCGGCTGCAGCCTCGAGCACCCGCTTCCTGGTCGCCGCCGAAACGCGGCCGTCCCGCGCGTTGAGCACGTTGGAGACGGTCATCTTCGACACCCCGCACACACGCGCGATGTCTGCGATCGTCACCATGTCGTCGTCCCCTCGTCACCACACATCATGCCGCCTCTTGACGGAACGCGCCTCGCTGTTGCATCATAGTTTACCGGTACACGTATACCGGTAAACCAGACAAAGGAGTCTCCATGTTCCGAGCAAGCAGGCGAGTCAGCCGCGCTGCGGCGATCGGCGCAGCCGCAGCGATCGCCGTGTCGTTGACGGCGTGCACGAGCGATGCCGGTGGCGTCGAGGACACCGAAGCCGACAAGGGGCTGCCCGTCGCCGGCGTCAACCTGACATACGACCCCAACACGCTGGTCAACGACGGCAAGCCCATCGAACTGGAGTGGTGGGCCTGGAGCAACATCGAGCAGTTCCAGGCCATCGCCGACGCCTACAGCGAGATCCACCCGAACGTCACGATCAAGGTCGTGAACCAGCCGTGGGAGGACTACTGGACCAAGCTCCCGCTCGAGCTGCAGTCCGACGGGGGACCGGCGATCTTCAACGTCCACAACTCGCAGCACGACAACCTCATCTCCAAGATGGAGCCGTACGACATCGACGCGGCCGATCTCGAAGCCGACTACACCGGTGCGGCAGCCCACGTCATCGACGGCGAGACGTACTACATCGACCTCGGCCTCATGAGCGGATCGATCTACTACAACACCGACATGTGGGCGGCCGCGGGGCTCACCGAAGCCGACATCCCCACCACGTGGGACGAGTTCCGCGAGGTCTCCCAGAAGCTCACGATCCGCGACGGCGATGAGCTGCGCCAGGCCGGGTTCAACTTCAACGGCGGGGGGCAGGCGATGCAGATGGGCATGGCCTACCAGCTCGGACAGAACCTGTTCGCCGAGGACGGCAGCACCCCCACCGTCGACAACGAGGCCAACCTCGAGGTCATCAACCGCTTCCTGGACATCTACGCCGACGGCTCGGGCGACGCGAACTTCGGCGCCTCGGGAACCGAGAGCTTCGGCCAGGGCCTGTCGGCCATGACCTACGCATGGGGCTGGTTCTCGGGCACGCTGCGCAATGACTACCCGGATCTGAAGTGGAGTGCGTTCCAGACGCCGGTGCCGGATGCCGGGGAGACCCCGTATGCCTTCGACCGCTACAACGGCGAGTCGACGTTCGGCATCAACGCGAACGGAACGCATGCCGAGAAGGAGGTGGCCCAGGACTTCCTGCGCTACTACCTGACTGATGAGGAGTCGATGAAGGAGCTCGCGCTGAGCTTCAGCATCTTCCCGGCGTACAAGCCGATCGCCGAGGACCCGGCGTTCGCGGACGACCCGGCGCTCGCCGCGTTCGGCGACATCGAGCGCTACATCTGGCCGGGCCCCGTGCCGGCCACCTTCGAGACGTCGACCGCCACCATGTGGGAGGAGATCCTCTTCAACGGCGTCGCTCCCGAGGACGCGCTCGCCGCGGCCCAGAAGACGATCGAGAAGGATCTCGATGGCAAGGACTTCACCGCGGCGGAGAGCCTCTACGCCTTCTACGCCGCCGACTGAGCCGAGCACTCTCGCAGGAAGGAGCGCTCCCGGCCGCTCAGGCGGCCGGGAGCGACACCCGCAATGACCCTGAAGACACCCACGCGCTCGATCGCCTCGGAGCCATCCGCCCCGGTCACACAGGCCACGCGCCGCATCCGCAGACCAGCCAGCGAGCTCTGGCTGCGCAACCTCACCGTCGGCATCATCATGGCTTCTCTCGTCGTGCTCCTGCTGATCCCGATCGGCATCGCCTTCGTCGGCAGCTTCCATGACTGGAACCCGCTCAACGGCACCTTCGACTTCACCGGCATCGACAACTACGCCGAGCTTTTCGCGGACGCGACCTTCTGGCGAGCATCCGGCAACACGCTGATCTTCGGCATCCTGGCCATCGTCGGCCGTGTCGTGCTCGGGCTCGCGATCGCCTACGCGCTGTTCTCGAAGCTCAGCCGGTGGCGGACCTTCTTCCGCACGATCTTCTACCTGCCGACCGTGATGCCGCTGGTGGCCGTCGCGTTCCTGTGGACACTCATGTACAACCCGCAGTTCGGCGCCATCAACACGCTGTTCGGCCTCGACATCAACTGGCTGTTCGATCAGCGCTACTCGCTGCTCGCGATCGTGATCATGACGATCTGGAAGGACTTCGGATTCGCCGTCATCCTCTTCCTCGCGGGTCTCTACGCGATCCCGGAGGATGTGCTCGAGGCGGCATCCGTCGACGGCGCGAACGCGTGGCGCAGATTCTGGCACGTGATCCTGCCGCTGCTGCGGCCCATGCTCTTCTTCATCGTCATCACCTCGATGATCGGCTACCTGCAGGCGTTCGTCCAGGTGCTGGTGATGACCAACGGCGGCCCAGGCACCTCGACGCAGCTCATCTCCTTCATGATCTACGACCAGGCGTTCGTGAAGTACGACTTCGGATACGCCTCCGCCATCGCTTTCGTGCTGCTGATCATCACCGCCGTCCTGACCGCGGCGTCCTGGCGGATGAATCAGTCCGCGCTCGACGCCCCTCGGCGTCGACGGTTCGCCAAGCGCTCCGAAGGGAGGGCCTCATGAAGGCGCGCGTGCTCGCCTTGAACGCGATGCTGCTGGTGGTCGGCCTGATCATCGTCCTGCCGTTCTTCTGGATGATCCTTTCGGCGTTCAAGTCCAACGCCGAGATCGTCGGATTCGACCAGACCTTCCTCCCGAAGGAGTGGACGATCGAGAACTTCATCTCGATCCAGACGAAGCTCGACTTCCTCCGGTTGTTCTTCAACAGCGTGTTCCTGTCCGTGACGATCACGGCACTGTCGGTCTACACCAGCCTCGTGGGCGGCTTCGTGTTCTCGAAGTACCGCTTCCGTGGCCGCGGTCCGCTGTTCGCGGTGATCCTGTCGACCATGATGGTCACCTGGGCCGTCGTCATCATCCCCCGGTACACGATGTTCCGCGAGGTGGGACTCACCGACAGCTACGCGTCCATCATCATCCCCGCCGTCATCAGCGCGTTCGGCATCTTCATGATGCGACAGAGCATGGATGCCGTGCCCGATGAGATCCTCGAGGCCGCCCGCATCGACGGAGCGTCGGAGTGGTTCATCTTCCACCGCATCGTCGCGCCCATGAGCGTCAACGCCATCTCGGCACTGTCGATCTTCATCTTCCTCTGGGTCTGGGAGGACTACCTCTGGCCGTATCTGATGATCTCGTCCGAGGAGAAGCAGGTGCTCGCCGTCGGGCTCACCACCTTCAGAGGGCAGTACGGCACGGATTACGGCGGGTTGTTCGCCGCCACGACACTGGCGATCGTGCCGGTGATGATCGTCTACATCGTGTTCCAGCGCCGGTTCATCGCCGGGGCTGCGAGCGCAGCGCTGAAGGGTTGAGGATGCCGGAGCACACGAAGATCTCGCTGTCGGACGGAGCGCCGGCGCCGGCCGCTGATGGTGCGACCGTCACCGGTACCGGCTACCGGATCTCCGTCCTGACGGACCGTCTGATCCGAGTCGAGTGGGATCCGCAGGAGCGCTTCGCGGACGAGAAGACCCAGCAGGTGATGAACCGCACGTTCCCGGTCCCGGCGTTCCGGGTCGCGCGCACCGAGCACGGCATCGAGATCACCACCGACAGTCTTCGCCTGCGTTACGACGAGCGGATGCCGAGCACCGCCGGACTCTCGATCACCCTGTTGGCCGGAGCCACCGACGTGCACTATACGACGTGGCGGCCGGGACAGGTGTATCCGCAGACCCTGCCGCTGCGCGGCAACCTCGGCAGCACGGTGCGAACGCTCGACGAGATCGACGGGGCGATCGAGGTCCCTCCGGGGATCCTGTCGACCTTCGGCTTCGGCGTGCTCGACGACTCCGATTCGCTGCTGCTCGGTGAGGACGGGTGGATCCGCCCGCGCGACAGCACGGGTCAGGACTTCTACTTCTTCGGATACGGTCGCGACTACACCGCGGCCCTGCGCACCTTCCACGAGCTCACGGGTCCCATCCCCCTCGTGCCGCGGTTCGCCCTGGGCAACTGGTGGAGCAGGTACTGGGCGTACGACGAGCCCGCGTACCTCGCGCTGATGACGCGGTTCCACGACGACGGCATCCCGCTGTCCGTCGCCGTGATCGACATGGACTGGCACCTCGTGGATGTCGATCCGGCGATCGGGACCGGCTGGACCGGGTACACCTGGAACAGCGAGTTGTTCCCGGATCCGGAGCGGTTCCTCGCAGAACTGCACGACCGAGGGCTCGCGGTCACGCTCAATCTGCATCCCGCCGACGGGATCCGTCGCCACGAGTCGTCGTACCCGGCGGTCGCCGAGACGATGGGGATCGACCCGTCGAACGGAACGCCGATCGACTTCGACGTGTCCTCCCGCCGCTTCATGGACGCCTACCAGGAGCACGTGCTCGGGCCGCTCGAGGATCAGGGTGTCGACTTCTGGTGGATCGACTGGCAGTCCGGCGAGCATTCGCACCTTCCCGGCCTGGATCCGCTCTGGATGCTGAACCACACGCACTTCCACGCCTCGGCCCGGCACGGACGCCGGCCGCTGACGTTCTCGCGCTACACCGAGCGCGGCGGACATCGATATCCCGTGGGGTTCTCGGGCGACACGATCGTCAGTTGGGCATCGCTCGCGTTCCAGCCGGCGTTCACCGCGACGGCGGCGAACGCGGGGTACACGTGGTGGAGCCATGACATCGGCGGACACATGCACGGCGTCCATGACGTCGAACTCGCCGTCCGCTGGCTGCAGTTCGGCGTGCTGTCGCCGATCAACAGGCTGCACTCGTCGACCAATCCGTTCAGCTCGAAGGAGCCGTGGGCGTACGGAGAGCCGGCCGCGACGATCATGCGCCGGTATCTGCGACTGCGGCACCGGCTGATCCCGATGCTCTACACCGCGGCGTGGGCGGCCCACCGCGACCATGTGAGCGTCGTGCGCCCGCTGTATCACGATGCTCCGCGCGCGGGCGGTGCGTACCGGCATCCCGACCAGTACCTGCTCGGCGAGCACCTCATGGTGGTGCCGATCACGGCGCCGCGCGAGACGTCCGCGCTGCTCGCGACGGCGAGGGCGTGGCTGCCCGAAGGCGAGTGGGTCGACCTCATCACCGGACTGCGCTATCGCGGCTCGCGCGAGGTGCTGCTGACGCGCTCGCTCGAGGAGTATCCGGTGCTCGCGCGCTCCGGTGCCGTCGTCCCCCTCGATGCGGACCCCATGTCTCATGCGGCCGACGCGCCGGAGCACCTGGAGCTTCTGGTGATCCCCGGGACCGCTGCCTCGACTCTGGTGGAGGACGACGGCTCGGCCGACCCGGCGCCAGGGATCGTGACGTTCGCGCAGACGCTCGAGGTGCGCGCGGACGGACGTGCGGACATCACGCTGGTGGCGACGCATTCCGGCGCGCCCCTGCGCGCCCGGCACGTTACCGTGCGGATCCCGGGCATCGCAGGCGCCGAATCCGTCTCGCTCGGGGACGAACGGATGCTGTCCTCACGGGTGCTGGCGGCCGATCCGGAGGCGCTCGCACCGGCGGGCCTCGGCGTCGACCTCGGGAACGTGGGTCTCGACGACGGCTTCGCGCTGCGCATCATCGGTGCGCAGCGATCGGCGCCGTTCGATCCGGACCGGGTCTTCGCGCAGCTGCAGCACGCCGGGATCGGCTACGAGACCAAGCGGCTGGCCTGGAACGCCATCACGGAGCATGCAGCGACGGACGCCATCGCGGCGATGGAGCTGCCCGAGGAGCTCCGAGATGCGCTGACAGAACAGCTCGCTGCGGTCACCGCCTGGTGACTCGACAATATTGTTCCTTGGCCTTGATACAAGTTGTGATATACATATGACACAACTTTGATCGGAGGCACTTATGCCGGACTTGACCGCATTCGGTCCGCTGGACCTGGTCGCGGCGGCGTTCTCGACACCGCTGTTCTCGCTGCTGCTCGCAGGGCTTCTCGCCGCCGGCATCCTGATCATCCTGACGCGACCCCGTGAGGACGCGGCGCCGACCGAACTGTCGGACGACGTGCGCCGGTCGCTGCGGCGGAGGTACCTGCCGGAGCGGCGAACGCTGTCGATCGCCGCACTCGCGGTGATCGTCCTGTTCGTGGGCGAACACGTGCTCAGCGGATATGTGCTCGATCTCGTCGACGCCGTCGCCTGGTGGCGGTACGCCACCCCGCTGCTCGTGGCGGCCCTCGGGCTCGGCGTCCTGCTCGCTCTCGTCCTCACTCGCGGCACGGCGCCGTCCGAGGTTCCGGTTCCGCCTGTGGCCCGACGCACGTGGCGCAGCTTCGGTCCGCGGTGGGGGATCGTCGGCGCCGGCATCCTGGCGCTCGTCCTGCTGGCGACCACCGTCATCGCTGGCCTCGCGTCGTCCGCGAACAGCCGTGGCTGGTACGTGTGGCTGGAGATTCCGATCGCCAACGAGCCAGGAGTCGACCCGCTCCGCCCGTGGTTCTACGGGTGGACCTACGGCGTGCCGGTGCTGCTGTGCCTGGCTGCGCTGGTGGCGGTCGCCTGGGCGGCGCTGCACGCCAATGCCGCACGTCCGTATCTCCGTCCGGAGGCCGTCGTCGCGGAGCGCGAAGGGCGCCGGGGAGTCGCCTCGGGGATCGTCGGAGTCGCCTCGGCAGGGATGCTGCTCGCCCTCGCGGGCGCGTGGCGACTGGTCGCCGGCGCAGGGACGATCACGGACGTCGTCATCGAGGGGCAGAACGGCGGCGCCTATGAAGCGACGTGGCGATACGCCGAACTGGCGATGCTTCTCGGATGGCTGGCGCCGCTTCTCGAGATCGCGGCCTTCGTGGTCCTTCTGCTCGTCGTCGCCGGGGTTCCCCGATCCGTCCAGTCCGGCGCTCCGGCGGTGCGGCCGCTCGGCGTCGAGGCGCTCCGATGACCGTCCAGCCTCTCGTGTCGACGTCGGACGAGGCGAGTCCGACGATCGCGATCTATCGCCAGCTCCGCGGGCTCATCCTCTCGGGGCAGCTCGGTGCCGACGAGCGCCTGCCGACGGTGCGGCAGACCGCCGCCGATCTCGGCGTCGCTCCGGGGACCGCGGCCAAGGCGTACAAGATGCTCGAGCAGGACGGCCTCGTGGTGAGTCGAACGGCCGCGGGAACCCGCGTCGCCGCATCGGCGGCGGTGCTGCCCGGCTCGGTGATCCGCCGGATCCGCGAGCTGGTGGACGAGGCCGGCGCGACCGGCGCGGATCGCGACGATGTCCTCAACGTGCTGCGCGTGGTCTGGCAGGCGGAGGCCGGGGGCGTCCCGCTTTGACGCGGGCCGGTCGGTACGGGGGACTCCGTAAGCTGGAGGCATGACCAAGAACACGATCTGGACCGTCCTCGGCGTCATCGTCGCAGTGGTGATCGCCTGGTGGCTGGTCGGTCTGCTGTTCTCGGTGCTGTGGTTCATCGCGAAGCTCGCGATCGTGGCCGTCGTCGCACTGGTCGTGTTCCTCGTGCTGCGCAACGCGTTCAGCAAGAGCGACGACTGATCATCGCGAGCGTGCGATCTGCGCCCGCAGCAGCGCGATCAGGGACGGCACCGCCGCGCCGAAGACCAGAGCCAGGCCGACGCCCAGCAGCGTCTCGATGGTCCGTTCCACGAAGCGGGCGCCCGGTGATGCCGTGGACGTCGACAGGATCAGGGTGAGCACCACCAGGGTGGTGAAGGCCGGTGCGACGTACCAGCGGCTCTCCTGCATGGCGCTCATGGCGCCGATCGCGAGGGCGATCAGGAGCCCGATCAGCGCCCCGCCCGGTTCGAACAAGGCGAAGACAAGCGCAGCCGCTGCGCCGAGGAAGACCGACGCGGCTCGTCCGACGCTGCGCAGGATGACCTGGCCGCGCGCCGGCCGCATGACGAGCAGGACGGTCCCGGTCGCCCACCCGACGTGCTCGAGATCGAGGACGTACCCGATGGATGCCGCGATGGCGCTCGCCAGACCGAGCAGGATGCCGTAGCCGATGAGATCGGCGCCCCGCGTCGTCGGAGGCGTCGGCGGCAGATGCTCATCGCGCTCCGGCCACAGCAGCGAGACCAGCCAGGCGTAGACGGACCCCGCGACGATGCACGCCGCCATCACCCAGGTCGTGGACAGCTCGGGGAAGCTCAATCCCATGCCCACCAGCGGCAGCACCAGCGCGAGCATCAGCTGCCCGAGGCGGCCCCACCGCGTACTGAGGCTGGCGGCGACCGAAAGGATGAAGAGCGACACGACGGCGATCGCGGGGACGCGGGTCAGCGTCGAACCCAGCAGAAGACCCAGGGCGCTGAGCACTCCGACGATCGGGAGGATCGCGCGTCGGCTGCGCCGGGCCGGCAGACCGAACGCGGCAGCCGGCAGGACGCCGATGGCCAGGGCGAGTCCCGCGGTCGGCGAGAACGGAGCCACGAGGATGCCGGGGAGCGCGAACACCACACCGAGCGCGAAGCGCGACCACTGCCACGTCAGTGCTGCGGGCACGTGCATGACACCCGTTATACACGGAGACGACCGTGGACGCGGACCCCGTGGGAACGATAGCGTTCTCAGCATCCGCACAGTTTCCGCGGGGGAGCACAACCGAAAGGTTCATCATGAACTTCTGGACATCGTTCTGGGACATCATCTGGTGGTTCGTCTGGGCATTCGCCTTCATCGCCTACCTGTTCGCGCTGTTCGCCATCATCGGCGACCTCTTCCGCGACAGGAAGCTGAACGGCTGGCTGAAGGCGATCTGGGTGCTCTTCCTGATCTTCGTGCCGTTCCTCACCGCGCTGGTCTACCTGATCGCGCGCGGCAAGGGCATGGCCGATCGCAGCGCCGTCGAAGCGCAGCAGGTCAGGCAGGCCACCGATTCGTACATCCAGCAGGTCGCGGGCTCGAGCCCGTCCGAGGAGATCGCCAAGGCGAAGGCGCTGCTGGACTCCGGCGCCATCACGGCAGAGGACTTCGCGCAGCTCAAGGCCAAGGCACTCAGCTGATCCGCTGAACTTCACGGACAGGGGGACGATCCGATTCGGATCGTCCCCCTTCTCGTTGCCACGGGCTGAACTCAGAAGCTGCCGATGCCTTTGCCGACCATCGAGAAGCCGATCACGAGCAGCAGCACGGCCATGATGACCGCGTTCTCCTTGGTCAGCCAGGTGCGCAGAGCATCCAGCGCGCCGCTGAGCTTGTCGGCGGCGATCAGGTAGCCGACCACGGGGATCAGGACGGTGGATGCTGCGATCAGCGTGTAGATCGCGATCACGCCGATGATCGAACCGGAGGACAGCTCGGCTGCTCCGATGTCGGTGCCGGCGCCAGCCGCCATGATGAGATTCTTCGGGTTGAGGGCGGAGAGCAGGAAACCGAGCCCGAAGGCGCCGAGGAACGAGACCTTGTCGATCGCCTGCATCCATCCGGGCAGCTTCGGCTCCTCGCCCTCCTTGGGTCGACCGCGCCACTGCTTCAGCGCCAGCAGGAACAGCAGTGCACCCAGGATGAGCTGGATGATGCCCTTGATCGGCTGCGAGGTGTCCTCGTCGCTCTCGGGGAGGATCGAGGACAGCAGGGTGAACACGGTGACGGCGAGGATGATGCCGATCAGCCAGCCGAGCAGGAACCCCACACTCGTCACTCGCGCCTTGGGCGAGAGCAGCATGAGGATCGCGGCGATGATCGGGATCGGACTGATCGCGACTCCGAGTGCGAGGGGGAGGAGCTCCCCGATGACGGCATTCATCAGCTGTCCTTTGGTTCAGTGCCGGTGAGATCGATGATCGCGGCGCGGTTGGTGGCGTAGAGCTTCTCGTCGGTGAGCAGCTCCAGGCGGGTGAGCCGTTGCTGCGTCTTGGGACGCACCCGGCTGAAGCCGAGCGTGATGCTCTGTTCGGCCAGCCAGGTCTTCAGTGCGGCGAAGGACTCGGCACCGGTCACATCGATGTCGGTGACGGCCTCCATGTCGACGACGACATGCTCGACCTGGCCGTCGCCCGCTGCGGTGACGGCGTCCTTGACGGCGGTGGTGAAGACAGCGCCGTTCGCGAAGAACAGGGGTGCCGCCATGCGGACGACGATGACACCCGGGGCCGTGACGGTCCCTGCCGGTGCGTCCTCGAGCAGGGACTCGCCCGGATCGCCGGACGACTCCAGGACGTCGATGGCCGGGCTGGCCGCGCGCTTGGCGATGTTGATCAGCGCGAGCACGAAGGCCACGAGGATGCCGGGGATCGAGCCGACGAACAGCGTCACGAGGAAGCAGATCGCGCCGATGATGAACTCGAAGCGGTCGGCCTTCCACAAGTCGATGAACTCCCGGATACCGAGCAGCGGGATGACCGCGACACCCACGATCGCGCCGATCACGGGGGAGGGGATGTCGGCCAGCAGCTCGGTGCCGAACAGGAGCAGCAGCAGCGTGCCGACCGCGAGGACGAGGGAGGGCAGCTGGGTGCGGGAACCGGCCTGGTCCATCGCGGCGGTGCGAGAGGTGGACGATCCGACCGAGAAGCTGCCCTGCGCGCCCGCGGCGATGTTCGCGAAGCCGAACGCCATCAGATCGCGATTCGCGCGGAACGGGTAGCCGTGCTTCTCGGAATACGAGCGTGACACGAGCAATCCCTCGGCGGTGGTGACGAGCGTCAACGCAAGCGCGGACGGGATCAGCGCCGCCCACGTCACCCAGTCCAGCATCGGCCACGTGAGCGCCGGCGCGCCGGCCGGGACCTCGCCCAGCACGGCGACGCCCTTCTGGTCGAGGCCGGCGGTGACGACGACGACGGTCGCGAGCACCAGTACGACGAGCGCCCACGGCACGGCCCGCAGGTAGACGCGGCCGAAGATCAGGACCGCCACCGAGACCACCGAGATCAGGACCGACCAGCCGTTGATCGTGCCGAGACCGGTGATCAGGCCAGTGACCTTCTCGACGAACTCACCACCGGATTCGATCTTCACGCCGAGCATCTTGGCGACCTGGCTGACCATGATGTCCAGCGCCAGACCCCCCACGAAGCCGACGAGGATCGGCTTGGAGAGGAAATTGGCGAGGAAGCCGAGCTTGAACACCGCGAGCAGGATGAACATGATGCCGCAGATGATCGCCTGCGCCATGGCGAGCGTGGCGTAGTCGGCGCTGCCGGCGGCGGCGAGCCCGCCGACCGATGAGGCGACCAGGGCGGCGGCCGCGGCATCCGGCGACGCCACCACCTGGCGGGACGAGACGACCAGCGCATAGATGATGGTCGGCACGATCAGCGCGTACAGGCCGGCGGTCGGCGGGAGGCCGGCGATCTGCGCGTACCCGATGTTCAGCGGGATCGCGATCGCGAGGAGCGTGACGCCGGCGGTCAGCTCGGAAGCCAGATTCTTCGAAGTGAGGCCGGCCAAAGGGCGCTGCATCGTGGTTCCTCTCGTACGTCCTGACCCACATTGGCACTGTCGTGCACTCCGCGGCCAGCGCCGGGCCGGAAGATCACGCGGGAAGGATGAGGATCAGCGCGTCCGCACGGTCTGCTTCAGACGCGTGCGCACGTCGAAGAGCTCGTTCCCGCCGACGATGCGCGCACCAGGGACCCCGGCGCGCAGGACCGTGCGCAGGGCGCTGCGCCGCACCGCGATCACGGGGACGTTCCCGACGACCCCGAGCTGCGTGACGGGCTGGACGACGTCGTCATCCGGCAGCACGACGATCGCTCCGCCGAAACGCACCCGCGCGGAGCGCGCGACGGCCCGCATCCGGGAGAGCAGTTCGCGGATCGGCATCCGATCTCCGGCCTCAGGACCCGTGATCTCGTCGCGGCGGAATCCCACCGGTCCACCGAAGTCCTCCGAGACCAGACCGTACAGACCGGTCGGGCTCAGCACGACATGGTCCAGGGTCTCATCGCCGGGACCGGTGGCGACGGCGTGCCAGACGGTGAAGCCGATGCCGAGGTCCTCCATCGCCCGAGCCGTGTCCTCCTCGGCGAGAGCATCCGCCAGCAGGCGGCGCAGGCTCCACGGCGTCGAGCGGACGAAAGCCGGCGAGTACGGATCCGCGACCTCGCCCTCCGCCCACTCCCGGACGAGGGACAGATAGCGCTCGCGACGCCAGGAGCCGGCGCGGCCGTAGGATGCCGTCTTCGGGCGGGTCCCGGCTCTCGCGCCGGTCATCCGTCCGCCCCACTGCAGCCGATCTCCGTCGTCGTGTCCGCGGTCGTAGGCGCGGCGAGCGTCGGCTGTGCCGATCAGCTCCCACGCGTGCTGGACCTGGATGAAGGCCGCGGCATCCCCTCCGGTGTCGGGGTGGGTCTCGCGCAGGCGCAGCCGATAGGCGCGGCGCAACCCGTCGTCGTCCACGTCGGGGGCGACGCCGAGCACCTCGTACGCCGACGCTGAGAGAGGGCTGTCGAACACCGGTTCAGGCTATCGATCCGTGAGCGCGTGTGCTTGCATGAGGCGACGCGCCGGACGGCGCCGAGGGGGAGGGCGCATGTCTCGCAGGATCGGTGTCGTGGGTTGTCTCGTCGTGCTGGCGGCGCTGGTCGGATGCGCGGGCGCCGGTGCGCCCGGTGCCGAGGGCACGCCGACGCCGACGCCCACCGCCGCATGCCCGCAGGTGGAGGGTGCGGAGCTTCCGCCCGAATGCGCGCCGTACGACCCGGATGCGGCGATGGCGCAGAACGACCGGTACCGCCAGCGAATGGAGCTGTCGGAGGACGCGACCGCGGCGGCGCAGGAGTTCGTCGAGCCCGTGCGGGCGGGGCTGGAGGAGATCCGCGTGTCCGGAACCATCTCGGCCGAGACCGTCGAGCAGGTGATCACGGATGCCGGGCTGCCTCAGCCTCAGCTCCGATCCGGCGCCGGGGACGTCCTGTTCGGCGTCGCCGGTCCCGAGGGCGGCTGCGTCTTCGGTGCGGTGACCCCGGAGGAGGTCATCATCGAAGTGGGCGGGATCATCATGGACGGCGGCTGCCTGCCGGCGCAGTAGGTCGCGCTCAGGCCGGGGCTGTGCGCTCGTCCAGGATGAGCTGCAGGAACGCGAGATCGAGCCAGCCGCCGAACTTCGTGCCGACCTGAGGCAGCAGGCCCGTCTGCACGAATCCGTGCTTCTCGTGCAGGCGTATCGAGCCGGCGTTGCGGCTCTCGATCGCGGCGATCATCACGTGCACGCCGTGCTCGCGTGCGCGGTCGATCAGCGCCGCCATGAGGTCGTTGCCGATGCCGCGGCCCTGACGGTCGGGATGCACGTAGACGGAGAGCTCGACCGTATGGCGGTACCCGCTGCGGGCGCGCCACGGACCGAACGTCGCGTATCCGAGGACTCCGGAATCATCGACGGCGACGAGCACCGGGAAGCCATGATCGGTGCGATCGGCCAGCCAGGCCGCGCGGTCGGCGACGTCGACGGTCTGCTCGTCCCAGACGGCCGTGGTGTTCACGACGGCCTCGTTGTGGATCTCGGTGATCGTGGTGAGGTCGGCGGCCTCGGCATCCCTGATGTGCACGTCGTTGACGCTAGCAGGATGGGTGGTCAGCGCGCGTACCCTGGAACAGGGACGACTCGGGACCAAAATCGCTGCGTTCGTCGTTGTCCTCTACAGACGCACCTCACATCAGAGCAGCGTCAGAGAAGGAGTGCCACTCATGACCGACACCGGAGCCATCACCCGTACGCCCGGAACCGAGACCGCCGTCCTCGCCGGCGGCTGCTTCTGGGGCATGGAAGACCTCATCCGCCGTCAGCCCGGCGTCCTCGACACCCGCGTCGGATACACCGGCGGCGAGAACGACCACGCGACCTATCGCAACCACCCCGGTCACGCCGAGGCGGTCGAGATCGTGTTCGACCCGACGAAGACGACCTACCGCGACATCCTGGCGTTCTTCTTCCAGATCCACGATCCGTCGACGCTGAACCGCCAGGGCAACGACATCGGATCCAGCTACCGGTCGACGATCTTCCCGCTCTCGCCCGAGCAGGAGCAGGTCGCCCGCGACACGATCGCCGACGTCGACGCGTCGGGGCTGTGGCCGGGCAGGGCCGTCACCACGATCGAGCCCGAGGGCCCGTTCTGGGAGGCCGAGCCCGAGCACCAGGACTACCTGCAGCGCATCCCCAACGGGTACACCTGTCACTTTCCACGGGCCGGTTGGGTGCTGCCGCGGCGCGCGAACGTCTGACCCACGAGGATCGGACCGTGACGATTCACGGACCCGGTGACGATTCACGGATCGATTCACCGGATACGTCCGTGAATCGTCACGGCATCCGTGATCCGTCGCCTCCGCCGGGCGGCCGCGGCGTCAGGCGTGCACGTCGGCGGGGGACTCCCCGCCCTCGGTGAAGCTCGGCTCCTTGCCCAGCATCCGACCGATCAGCAGCACGATTCCGACGATCACGAGTCCGAGGACCAGACCCGCGATGGCCGACATCAGGGTGTCGCCGAACCAGACCACGAATCCGCCGAGCGGCTCGAGCAGGTGCTCGATCCCGTGGACGAAGTCGGTGATGCCCACCAGCCCGACGGCGCCGAGGTTCGCCAGCACCAGGTGGCCGCCGACCCAGAGCATCGCGACGGTGCCGATCACCGAGATGACGCGGAACACGGCCGGCATCGAGCGCACGATCCTGGTGCCGGTGTGCCGCACGCGGCGGTCGGAGTTCTTCGCCATCTTCAGGCCGATGTCGTCGATCTTCACCAGCAGCGCCACCGCGCCGTAGACGACGCCCGTCATCAGCAGCGCGATCACGGCGAGGATGCCGAGGGTCATCCAGATGCTCAGCCCCGACTCGAGGTTCGCGAGCGAGATGAGCATGATCTCTGTGGAGAGGATGAGGTCGGTGCGGACGGCGCCGAACACGAGTTTGTTCTCATCGCGTGCGCCCTCGTCGGCATGGCCGTGATGGAACCCGAACCACTCCAGCACCTTCTCGGAGCCCTCGAAGCAGAGGTACGTGCCACCGATGATGAGCAGATACGGCAGCACCCACGGGGCGAACGCGGTCAGCAGCAGCGCGATCGGGATGATGATCACGAACTTGTTGACCAGCGATCCGAGCGCGATCTTCAGGACCACCGGCAGCTCGCGCGCGGGCGTGATGCCCTGCACGTACTGCGGCGTGACAGCGGCGTCGTCGATCACGACGCCGGCCGCCTTGGACGACGCCTTCAGCGCGGCGCTGAGGATGTCGTCGACGACCGCGAGCAGACCAACCGACATGGGACCCCCTGTGTGTGATGCCGGGTGCCACTCTAGCGGGGACGCGTGGCTGGTTCGCTCGGCGTGCGCCTCAGCATCCCCCAGGCCGTCGCGCCCACGCCGGCGGTGAGCACTGCGAGGATGCCGAGGCCGAAGGGGACCCCGGCGGCCGTGGCGACTCCGCCGACGACCAACGGACCCGCAGCGTCCCCCAACTCGCGCCCGAGTTCGGCGCTGCCCATCGTGCGGCCCATCCGATCCGGCGGCGTCGAGGCGGCGAGGTGCGCGAAGGCGAGTGGGGTGACCACGCCGATCATGACGCCGATCCCCACCGCGGCGACGAACAGCGACACGACACCGGGCGTGAGGGCGAGCAGGAGCAGCGCGCCAGCGGCCAGCGCCAGACCGGCGGCCGTACCGCTGCCGGTGCGCATCCGACCCTGGTCGCGGGCATTCCCGACGAGCGGCTGGATGAGCGCGGATGCCAGGGCCAGCACGGCGACGGCGACCGCGCCCACCAGCGGATGCAGTCCGAGCCGCACGGCCAGCAGCGGCAGGAAGCCGACTGCGACGCCGAGGATCGCCGTGCTCGTGGCGAGCACGAGCGTCGGGATGAGGAACGAGCGAGCGGTGATCTGCGCGAACAGATCCCGCACCGTCGCCCTGGACTTCGGAAGAGGCGGCAGGTGAGGCACGCGCAGCGCGACAGCGGACGCCGCGACGAGCGCGAGGACCACCAGCGCGCCGTAGACGGCCTGCAGGCCGAACGCGTACGCGAGCCAGATCCCGAGGATCGGACCGAGCATGTACCCCATGCTCTTCCAGGCTCCGTACCGGCCGAAGTAGCGGCCCAGCAGCTCATCGCCCGCGAGCCGCGCGACGGCCGCGGACGACGACGGCGAGAACGCCGATGCGGCGGCGCCCTGACCCAGCCGGACGAGCGCCAGGGCCAGCGGCGTCGCCACGAACAGTGCGACGGCGGATGCTGCGGCGAACGCGATGAGCCCGCCGAGGATCACGGGCTTCACGCCGATCCGGTCGCTGAGCACGCCGAAGACCGGCTTGAGGAACACCTCCGCGACGTCGTACAGCGCGAGGACCGCCCCGAACGCGAGCAGGGACATGCCGATGTCATCCGACTCCGAGCCGAGGACGCTCGCGACGCCGTGCGCGCCGAACGCGGTGGTGAACCCCGCGAGGTAGAGCGGTGCGAGGGCCAGCCGGCCGGGGGAGCGCGTCACCGGGCCAGCGTAGCGGGGCGGTCGCCCCAGGGGACTCAGCCCTCGACTCCACTCGGCAGCCGCACGTCGAATCGGCATCCGGTCGGCTCGTTCGTCGCGCTGATGCGGCCCTGGTGCGCCTCCACGATCCCGCGCACGATCGCCAGTCCCAGCCCTGCGCCGCTGGTGCCGGCGATCCCCGTTCCCGGCGTGCGGGCGTGCGTGCCGCGCCAGCCCGGATCGAAGATGCGGTGCAGATCTTCCTCGGCGATGCCCGAGCCCGAGTCGTGGACCGAGAGCGTCACGCCCTCGGCATCCTGCACCGTGCTGATGCGGACCTCGCCGCCCGTCGGCGTGTGCTCGAGAGCGTTCATGAGCAGATTCGACACCACGCGGGAGAGCTCGCGCGGGTCCCCGACCAGCGTGTGGTCGGGACTGGTGCGCTCCACCAGCACGATGCTCTTGGCCTGCGCGACCGCAGCGAGCTCCGCCGCGGCGTCGCTGACGAGATCGTGCAGCGACAGGGGCTCCAGATTGAGCACGAGCGTTCCGGAGGAGATCTTCGACAGCTCGAAGAGGTTGTCCACCAGCGCGGTCAGCCGGTCGACCTGCAGCCGCATCTGGTGATGGAACCGCGCAGTGTCCGCGGCGAGGCCGTCCTCGAGCGCCTCGGTCATCGCCCGCAGGCCGCTCAGCGGAGAACGCAGATCGTGCGAGATCCACGCCACCAGCTCGCGCCGTGATGCGTCGATGGCCTGCACCTCCTCGCGGGCCTGCGCGAGTCGGTGGCTCGTCTCGGCGAGTTCGGTCGCCAGGGCCTCGAACTCGGCGCTGGGGGATGCTGATGGATGCTGGTCGACGACCTCTCCGTCTCCCATCGCGTGCGTGAGGCGACGCAGTTCGTCGCCCGCTCGTGCGATGCGCAGACCGAGCAGCAGCGCGATGCAGACCGAGACGATGGCGGAGACGATCGTGACGGTCACGACGACGAGGAAGTCGTGCGGCGAGATGTACATCGCGAGCGCCACGGCGAGCACCCCGGCGGCCAGCGACAGCACCGAGGTCAGGACGACGACGAACAGCTGCGCGATGAGCGGGCGCCGACGCAGGAGGTGCAGCGCGAGCAGGCCCAGCGCGCCGACGACGAGCGCGCACGCCAGGGCCATGCCGACGATGGTGAGGAGGTCGGGCAGCGGCATGTCAGCCTCCGATATCGAGTCGGTATCCCACGCCCCAGACGGTGACGAGGATCTCCGGATGGCCGGGGTCGGCTTCGATCTTCTCCCGCAGCCGGCGCATGGTGACCGTCACCGTGGAGAGGTCGCCGAACTCCCATCCCCATACCGTGCGCAGCAGGGTCTGGCGGTCGAACGTCTGCCGCGGGTGCTTGAGCAGGAAAGCGAACAGGTCGAACTCGCGGGCCGACAGCTCCAGCGGCGTCCCCGAGGCCGTCACGATCCGCGCCGACGGATCCAGATGGAACGGGCCGAGGTCGAACGGCGCCTCCGGCGCGAACGCCGCGAGGCTCCGGCGCAGCACCGACTGCACGCGCAGCACCAGTTCCCGTGGGGAGAACGGCTTGGTGAGGTAGTCGTCCGCGCCGGCCTCGAGCCCGTCGATGCGGTCCTCCGGCGCACCGAGCGCGGTCAGCATGATGATGGGCACCTGCGATGTCTCGCGGATGCGCCGGCACACCTCGACGCCGTCGACCCCCGGCAGCATGCGGTCCAGGACGATCAGGTCGGGGCGGCCCTTCGCCGCGGCATCCAGCCCCGAGAACGCGTCGGACGCGACGTCCACCAGGAACCCGGCCGCGTGCAGATACGTCTCGGCGACCTCGCACACCATCGGGTCGTCTTCCACGATGAGCACGCGACGGTCGGCGAGGTCCCCTGCGGGCTCGGCGGGCGCGGTCGACGTCATGCACCCAGGTTAGGCGGGGCGCTCGGTCGGCGGGCGCGAAGATCTCCCGGCGTCCGCGGTTCGTAAGGGTTTGGGGGCGGCGCTGACGGCTCGGAGTTCCTACATTCTGGGTATGAGCTCTTCCGTCGACGTGATCCTGCCCTGTCTCAACGAGGCACGGGCTCTTCCGTCGCTGCTCGCCGAGCTCCCGCCGTCGTACCGGGCGATCGTCGTGGACAACGGCTCCACCGATGGTTCGGCCGAGATCGCCAGACGCCTCGGGGCGACCGTCGTGACCGCAGGCCAGCGTGGATACGGAGCCGCCGTGCACACCGGTCTCATGGCCGCGACCGCGCCGATCGTCGCGTTCAGCGACGCAGACGGCTCGTTCGACCTGCGTCAGCTCGATCGCGTCGTCGATCCGATCCGGCGAGGAGACGCCGATCTCGTGTCGGGGCGTCGGGTCGCCGTCACCGCAGGCGCCTGGCCGCTGCATGCACGGTTCGCGAATGCGGTGCTGCTCTGGTTCGTGCGGCTGCGGATGGATGTCGAACTCCACGATCTCGGGCCGATGCGGGCCGCCGACCGAGAACACCTCGTGGGCCTCGGCATCCGGGATCGGCGCAGCGGGTATCCGCTCGAACTCGTGCTGCGGGCGCAGCGGGCCGGTTGGCGCATCGATGAGGTGCCGGTGGACTACCGCCCTCGCGTGGGGAAGTCCAAGGTCACCGGCACGATCCGAGGGACGGCTCAGGCCATCGGCGACATGCTCCGGATGCTGCGGAGGTACGCATGAACGGCGTCACGGTGGTGATCATGGCCAAGGAGTGCATCCCCGGCCGGGTCAAGACGCGGCTGCACCCGCCGTTCTCGCTCGAGGATGCCGCGCAGATCGCCCATGCGGCGCTCGATGACACGATCGCGGCGGTGCGCGGCGTCGACGTCCGGCGTGTGCTCTGCGTGCAGGGGGCGCTGCCCGAGACGCCAGGGTTCGAGCAGATCCCGCAGTCGGACGGCGGGCTCGACGATCGGATCGCCGATGCGCTCGACCGCCTCGACGGACCGGCGCTGCTGATCGGGATGGACACGCCGCAGATCGATCCTGAACTGCTGCGCATGGTGGCGCGCCGCTGGCCGCTCGGCGTCGACGCCTGGTTCGGTCCGGCTTCCGACGGCGGCTTCTGGCTGCTGGGGGTTCGGGACCGCACGGTCGGAGGGATGCCGAGGGGTGATCTCGTGCGCGGTGTGCCGATGTCTCGGGACGACACCGGCGCAGTACAGCGTTCTCGGCTGGTGGATGCCGGGCTGAGCGTCGCCGATCTGCCCATGCTCACGGACATCGACGACATCGACAGCCTGCGCACGGTGTCGGCCGAACTCGACGGCTCGAGCGTCCTCGCGCGACTGCTCGATGCGCGGGGCCTCACGCCGGTCGCCGGGGGTGCGTCATGACGCTGCCGATCGTTGCGCACTTCGATGCCGGCGACGCATCGCCGTATGCGACGGCGCTGCGCACCGGAGGCGGTGTCCTGCGCATGGTCGATCACGATGGTGCGCCCGGCGCTCCGGTCGAGCTGGCGCGCTTCCTCGCGGCGGCCGATGACGCCGATCGGTCGGTGCTGGAGCGCGCATCAGGGGCGATCCTTGACGTCGGCTGCGGTCCCGGGCGCATGGTGCGGGCCGCGATCGTGGCGGGTCACCTCAGCCTGGGGGTGGACGTCTCGGACGCGGCGGTCGCGCACGCGCATGCGCAGGGGCTGCCGGCGCTGCACCGCTCGGTGTTCGACGCGATTCCGCGCGAGGGCGAGTGGGGCACGGCGCTGCTGATGGACGGGAACATCGGCATAGGCGGCGACCCCTCCGAGCTGCTGGCGCGCTGCGCGTCGCTGGTGCAGCCCGGCGGTGCCGTGATCGTCGAGGTGCACGCGGATCCGCACCGCGACCGGGGGTTCCACGCCACGCTGATCGATCATGAGGGTCGCGCGAGTCTTCCGTTCCCCTGGTACGAGATCGGCCTGAACGGGCTGCGCCGGTGCGCAGCGGATGCGGGGCTGCAGGTTTCGGAGACCTGGTCGCGTGCGGGACGGGTGTTCGCGCTCCTCGTTCGCTAGGCGAGGCGCGGCGCCGCTCCGCCGGGCAGGGGGCGCGTCTTGCCGCGTCGAGCCGCGTGAGGCGACGATTCGCGGCCCCTCCGACCGGGGGCGCACGCGGTTCTGCGCGGCGGGGGTCGCGTGTGGTCGCGTCAGCCCGCGGGAGGCGGCGAAACGCGACCCCTCCGGGGGGTGGCTCGCCGCCGCACTACCGTGATCACCGGCACGAGCACGAAGTCGTGCACGATCACCGCCGCGGCCAGCCACACCGCCACGCTCAGCAACTGATCTGGGCGCTGCGTGCTCACCAGCAGCCACCCGCCCCACAGCATGCCCGCGATGCCGAGCCCGCCGACCACCAGACGCACGATTCGCATCACACCACCTCGATCGCCGTCAGCCACTTCGTCTGCAGCACGCCGGGGCGCCCGGGGGCGATGATCCGCGCGGGATACCCGTGGTCCAGGTCGAGCCGCTCGCCGTTGACGTGCAGCGCCACGAGCGTCTTCGGATCCCGCGTGTACTGCGGCGGCATGGTCGTGGCGGCGAACGCTCCGCGCTGCTGCATGCTCTGCAGGTGCACGGTCGCGTCCTGCGGCGCCTCGACGAGGTCGAGGAGATCGGAGAGGCGGACGCCCTGCCACGCGGCATCCACCGTCCAGCCCTCCACGCACGCGATCGGCAGGACCTCGCGCTGCTGCGGGAGCGCATCCAACTCGGAGAGGGGCAGCTCCCGCACCCGCGAGCCGCTGCGCACGGTCAACCGCCAGTCCGGGGCGGACGCGAGCTCGGTCACCCGCGCCTCTCGAGCCGAACGGTTCACCGGCAGCGCCTGCGGGGCGACGATCCGCCTCCTGTCGTCGGTGACGCTGAACGGCCCGGCGGGGAGCACAGCATGTGTGAGCGCCAGGGCGCCCATCGTCGCCGACCCCACGCCGACCCCGAGGAGGAAGCGTCGCCGTGACACGGCATCCGGATCAGTCATCCGCCCCGCCTCCGCCCCGCCAGTGCCGGAGGATGGTGGGCAGCTGCACGGCGATGTGCAGCGCCAGCGCGCCGATCAGCACCCAGGCGAGCGCGAAATGGGTCCGTCGGAACGAGAACTCCCACGGATACCACCCCAGGACGTTGAGGATGCCGGTCACAGGCAGCACCAGCGCGGTCGCGACCAGCACTCCCACCGATGCGCGCTCGACGACGTTCAGCAGACCTGTCACCGGCGGCCAGTGGAACAGCCGCGGGTACACCACCCACAGCTTCGCCAGCAGCAACGGGAACAGCATGCTGCCCACGACCACGTGGGTCCCCTGCGTCCACGCGTACAGGTACTCCGGCCGCGCCGGCGTGACGAACCAGTCCACAGGGCTCTGCAGGAAGTGGCTGTACAGACCGGTCGCGAAGCAGATGAGGAACGCGAGTCCGAGCATCCGACCCACGACGACCGTCATCCGCGCATCCCGCACCGGAGAGGCGAGCGCACTCTGCACGCGCGCCGCGCGCGGGCGGAGGACAGCATCCAGCCGGTCGATCAGCGCGGTGCGGTCCGTCATGGCTTCAGTGTGCGCGGACGAGCGTCGATCGCGCCCGTCGATTCGCTTACAGGGTGGTGACGCTGCACCCGGATGCCGGAGGTGTCACGGAGGCGTAAGGAATGTCCGGTACCGAGCGGGGCCGGCGCAGAGGAGTCTGAAGACATGCAAGACGAACACGTCGAGATCGCCGTGATCGGCGGCTCCGGGCTCGCCGCCCTCGCCGTCGACGACGCCCGCCTCCTCGCGCCCGTGCCCACACCGTACGGAACGGTGTCCGGCATCGTCGTCGGACGACTCGCCGGCCGGCGCACGGCGTTCCTCGCCCGGCACGGCGCAGGTCACCGCGTGCCGCCGCATCGGATCGACGCGCGAGCCAACCTGTGGGCGCTCGCCTCGCTGGGTGCGCGGATCCTCGTCTCGACCAACGCCGTCGGCGGGCTCGAGGCCGACATGCGGCCCGGCGACCTCGCCCTCACCGACCAGCTCATCGACCGCACCTGGGGTCGCGCGGATTCGTACTTCGACGGCGGCGACATCGTCCAGGGCGTGGAGCACCTGCCGCTCGCCGAGCCGTACAGCCGTGAGCTGCGCCGCATCGCCGCCGCCGCGCTGCACGATGCGGGCGAGACGCCGCGGGAGTCGGTGACGAGCGTGGTGATCCAGGGGCCGCGGTTCTCCACCCGCGCGGAGGCGGGGTGGCATCGGCTGATGGGTGCGGGGATCGTGAACATGACCCAGCTGCCCGAGGCCGCGCTCGCCGCAGAGCTCGGGTTCGCTCATGTGAACCTCGCGATCATCACCGACACGGACACCGAGCGCGGCGACGGCGACCGGGATCGCTCGGTCACGGCCGAGCGGGTGTTCCAGGTGATGGCCGAGGCCGAGCCGCGTCTGAATGCCGCGATCGCCGCGATCATCCGTGCGATCCCGGCGGGATTCACCGCGCCGACGCTGCTGTCCGAGGACGCCGTGCGCAGCATCCTGGCGGCCGAGCCGAACGACCGGGACGGAGGCGCCGGATGAGCCTGCTGCTGGTCACGGGGGGACGCGGATTCATCGGCGGCGCCATCGTCGAGCAGGCACTCGCGGCGGGGTGGTCGGTCCGGGTCTTCGACTCGTTGCGCGAAGACGTGCACGGCGACGGCGGCGGACGCCCGCTGCCGGAGGGCGTGGAGTTCGTCCGGGGCGACATGCGGAATCCGGATGCCGTGGCCAGCGCCCTGCGCGGCGTGGACGCGGTCTGCCACCAGGCCGCCAAGGTCGGACTCGGTGTCGACATCGGCGACGCCGCGGACTACGTCGCGTCGAATTCGCTCGGCACCGCTGTGCTGCTCGCGGCGATGCGGGATGCCGGCATCCTTCGTCTGGTCCTGGCCTCGTCGATGGTCGTCTACGGCGAGGGACTGTATCGGGATGGCGCGTGGGTGGGGCAGGCGCCGCCGCGTCGGCTCATCGACCTCGAGGCCGGGATTTTCGAGCCCCGATCGCCGGTGACCGGAAATCTGCTGCAGCCGGAACCGATCGATGAGGATCAGCCCTGCGACCCGCGCAACACCTATGCCGCGACCAAGCTCGAGCAGGAGCTGCTCGCGCGCGACTGGGCCCGCGGCACCGGGGGCACCGCCGCCCTGCTGCGGTACCACAACGTCTACGGACCATGGATGCCGCAGGGCACGCCCTATGCCGGAGTCGCGTCCCTGTTCCGATCCGCACTGGAGCGTTCAGAGGCGCCGGACGTGTTCGAGGACGGCGAGCAGCGACGGGACTTCGTGCACGTGTCCGACGTCGCCGCCGCCAACCTGGCGGCACTGCGCTGGTCCACCGGTGCAGGGGAGGCGCGCGCGTTCAACGTGGCCAGCGGCGAAGTCCACACGATCGGCGACTTCGCACGGACGCTCGCCGCGGCCATGGGAGGGCCCGAGCCGCGCGTGAGCGGGAGGTTCCGTGCGGGAGATGTGCGGCACATCACGGCATCCTCGGCTCGGATCCGAAGCGAACTCGGCTGGCAGCCGCAGGTCTCGTTCGAGGACGGCGTCGCGCAGTTCGCGCAGGACCCGCTGCGGGCGGCGGTCGCGGGGCGGTGAGCGGCATGGTGGTCCGGCCGCGGGTGGCGTTCTGGAGCGGGGCCGCGGCCGCCCTGCTGATCGCGGCGGCGATGATCATTCCCGCAGTCTCCGGCTGGAAGGTGTACGTCACGCTGCCACCGCTGCACGCGGAATGGATGCCGCGGATCGGGCCCGGGCTGCCGATGGCCGTCGCCCTCGGCGTGCTCGCGGTGATCTTCGCGCAACGACTGGTCGCGCGGATGCGGTGGGTGCCGCTGCAGCTGATCGTGTTCGGCACCGCCCTGGCATGGCTGCTCTCCCTGGCGCTCGTCGACGGCCTCGACGGCATCGGGACGATCCTGAACCACCGCTACGAGTATCTCGGCACCGCGCGCGAGGTCACCGACTTCGGGGCGACCCTGCGCGAGTACGTCGAGCGCATCCCGTACGCGCACGACGACAACTGGCCGGTGCACATCGCCGGTCACCCGCCCGGTGCGCTGCTGTTCTTCTACGTCCTCGTCCGGGTCGGCCTCGGCAGCGGACTGGCGGCCGGATTCGCCGTGATCCTGGTGGGCGCGACGATCCCGATCGCCGTGCTGGGGGCGCTGCGGGCGCTGGGTGCAGAGGAGTCCGCTCGCCGGGCGGCTCCGTTCCTCGTCTTCACACCTGCCGCCATCTGGATCGGGGTCTCGGGCGACGGAATGTTCGCGGCGTTCGCGGCATGGGGGCTGTGGGCGCTGGCCCGTGCTGCGACGTCATTCCGGCGGGGCGAGCACCCGGTCGTGATGGTGGCCTGGGCACTGCTCGCCGGGCTGCTGCTCGGATACTGCGTGATGCTGTCGTACGGCTTGCCGCTGCTCGGCGTGCTCGCCCTTGCGGTTCTGTTCGCCGCGCGGCAGTGGTGGCCGTTGCCGATCGCTGCGGCCGCGGCGCTGGCCGTGGTTCTGGCATTCGCGGTCGGCGGCTTCGCCTGGTGGGAGGCGTTCCCGGTGCTGCAGCAGCGCTACTGGGATGGCGTCGCCTCGCGGCGCCCGCCGGAGTACTGGATGTGGGGCAATATCGCGGCGTTCGTGATCAGTGCGGGGCCGATGGTCGCGGCATCCCTCGGCGGGGCAGTGGATGCCGGCATCCGACGGCGTGGTCGACCGGGCAGGCTGCGCGACGACGGCGTGCGGGTCGTGCTGCTGCTCGTGGCGGCGGCGTGGCTGAGCATCCTGCTGGCCGACCTGTCGAATATGAGCCGCGCGGAGGTCGAGCGCATCTGGTTGCCGTTCGTGCCGTGGGCGCTGCTCGGGCTCGCACTGTTCGGGCGCCGGACGCGCCGGATCATGCTCGGGGTGCAGATCGTGTTCGCGATCGTGGTCCAGTCGCTGCTGCAGACCGGGTGGTGAAGCCGGGCGTCGCGGACGGTAGTGTCGCCGGCATGTGGGAGCAACGGGATGGCGGCTCGGCGTCGGTCCGAACGCTCTGGCGCGCCCGCGTGGAGCAGCCGGAGACCTACGCGGTCGCCGGGTCGGAGTACTGGGGGATCTCCTTCGTGCGCACGGCGGATGGTCTGCTCTCCGCGGAGATGAACGGACCGACGTTTCGCTCTGCGACGGTGGACGGCGTCCTCGGCGACGAGTACTGGGGTGTAGAGCTCGCTCCGCACGTGATGATCGTCGCGGCGGGCAAGGACACGTTCCGCGGAGCGACGGTCGCTCTCCCCGTGGCCGATGGCCGGGTCCGCATCGGAGAGCGCTGGCATCGGGTTCCGAATTTCGAAGGGCTGGAGCGGTGGGTCTCCGAACTGGTGGATGCCGGAACGCTGCGCATCGATGGCGGCATTCGTGCGGCGCTCGCCGGTGACCGGACTGGGGCGACCGATCGGACGTGGCAGCGCCGCTTCCGCCGCGTCGTCGGCCTCACTTCCTCCCAGGTGCGCCAGCTCGCACGTGCGCAGCACGCCTACGTGCTGCTGCAGTCGGGTCTGTCACCCGCGGAGGCAGCCGTGAACGCCGGATTCTCGGACCAGGCGCACCTGACCAGGTCATTGCGGATGATCCGGGGGCAGACGCCCGCCGCCATCGTGGCCGCGCATCTCTCGCGGTGACGCCGCGTCGGCGGAGATGTCGTTTTCGTTCAAGCCCGTCAGGTGCCGTCCACGATGGGATGGACTCATGACCGAGACTCCCGCCGGATACGCCACCGTCAACCCCTTCCTGATCGCGAAAGACGCCGAGGGGCTCATCGCGTTCGTCGCGCACGTCTTCGATGGCATCGCGCGGCCCGAATCGCGCACCGTGGATGGGGACGGCCTGCTCCTGCACGCCGAACTGCAGGTCGGCGGTACGACGCTCATGTTCGCGGAGCGCAAGCCGGACTGGCCATATCTGCCCGCGCTGCTCCAGGTGTACGTCGACGACGTGCCGCGGGCCCTCGAGCGAGCGAAGGCGGAGGGTGCGGAGGTCGTCACAGAGCCGACCGAGTTCTTCGGCGACGTGTTCTCCCGATTCCTCGACACATGGGGGAACCTCTGGTGGGTCTACAGCACGACCCCTGCGACCGACGACCAGTGGTCGGCGGAGGGCGACGCCGACGAGGAGTGGGGAGCCGATGGCGCGGATGCGGCGTGGGAGCCGACGCCGGAACTGGTGTACATCCACGACACGCTCATCGCCGCGATCCCGCGTCTGAAGGAGCCCGACGCCTGAGCAGGCTCAGCCGGCGAGCGTCGACGTGTCGATGACGAAGCGGTAGCGGACGTCGGACGCCAGTACGCGATCCCAGGCCTCGTTGACCTCGGATGCCGAGACGATCTCGACCTCGGGGGCGATGCCGTGCTCGGCGCAGAAGTCCAGCATCTCCTGCGTCTCGGCGATCCCGCCGATGTTGGAGCCCGCGAACGATCGCCGCCCGCCGATGAGCGTGCCGACGTGCAGGCTGAGCGGCTCGGCCGGTGCGCCGACGTTGACGAGCGTGCCGTCGAGCGCGAGCAGCTTCAGGTGCGCGTCGAGGTCGATCGGCGCCGAGACGGTGTTGATGATGAGGTCGAAGGCACCGCGGAGCTCGCGGAACGTCGCCGGGTCGTTCGTCGCGAAGGCGCGGTCGGCGCCGAGAGACAGCGCGTCGTCCTTCTTCGCGAGCGTGCGCGTGAGAACAGTGACCTCGGCGCCCATCGCGTGCGCGAGTTTGACGGCCATGTGGCCGAGCCCGCCCAGTCCCACGACTGCGACCCGGGTGCCGGGGCCGGCGTTCCAATGGCGCAGCGGCGAGTACGTCGTGATGCCGGCGCACAGCAGCGGTGCCGCCTTCTCGAACGGGATCTCCTCGGGTAGGCGCAGCACGAAGTCCTCGGTCACGACCACGCTGGTGGAGTACCCGCCCTGGGTGATGGTCCCGTCGACGTCCTTCGCTCCGTAGGTGCCGATCGCGCCGTTCAGGCAGTACTGCTCGGACCCTGCCGCGCAGTTCGCGCAGTCTCCGCAGGAGTTGACCAGGCATCCGACGCCGACGCGGTCCCCGACCCTGTGCTTCGTGACGTCCGACCCGACCTCGGCGACGAAACCGGCGATCTCGTGCCCGACCGTGAGCGGGTACTGCTGCGGACCCCAGTCGCCCTTGATCGTGTGGATGTCGGAGTGACAGATGCCGGCCCAGCGGATGTCGATGAGCACGTCGTTCGGACCGACATCGCGGCGCTCGATGGTGCTGACGGTGAGGCGGTCGGTGGCTGAGGGCGCGACGATCGCGGCAACAGTGGTGGGCATAGGAAGAGATTACGCCGAATCCGCGCTCGACGCGCTCGAATCGATTCGATACCATAGGAGGTCGCACCTCTGCGTGTGCTGCTCCCGTTCTGCCCCGTTCTGTTTCCGCCCACTCCTGCCTGTCGAGCGACTGTGTCCACTTCCCTCACCACCGGCGCGCCCTGGCGCGTCATTCTCGCCTTCTCCGTACCGCTGCTGATCGGCAACGTCGTCCAGCAGCTGTACCAGTTCGTCGACACCATCGTCGTCGGACGCCAGCTCGGCGTCGACGCGCTCGCCGCCGTCGGCGCGACCGGCAGCCTGCTGTTCCTGCTGCTCGGCTTCGCGTGGGGTCTGACGAGCGGCTTCGCGATCCCGACCGCGCAGGCATACGGGGCGGGGGATGCTCGGGCTGTGCGCCGATCGGTCGCCACCGGCACGATCCTCACGGGCGCGATGAGCGTGGTGCTCACCGTCGCAGCTCCCCTGCTCGCGGAGCCCGCTCTCGCGGCCCTGCGGACGCCGCCGGAGCTCATGGACGATGCGGTCGTCTTCGCGCAGGTGAGCTTCCTCGGTGCTGCGGCGACCATGTTCTTCAACTACCTGGCCGCCATCATCCGGGCGATCGGCGACTCCCGCACGCCGCTGTGGTTCCTCACGCTCGCCTGCGTGCTCAACGTCGGCCTCGTCATCCTCATGGTCGGGCCCTTCGGCTGGGGTGTCGCCGGCGCGGCTCTCGCAACGGTCGTCGCGCAGGCCATCTCGGTCGTGCTGTGCCTGGAGTACCTGCGTCGTCGCCTGCACGAGCTGCACGTCAAGCGCGAGGACTGGCGCGTCACCCGCAGCGACATCTGGGAGCACCTGCGTCTGGGCCTGCCGATGGGTTTCCAGGCGTCGATCATCGCGATCGGCACCCTGGCCGTGCAGGTCGCGCTGAACGAGCAGGGTGCCGTAGCCGTCGCCGCCTGGACCGCCGGCTCCCGCGTCGACAGCCTCGCCACGGCCCTGCTCGCGTCGCTGGGGCTCGCGACCAGCATGTACGTCGCGCAGAACGTCGGCGCCGGCCGCCCGGATCGCATCCGCCGCGGCGTCATCCAAGCGACGTGGATCGCCGTGATCGGCTCCGTCATCCTCGGCGTGCTGCTGGTCGTCACCGGTTCGCTGATCGTGCAGGTGTTCGTCGGCGACAGCGCGCCGGACGTCGTCGAGCTCGCGCACCTCATGCTGATCATCAACGCGTCCTGCTACACGATCCTCGGCGTGCTGTTCGTGCTGCGCGGTGCGCTGCAGGGGCTCGGCCACGCCATGATCCCCACGGTCACGGGCGTCGTCGAGCTCGTCGCCCGCGTGGTCGCGGCCGTCGTGCTCGGCTCGCTGTGGGGTTTCGCCGGCGTCGCCTGGAGCAACCCGCTCGCGTGGCTCGGCGCGGTCGTGATCCTCATCCCGGCCTACGTGCGCGAGCACCGACGGCTCGCCCGGATGCCGATCACTTCGACCGTGCTCACCGAGACGACGCCGATTCCGCTCGTCGGCCCCACGAACAGCTCGCTCGTGGTGGATGCCGTCGTCACCTCGCCCATCACACTGCCGGGTGCGATCAACGCTCCGCGAGGAAGGCGAGGGCGGCTTCGCGGAAGACGCGGGAACCGGGTGCGTTGAAGTGATGCCGGTCCGGGATCTCGAGGAAGCTGCCTTGCGGGGCCGCGGATGCCAGATGGCGTGATCCCTCGATGATCGCGTCCTGCGATCCGGTGGCGAAGAGCACAGGCTGCTGCGGAGCGTCCGACGTATCGGGGTCGATGGTGCGTGACGCACGCATGCCCTCGGCGAGGGCGAGCAGCGCATTCAAGTCGTTACCGGGGACGCGCTCGGTCAGTCGGATGTAGTTCTGAGTCGCCTGGTCGGTCACTGGCGTGCCGTCGTCGATGTATGCGCGCACCTGGTCGAGATCCAGTCGCGCCAGCGGGATGCCCTCGGGGACGCCGCCCAGCACGACACGGGTGATGCGCGCTGGCAGGTCGACCGCGACCTGCCAGCCGACCCGGGCTCCGAGCGAGTAGCCGACGTACTGCGCCTCCTCGACGAGATAGGTGTCGAGCACCGTCTCGAGGTCAGAGGCGAGCGCTCGGATGTCGTACCCCTCGGGTTCGTGCGGCTTGTCGCTGAGACCATGGCCGCGCTGGTCGACGCCGAGCACGAAGTAGCCGGCATCCGCCAGCATCCGCGTCCAGCCGGTCAGCACCCAGTTGTCACGGGTGCTGGAGGCGAATCCGTGCACGACGACGACGGCCGGCGCGTCCGGATCGCCCCACGTGTACGTCGCGAGGCGCACGCCTTCGCCGACGATGACCATCTGCGGGTCCGGCATCCGATTCAGTTCCGAGAGAGGTACGGCCACCCCTCCATCATGGCCCCGCCGAGGATCAGTCCGGCGGATGATGTCGCATCATTCCTCAGGAGGATGTGAAGCGCGCCGTACTCGCCTACTCTGGAGCTACACAGATCGCATCGGGGGGTGCACGATGGTGACATCGTCAGCAGTGTTCAATGAATTGGCCGGAGTGTTCGTCGGGATCGGCATCGGCGGAGCGGTGATCGCCGTGCTGTGCGCGCTGATCGCATTGTTCGCGTTGATCCGGGGTTCGGAGGGCATCGTCGGCGGCGCCGTCGCGGGCTGGATCGTCGGGACCCTTCTCAGCGCGGCGGCCGTGTTCGCCCACAACTGGCTGCCGGTGCTGGTGTCCGGCATCGCGCTGGTGGCCGCGCTGACGGTCGGCGGAGTCGTGCGCGGCATCCTGTCGGGACGGCTCGCGCGGCCCGCCGCCGCCGTCCGGACCGTCGAGGCGACCGTGCCGGCCAAGCCGGCGAAGCCGGTCGTCGTCGATTCCCCGCGTCAGCCCGCCTTCGAGGTTCCCCGCGCCGCCTTCGAATCCCGCTGACCTCTGGTCTGCTGGCGTGGGATCCGGAGGATCCGCGACCTCGGCGGGCCACTCAGCGGTAGTCGCGGTCGAGGTGCTGCCGCGCGGCATCCCCACCGGCGGCGACGCGCTCCGACTCCCGGGCGCGCAGTTCGACGCGGCGGATCTTCCCCGAGATCGTCTTCGGAAGCTCCGGCACGAACTCGATGATGCGCACCCACAGATGCGCGGACAGCCGCTCCCGCGCGAACGCGTAGATCGCGGATGCCGCGGCGGCCTCGTCACCGGCATCCGGCCGCAGACATACGTACGCCTTCGGAACCGACAGCCGTGTCGGATCCGGGCTCGGGATGACCGCCGCCTCGATCACCAGTTCGTGTTCGAGCAGCACGGACTCGAGCTCGAAGGGCGAGATCTTGTAATCGGATGCCTTGAAGACGTCATCCGCTCGCCCGATGTAGGTCAGATATCCGTCCGCATCGCGCGTCGCGATGTCGCCGGTGTGGTGGAACCCGCCCTCGCGGGACTCGGCGGTCTTCGCGGCATCCCGGTAGTACCCGGCCATCAGGCCGACGGGGGCCTCGGCGAGATCGAGCGCGATCTCACCTTCGGCATCCGTGACCGCGCCGGTGACCGGATCCAGCAGAACGACCGGATAGCCGGGCAGCGGGCGACCCATCGAGCCGTCCTTCACGACCTGGCCGGGGGAGTTGCCGACGCAGGCGGTCATCTCGGTCTGTCCGAAGCCGTCGCGGATGGTCCCGCCCCAGGCCTGGCGCACCCGCGTGATGACCTCCGGATTCAGCGGCTCTCCTGCTCCGACGAGTTCGCGCGGAGGATGCGCGAGGCGTCCGAGATCGGCCTGGATCAGCATCCGCCAGACCGTCGGCGGAGCGCAGAAGGTGGAGACGTGATGGGTCTCCATGACCTCCATCAGGGTGTTCGCATCGAACCGGTCGTAGTCGTAGACGAACACGGTCGCTTGGGCGAGGAAGGGCGAGTAGAAGCTCGACCAGGCATGCTTCGCCCAGCCGGGCGAGGAGATGTTCAGGTGCACGTCCTCCGGCCGCACCCCCAGCCACCACATCGTCGACAGGTGCCCGACCGGATAGGAGACGTGGGTGTGCTGGACGAGTTTCGGCCGACTCGTCGTCCCGGAGGTGAAGTACAACAGGCTGGTGTCGGATGCCGGGGTGGGGGCGTCCGGTTCGAAGGCGTCCGGCGCACTCGCCGACTCGGCGAAGTCGGTCCATGCATCCGGTGCGTCGCCGACCGCGATCCGCAGGATGTCGCCGCCGACGCGGTCGGCGAGCGATCCGAGGGCGACGACCGCCGTGGCCTCGCCGTGCTCGATGCGGTACGCCAGGTCGGATGCCGAGAGCAGCGTCGAGGTCGGGATCGACACCGCGCCGATCTTCGTGATGGCGAGCATGACCTCCCACAGCTCGATCGAGTTGTTCAGCATCACGATGACATGGTCGCCGCGTCGGATGCCCAGGCTCAGAAGCCAGTTCGCGACCTGGTCGCTGCGGCGGGACAGGTCCCCGTAGCTCCAGGTCCGAACGCTCAGGTCTGCGGAGACGATCTGCACGGCCGGGCGCTCAGGATGCTCGCCCGCGACGACGTCGAACCACTCGAGAGCGAAGTTGAAGGAGTCGAACTGCGGCCAGCGGAATCCGGCGCGCGCGCCCTCGTAATCGGTGGCGTGATCGAACAGGAAGTCGCGCATCTCGCGGATCGCGGTCGTGGCGGCGGTGGCAGGACGGCTCATGTGTTCCATCCTGCACCCGGACTCAGCGGACTATCGGCCAGGGGCCGCGTTCCGATCAGTATTGGTCTGCTACCGGTTCCAGGGCCGCAGCTTGTCCGGGTTGCACACGATCCAGACGCTCACGAGGAGCCTGGACCGCACCTCCGCGGTGAGAGCTCCGACGACCCGCTGGTCGCGAACGAGCGTGAGCCCTGGGACACCATTGATGGACGCCGCGGCGGTGGTGGTTCCGCTCGGCATCAGGCGCAGCAGCTCGGATGCCGCTTCCTCCCTGCCCATCACGGGAGTCGGGGCCGTTGGCAGGTGTCCTCCGCTGTCGATGACGGCGGCGACGTCGGGATGCAGAAGCGCTCGGACGGCGTCCTCGTCGCCGGAGCACAGGGCATTCGCGAGTTCATCCAGGATGCCGTGGTCGGCGGCACCGCGTCGCCGCCGGCGCAGCCACGCCGGGTAGTGCTTTCGGTTCATGCGATGACCGCACCGACGTGGTGGAGCTTCTGCGGGCTCATCACCCACAGGAGCTGGACGATGCCGTTGCCCGACGTCGTCGCCGTGACCATCGTGGTGACCACGCCGTTCTCGGTGAGCGTCGCCGCGGGTTGCCCGTTGACGTGCACCCAGTCGATGGTCTTCCCGGTCCAGAAGTGGTGGGCGAAGGCCGCGACGAACTGCGCCACGCGTTCGCGCCCGATGACGGGGACACGGGCGGCGAGCTTCGTGCCGTTGCCGTCCGTGTAGCTCACGACGTCCGCGGCGAACAGTGCCTCGAGCTCGTGCGCATCACCCTTCCGTGCAGCAGTGAGGAACGCTTCCAGCAGACGTCGTTGCGATGTGGGGTCCGTCGGGGTGTTTCGAGCGGAGGACAGGTGCGCGCGGGCGCGGCTGACCAGCTGTCGTGCGCTGACGACGCTGCCGGAGATCACTTCGGCGATCCGCGGGTAGGGGTAATCGAAGGCTTCGCGCAGGATGTACGCCGCACGCTCCGTCGGCGTGAGCTTCTCCAGCGTCAGCAGGATCGCGAACTGCAGGGCCTCGGCACGCTCGGCACCGAGCGCCGGGTCGTCGTCCGTGTTGACCGGCTCGGGAAGCCACGGCCCGATATAGGTCTCTCTGCGTGTGTGAGATGACTGCAGGACGTTGATCGCCAGCCGGGTCGTGATGGTCGTGAGAAACGCCACCGGTTCCTGGATCTTCGAGCGATCGGTGCTCTGCCAGCGGATCCACGTCTCCTGGACGATGTCCTCCGCATCCGCCACGGTGCTCAGCATCCGATAGGCGATGCCGAACAGGCGTCGACGATGCGCGTCGAAGACCCTCAGCGCTTCATCGAGGTCGTCGCTCGCATCGGAGGCGCCGTCGACGGCCACGTCATGCCCGCCCATGGCTCACCGAACCCCCGCGAGACTGCGACGACCCTCGCCGTGCATCCAGGTGTCGAGCGTCGTGGCGGCGATGCGCATGGAGTCGCGGGGGAGCAGCAGGTCGCCGGAGATGTTGAAGCCCACAGGGGCGGTGTCGTCGTCCGCCACGACGTATCGCGGGTCGTGATCGATTCCGAGGACTCGGCGCACGAACTCCGAGAGCGGCATCTGCTCTGGCCCGCCGAGGTCGACCGCGCCGTTGAGGGGGCCTCCCAGCGCCAGCTCGACGAGGACGTCGGCGACATCGGATGACGCGACCGGCTGCACCGGCTTGGTGGGCAGGTGGACGGTGTCCTCCGCGGTGTTCCATTCGGCGATCCGGCGGGCGAAGTCGTAGAACTGCGTGGATCGAAGGATGGAGTGGTCGATCGGACCGGCGTGCACCAGGTTCTCCTGCACGCCCTTGGCCGCGAAATAACCGTCCTCGCCCGCGTGATCCGCGCCGACGATCGACAGCGCGACGTGATGCTTCACGCCCGCTCGCCGCTCGGCGTCGAGCACGTTGCGCGTCGTCGTCTCGAAGAACTGCCGTGCCGCCTCGCCGGACAGGTTCGGAGTGTTGGTCGCATCGATCACGGCATCCGCATACTCCAGGGCCGCATCCAGTCCGCGACCGGATCGCGCATCGACTCCGCTCGTCGGCGAGGCCACCACGACGGCCTGAGCGCGCCGCTCGAGCTTCTCGACGACCTTCCGGCCCACTTGACCGGTTCCACCCAAAACAACGATTCGCATCTCACCCGCTCCGTTTCTGGACCTGCGCCACTACGCAGACTGCCCTATATGCACTGACCGAGCAGCGATTCGGTCTGTGACAGCGAGTCGGGCTTTTCCCGAGATCTCCGTGTAGCACGCCGTGCGAGCCGTCCTCAACCGGTCTTCCGGATCCATCGCCACGCGAGTGCGAGTAGTCCGAGCGTCGGCACGGGCAGCCTCGTCGGCTGTGACGGCTCCGATCGGCCGGACTCTCATCTGGGCGATGTGTCACAACTCGAGGTCGTGTCTTGTCAGATGAGTGCAGACGGATTCCCGTGGCAGCCAATCGGAACTCGAAGGAGCGACATGAAGATCACGGTCATCGGCGGAACTGGTCTGATCGGCGCGCGACTCGTCCGGAGCCTCCGTTCAGCGGGCCACGAGGTCCTGGCCGCTGCCCGCTCGACCGGCGTCAACTCCTACACCGGCGAGGGGCTGGAGGATGCGCTGGAGGGCGCCGACGTCGTCATCGACGTCTCCAACTCGTCGTATACAGACGAAGCCGCGGCGCGCGAGTTCTTCTACACCTCGACCATGAATCTGCTCAGTTACGGCGAAGCCGCCGGTGTTCGCCACCACGTGGCGCTCTCGGTCGTCGGCACGGATCGGCTCGCCCGTGCCGAGGGCGGCTATTTCGTCGCCAAGGAGCAGCAGGAGCGACTCATTATGGCGTCGCAGCGTCCCTACTCGCTCGTGCACGCCACGCAGTTCTTCGAGTTCATCCGCAACATCACCGACCATGCCGTCCGCAGCGGCACTGTCCGGGTCGCCGACGTCCTCATTCAGCCCATGGCCGCCGAGGACGTCGCCGAGGCCGTCGCCCGAACGGCCGTCGCTGCACCCCTCCACGGCATGGTCGAGTTCGCCGGGCCTGAGGTGTTCAGCCTCGAGGAACTCGCCGTCATCGATATGCGATCCCGCCAGGACGAGCGCGAAGTCGTCCCGGATCCGCTCGGGACGTATTTCGGGGCGCACCTCGCGAGCCGCGATCTCCTTCCGGAGGCCACCGCGTCGATCGCTCCGACGCGGTACCACGACTGGCGCATCCGCGCCCGCGGGGTCGCCTGAACGAGTCGTGACGGACTCGTTTTCGGACAGCCGTCACATCGAAGGCCCCCGCCTTGTCATACCTGGTAGGCGCCGACAGGGGCGCCCGTCAGACCGAAAGGCATGAAATGGCAAAGATCGTCGTCATCGGAGGCACCGGCCTCATCGGATCCAAGGTCGTCGCGAAGCTGACCGCGCATGGCCATGAAGCTGTCGCCGCCTCACCGAACACCGGCGTCAACTCGCTCACCGGCGAGGGACTCGCGGAAGCGCTCGAGGGTGCCAGCACCGTCGTCGACGTGTCGAACTCGCCGTCGTTCGCACCGGACGACGTGCTCGAGTTCTTCACCACCTCGACGCGGAACCTGCTCGCGGCGGAGCGCGCGGCGGGTGTCACGCACCACGTGGCACTCACGATCGTCGGCACGAACCGCCCGCAGAACATTCCGTACTTCGCCGCAAAGGTCGCGCAGGAGAAGCTCATCCGCGAGTCCGACATCGCCTACTCGCTGGTCCACGCGACGCAGTTCTTCGAGTTCGTCGGCAGCATCGCGGACATCTCGACCACGGATGGTGTCGTCGCACTGCCCGGGGCGCTCATCCAGCCGATCGCAGCCGAGGACGTCGCGACCGCCGTTGCCCGCGCGGCCGCCGGCGATCCGACCGGCGACATCGAGATCGCCGGTCCCGAGGCCTTCGGGATGGACGAGTTCGCCCGGCGGGCGCTGACCTTCCGAGGCGACTCGCGGACGGTCGTCCGAGACGACAGCGCTCCGTACTACGGCGCACAGATCGAGGAGCGCACGCTCATCCCGGTCGAGGGCGCTCACATCTTCGAGACGACGCTGGAGGAATGGCTTCCGGCGAACCCGCCGCGCAAGTAGGCGACGTCTCATCCGATCCGGAGGAGAACACGCGAAACGGAGGACCGGAACGCCGGATCCGGTCCTCCCAACCGAGTGTTCTCCTCCGGATCGGTGGTTCCGGCGCCCCGTGGGCCCAGCGGCCGGCGCAACCCCGGCTGGCCGCGGCGGTCCCGCGCCCGCACTCAGCCGAGCAGCCCGCGCCCGTCCCGCAGCTCGAAGACCAGCTGCGTCTCGGTGCCGCGCACCACCGAGTGCACGGTGATGTGCTCGAGCACGATGTCGCGCAGCGCCGCGGCATCCTGCACGGCGACGTGCACGAGGAAGTCGTCGACGCCAGCGACATGGAACACCTGCAACACGCGCGGGATTGCGACGAGTGCGTCGAACAGCGCGTTCACCTTCGCTCCGGTGTGATTGGCCAGGCGCACCTTGATCATCGCCTGCAGCGGGTAGCCGAGCGCGGCTTCGTCGAGCCGCATTCGCACATCGCGGATGATCCCCCGCGTTCGCAGCGACCGAACGCGATGGGCGCAGGTCGACTCGGCCAGTCCGAGCCGGGTCGACAGCGCCTTGTTCGTGATGTCGGCGCGCTCGCTGAGCACGGCCAGGATCTCGAGGTCGAGTTCGTCCAGGACGGTTGGCGTTTTCGACAAGGTCACGGCTCCTTCCGGCATCCCGTTCCGCAGGAAATCGCACGATACGTGTCAATCATTGCGGATACTGTCGAATCATCCCACTCGGATTGCGATGTCAGCAAGCATGGAGACATGCATCCCGACACCAGGGCCGTCCACAGCGGCCGTGAAGACCTCACGGCGCTCGGCGTCCACGCGCTGCCCATCGACCTCTCAACGACGAATCCGCTGCCCGACGTCGAGCGCGGCGGGGAATCCTACGAGGCCATGGCCAGCGGAGGACGCCCGCCCGCCGACGGAAGCATGGTCTACGCCCGGCTGTGGAACCCGACCATCGCGCGCTTCGAGGACGCCCTCGCCGAACTGGAGCATGCCGAGGCATCCGTCGCGTTCGCGTCCGGGATGGCCGCGATGACGGCGGCGATCCTCGCGATGTGCGGCGCGACAGGGCGCCGGCACATCGTGGCGGTGCGCCCCCTGTACGGCGGAACCGACCACCTGCTCGGCTCCGGGATGCTGGGCGTCGAGACCACGTACTGCGAGCCGTCCGAAGTGTCCTCCGCCGTCCGCGCGGACACGGGTCTCGTGATCGTCGAGACCCCGGCGAACCCGACGCTCGAGCTCGTCGACATCGCCGAGATCGTGGCGGATGCCCGCAAGGCACCGGTGCTCGTCGACAACACCTTCGCGACACCGGTGCTGCAGAACCCGCTCGACCACGGCGCCGCCCTGGCGCTGCACAGCGCGACGAAATACCTCGGTGGGCACGGCGACGTGATCGCCGGTGTCATCGCCTGCAGCGAGGAGACGGCCGAGGCGCTGCGACGCGTGCGCGCGGTGACCGGCGGCCTGCTGCACCCGCTCGGTGCGTATCTGCTGCACCGCGGACTCACGACCCTGCCGATCCGGATGCAGCGCCAGCAGGAGAACGCGCAGCGCATCGTGCAGTGGCTCATCGACCGGCCGGAGGTCGAGGAGGTCTTCTTCCCCGGGCTCGACGGCGACCCCCGCGGCATCCTCGAGCGTCAGATGCGCGGCACGGGCGCCATGATCGCGATGCGCGTGCGCGGGGGATACGCCGCCGCGAGTTCCGTGGCGTCCGGCGTGCGATTGTTCACCCACGCAGTGTCACTCGGCGGAGTGGATTCGCTGATCCAGCATCCGGCGGCGCTGACGCACCGACCGGTGCCGGCGGAGGCCCGGCCTGCGGCCGATGTGCTGCGCCTGTCGATCGGGCTCGAGCATCCGGACGACCTGATCGCCGATCTCGCACAGGCGTTCGCCACCGTCCCGTCCCTGTCTCTCGCGCGCTGACCCGGAGCGTCAGACGCCCGCCAACCACCCGCCGAACGCGTCGAACGACGTCGGGCGGCCGAGGAACGCGGCCACGAGCTCCGCGGCATCCGCTGACCCGCCGCGAGCGAGCATCTCGTCGCGGTACCGGCCGGCGACATCGGCGGCGAACATGTCCGACGCGTCGAACGCGCTGAACAGGTCCTTCGCGATGACGAGGCTCCACATGTACGTGTAGTACCCCGAGCTGTACGCCGTGAGGTGTCCGAAACCGGCCTGGAAGTGCGTGTCGGGGAGCCGCGCGATGACCGAGTAGCGCTCCGACAACTCCGCCAGCGCTGCGTCGTGATCGGCGGGACGTTCCAGGTGCAGCCGGTAGGACACCGCGGAGTAGAAGATCTGCGTGCGCACCCAGCGCCCGCGGTCGGAGTCGGCGGCCTCGCGCATGCGGGCGACGAGGTCGGCGGGGATCGGTGCGCCCGCCGCATCCAGAGCGAAGGTCTGAAGGATGTCGGCATCCCAGGCCCACTCCTCCAGCATCTGCGACGGGGCCTCGACGAAGTCCCACTCGGTCGCGACGCCAGAGAACCGCGCCCAGATCTGGTCGCCGCCGAGCACATGGTGCAGCAGGTGGCCGAACTCGTGGAACAGCGTCTTGACCTGCTCGTGCTCCATCAGCCCGCGGGGGAAGTTGCACACCAGCACTCCCTCGGGGAGCTGGATGCCGCGCACACCCGTCACGAGATCGAACTGCGCCGCGTGCTTGTACTTGCCCTCGCGCGGGTGAAGGTCGAGGTGGATGCGCCCGATGCGCTCGCCGTCGCGCAGCACGTCGTAGCTGGAGACGTCGTCGGCCCAGACGGGGGCGTCTGGGACCTCGCGGTAGGTGAGTCCGAACAGCCGGCCGGTGACGTCGAGCAGTCCCTGGCGCACGCGCGTGAAGTCGAAGTAGCGGCGCACCTCCTGCGCGTCGACGTCGTACTGCTCGCGGCGCAGGATCTCGCCGTAGTAGTCGGCGTCGGCCGTCGTGATCTCGGTGGCCGCCGGGTCGTCCTGGCGCGCGCGGACGAGCAGAGCCTCCAGGTCGGCGGCGGCACGGTCTGCGGAGAGCGCCGCGATGCGCTCGATGAAGTCGCCGATCGCGTCGCCCGTGCCGATCATCTTCACCTCGGCGTCGAAGTCCGGCCACGAGGCGTACCCCAGAAGATCGGCCTGCTCGGCGCGCAGATCGAGCAGCTCGTGCAGCAGCGCGTCGTTGGCCGGCCAGCCGCGATCGTTGTAGGCGCGTGCGATCTCCTCGCGCGCCGCCGCGTCGTGCGCGTAGGCGCGGAACGGTCGGAAGTCCGGGTAGTCCGTCGTGATCTCGACCAGGCCGTCGTCGCCGGTCGGGTGCGCAGTCACGAAGTCGTCCGGGAGGCCTGCCAGGCGCTCCGGCGCGATGCGGATGCTGCGCACATCGTCGCGCACATTGCGTGAGAACTCCTGGTCGACGACCGTGATGCGCGCGCTGATCTCCGCGAGTCGAGCACGCGCCACATCGTCCTGGTCGACGCCGCCTCGACGGAAGTCGCGGAGGATGCGCCCCAGCAGACGGGTGGCCTCCTGGTCGAGGCCCTCCGTGTCGACCGCAGCGAAGACTTCGTACAGCTCTCGGTCCTGGTCTCGCTCGGTGACGAAGGCGGATGCCTCCTGCAGAGCCTTTTCGGCCAGTTCGCGAGCTGCGGCATCCGGATGCACCTCGGCGAGCAGCTGCGTGAAGCTGGACGCGTTGGCCGTCGCGATCTCCCCGAGGTTCCAGAGTTCGAGTGTCTCGAGCGGTGTGCGGGGCGTGCTGTCCTTGAGCTGGGCGACGACATCGCGCGCGGCGGCGAGCGAGGTTTCGGCGCGCTCTTCGATGAACGCATTCCAGTCTGCGGCGGGCAGGGCGAGAGGTTCCAGGGCCATGCGCTTCAGCCTACGGGGAGCGCTGCTTCCGTCCGGCGTGCCCGGGTTGGTGCGGGTGTACGCCGAAGTTGGTCGCCTCAACCCGGACGCGCCAGAGAGGGGCATCCGGGTTGAGGCGGGTGCGGAGGTCGGTCACCCGCGCCAACCCGGACACGCGGGTGCGGCCCTCCCCTCGTTCGTCGAGCGAGGACGGCGGAGCCGCCCGAGTCGAAACGCGTGCATGGCGAGGCTCAGCCGCTGGCGCGTTTCGACTCGCGTCGCTCGCTCAACGAGCGGGGGGAGGGGTGCTCGCTCAACGAGCGAGTGATGTGCCGCCCGATCACGCCCTGCCGCGGCGCGAACAGGTAGACGAGCGCGAACGCGGCCCCCTGCACGACGACGACCAGGCCGCCCGGTGCGGCATCCAGCCAGTAGCTGAGATAGATCCCGGTGACGCTGCACGCCGCCGACAGGAGGGGCGCGATCACCAGCATCCGTCCGAAGCGATCGGTCAGCAGCTGCGCGGTCGCCCCAGGGATGATCAGCATCGCGACGACCAGCACGACCCCGACCACCTGCAGCGCCACGACGGCGGTCAGGGCGAGGATGCCGAGCAGCAGCGCTCCCAGCATCCGCGGAGAGAGACCGATCGCGAACGCGTGCGTCGGATCGAAGGCGTACAGCGTGAGGTCGCGGCGCTTCACGAGCAGCACGACGAACGCGACGGCGGCGAGGATCCCGACCTGCACGAGATCGCCGACGGAGACCCCGAGGATGTTCCCGAAGATGATGTGGTTCAGGTCGGTCTGGCTGGGTGTGACCGAGATGAGCACGAGCCCGAGTGCGAAGAGGGTGGTGAAGACGATGCCGATCGCGGCATCCTCCTTCACGCGGCTCGTGCCGCGGATCGCACCGATCAGCGCCACCGCGAGGAACCCGAACACCAGCGCCCCGAGCGCGAACGGCGCCCCGATCACGTAGGCGATCACGACGCCGGGGAGCACGGCGTGCGAGACGGCATCCCCCATGAGCGACCAGCCGACCAGCACGAGCCAGCACGACAGCAGCGCGCACACCACCGCGGCCATCACCGTCGTCACGAGTGCGCGCACCATGAAGTCGTACTGGAGCGGCTCGAGGATCCAGTCCCAGATCATGCGGCGTCCTCTCCGGCATCCAGTCCGAAGGCCCTGGCCAGCTGGGTGGGCTCCAGCGCCTCGCCGACCGACCCGTGGAACAGCACGCGCCGCAGCAGCAGCACCGCATCGTCGGCCAACTCGGGGAGGGCATGCAGATCGTGGGTCGAGACGAGGACGGTCCGCCCGGATGCCGCGAGTTCGCGCAGCAGTCGCACGATCGTCGCCTCGCTGCGTTTGTCGACGCCGGCGAACGGCTCGTCGAGCAGCAGAATGCCGGCATCCTGAGCGATGCCGCGTGCGACGAACGCGCGCTTGCGCTGGCCGCCGGACAACTGCCCGATCTGGCGGTCGGCGAGGTCCTGCAGCTCCACGCGCTCGAGCGCTTCGTCGACGGCTGTCTTGTCGCTCGGCCGCGCTCGCCGCGTGATGCCCTGTCGTCCGTAGCGACCCATCATCACGACGTCGCGCACCGAGACGGGGAACGACCAGTCCACATCCTCGCTCTGCGGCACGTAGCCGACGAGACCACGACGCCGAGCGGATGCCGAGTCGCCCCCGGCCAGCCTCACCGTCCCAGACAAGGGCCGCACGAGCCCGAGGATCGACTTGAACAGGGTGGACTTGCCGGAGCCGTTCATGCCGATGAGACCCGTCACCCGCCCTTCGCGGACGTCGAGGGACACGTCGTCCAGCGCCAGCACGTCGCCGTAACGGACCGTGATGCCCCGGACCTCGATCGCGCTCATCCCGTCAGCCCCGCGATGATCGTGTCCGCGTCGTGCCGGATCAGGTCGAGATACGTCGGAACGGGTCCGTCGGCCTCCGACAGGGAGTCGACGTAGAGGATGCCGCCGAACGCCGCATCCGTCGCCTCGGCGACCTGCTGCATGGGCTTGTCCGACACGGTCGACTCGCAGAACACCGCCGGGACGTCGTTGTCGTCGACGAACTCGATCACCCTCGTGATCTGCTGCGGCGTCGCCTGCTGCTCGGCGTTGACCGGCCAGATGTAGGCCTCGGTGAGCCCGGCATCCCGTGCCAGGTAGGAGAACGCGCCCTCGCAGGTGACGAGCGCACGCTGAGCCTCGGGGAGCTCCGCGAGGGCTGCGACGAGGTCGTCCTGCACCTGCTGCAGGTCGGCCTTGTAGGCGTCGGCGTTCGCGGCGTAGTCGTCGGCGTGCGCGGGGTCGAGCTCTGCGAACGCCTCGACCATCGTGTCGGCGTAGAGCTGCACGTTCGAGGGGCTCATCCAGGCGTGCGGGTTGGGCTTTCCCGCATACGCGTCTCCGGTGATGTCGATCACGTCGACGCCGTCGGAGACGACGACGTGCGGGACGTCGATCGTGTCGACGAACTGCGCGAACCACACCTCGAGGTTCAGACCGTTGTCGAGGATGAGGTCGGCCTCGGCCGCCCTCCGGATGTCGCCGGGCGTGGGTTCGTACCCGTGGATCTCGGCGCCCGGCTTCGTGATCGACTCCACGCGCAGGTGCTCGCCGGCGACGTTCTCGGCGACGTCGGCGAGGACCGTGAACGTCGTCAGCACCATCGGACGGTCATCATCGGATGCCGTGTTCGGTCCGGCGCAACCGGCGACGGATCCGGTCAGCAGGATGCCGGCTGCGAGGGATGCCGCGGCGATGCGGGGATTTTTAGGCACACCGAAAACATACCTTTTCGGTGTGCCTAAAACAACCGGAGTTCGCCGCACTGCTCACAGCGGATCTGCCCACGGCGGATTCCCGCGCCGAGCCGAATGCCGGGGCGCACGCTGGATCCATGAGCGAAGAGAACCCCATCCCGCAGTTCGGCCCCGAGGCCAGGCGCGCGTTGTTCCACGAGCGCGTGCTCGTGCTCGACGGCGGCCTCGACGACGACAACGGCACGCTGCTGATGACGCAGCTGCTGACCCTCTCGACCGAGGACCCGGTCGCGGACATCGCGCTGTGGATTCATTCGCCCGGCGGCTCCGTGCCAGCGATGCTCGCGATCCGCGACCTCATGCACCTCATCCCGAACGAGGTGTCGACGCTCGTCCTCGGGATGGCGGCCAGCGCAGGGCAGTTCCTGCTCTCCGGCGGGGCGAAGGGCAAGCGCCGAGCACTCCCGCACGCGCGGGTGCTCATGCACCAGGGTTCGGCGGGTATCGGCGGGTCCGCCGTCGAGATCGAGGTGCAGGCCGACGACCTCCGCCAGATGCGCGACACGGTGCTCGGCCTGATCGCCGAGGACACCGGCCAGTCGCCGGAGCGCATCTTCGAGGACTCGCTGCACGACCGGTGGTACACGGCATCCGAGGCACTCGCCTACGGATTCATCGACGAGATCATCACCTCGACTGCCGACGTGTTCCCGCGCCGACGCGCACGAGTCGGACTGGGAGGACAGTCATGAGTAGCTACACGATCCCGAACGTCATCGCGCAGCATCCCCGCGGGGAGCGCATCATGGACGTCTACTCCCATCTGCTCGCCGAGCGGGTGATCTACCTCGGCACCGGCATCGACGCCGGGGTCGCGAACGCCCTGATCGCGCAGCTCCTGCATCTCGACGCCGACGCCCCCGACGCCGCCATCCAGTTCTACGTGAACAGCGAGGGCGGGGATCCGGGCGCCGCGCTGGCGATCTACGACACGATGCAGCACATCCGCCCGTCCATCGCGACTACGGTCGTCGGCCAGGCGATCGGACCGGCGGCCCTGCTCGTGGCGGCCGGAGCCGAAGGGCAGCGTGCGGCGTTGACGCACGCGCGCATCGTGCTGCACCAGCCGGCGGGTCAGTCGCGCGGCGCGATCCCCGATCTCATCCTCGCCGCGGACGAGGTGGTCCGAGTGCGTTCGGACCTCGAGGCCGTGCTCGCGCACCACACCGGCCGTTCGGTCGAGTCGCTGCGGGCCGATACCGACCGGGATCGGGTGTTCACGGCATCCGCGGCCCAGGAGTACGGACTCATCGACACCGTGCTGGGTGCGCGCGGCTGAACCCGAAGGCGCGCACACCGGGGGCCGACACGCCACCTGTCGGACGTTTTGCCCGAGGCCGTCCGACATCTGGCGTGCCGGCCCCCGAAAGCGGTGCCGTGTCAGGCGGCGAGGGCGAAGACACCGCGCCCAGCGGACGCCGAGACGGATGCCGGTGCCGACCGCAGCTCATCCGCGATCGAACTCGTCAGCTCGATGAGACTCGTGTCGAGCGCCCCTGCGATCGCGGCGATCATCTCGCTGGACGGCTCCTTGAGCCCTCGTTCGACCTCGGAGAGGTACTGCGGTGAGACGCCGGCCTTGTCGGCGGTCTCGGTGAGGGTCTCCTCGCGGTCATGGCGACGGCGACGGAGCTGATCACCGAGAAGCTGGCGCCAGAGCGGCTCCGGGTCGCGGTTCAGGGGACGCGGGAACGGGACGATGTCGACCATGCCTCACGATAAGTCGCCCCGGGCCTCATGATCGAGGCGTTCTGCTCAGAGCAGAACGCCACTGCGGCTCCAGCGGCACGATTCGCGACCCCCTCGAGGCGAGGCTGTGGGAGGATCAGCCCCGTGACCACTCATGTGAACGCTGACAACTTCGTCCGTGCCGAGACAGATCGGATGTTCCACGACCTGCAGGAGAGCGCAGGGGGCGTCAACGTCTTCCTGCACAACCGCGAACCGGCGGCGATCGACCGGCAGACGGTGATCCGGCTGAACCGCGACACTCTCTACAGCTTCGCCGTCGTCGACGTCTCGAACGGGGCCACGCTGACGCTCCCGGATGCCGGGGAGCGCTATCTCTCGGCGATGATCGTCAACGAGGATCACTTCGTACAGGCGGTCTTCCACGACGCAGGCGACCACGAGCTCCGCGCCGACGAGTTCGGCAGCGACTATGTCGTCGTGGCTGTGCGGATCCTCGTCGACCCCGCCGATGCGGACGACGTGCGGACGGTGGCGACGCTGCAGGACGGCATCCGGCTGGCGAGCCGCTCGGCGGAGCGGTTCGCGTACCCCGACTACGACACTGAGTCCTTTGACGAGACGAGGGACGCGCTGCTCTCTCTCGCCAGGAATCTGACCGGCTTCGACCGCATGTTCGGTGCGAGGGACGAAGTCGAACCGGTCCGCCATCTCATCGGCACGGCCGCGGGGTGGGGCGGCCTGCCGACCAGCGAGGCGTCGTACATCGGCGTGGATCCGCGGTTGCCGGTCGGGCAGTACGAGCTCACCGTCGGAGACGTGCCGGTCGACGGCTTCTGGTCGATCTCGGTCTACAACGCCCAGGGCTACTTCGAACCGAACGATCGCGATGCGTACACGGTCAACAACATCACGGCGGAGAAGAACGCCGACGGGTCGACGACCGTGCGTTTCGGCGACTATCCGCCCGAGACGCCCAACGCGATTCCGATCACCGACGGATGGAACTATCTCGTGCGGCTGTATCGCCCGCGTCCCGAGATCACCGACGGCGCCTGGACGTTCCCGACGATCAGCGCGTAGTCCGGGTTCGGGACGGATCCGGAACCGCGGCATCCGATGCCGCCCAACTGGCGAGCAGCTTCAGCTTGTCGGCCGACGCGGATCCGGGCTCCGCCGTGTAGGTCGACAGGTGCAGGCCGGCGTCGGCGGGCAGCTCGAAAGCCTCATAGGTGAGTTCGAGCTCACCGAACACGGGATGGTTGAGCCTCTTCACGCCGGTGCGGTGGAAGCGCACGTTGTGCGCTGCCCACAACGTGCGGAACCGGTCGCTGCGCGTCGACAGCTCGCCGACGAGATCCGTGAGCTTCCTGTCGTACGGGTTGCGCCCGGCCTCGCCGCGCATCGCGGCGACGAGCTCCTGCGTGTTGCGCTCCCACTCCGGGTAGAAGTCCTGCGCGGCCGGGTTCAGGAACGCGAATCGGGCGCTGTTGGGGGCGGGCTCGGCGAACAATGGGGCGTACAGGGCCCTGCCGAGTGCGTTGCCCGCGAGGTAGTCGAAGTAGTTGTTGCGCACCAGCGCAGGTGCTTCGGTCATGGCGTCCAACAGGCGCAGGATGCTGGGGCGCAGTCCCTCCGCCTTCTTGCGCGGCTTGCGCGCCACCGGTGAGGCGTTCGCCGTACGGGCGAGATCGAACAGATGCGCGGTCTCGGCCTCATCCAACTGCAGCGCGCGGGCGAGTGAGTCGAGCACGCTGTCGGAGACGCCGGACAGGTCGCCGCGCTCGAGCCGCGTGTAGTAATCGACGCTGACACCGGCGAGCAGCGAGACCTCTTCGCGGCGGAGCCCCGGAACACGGCGATTGCCCCCGAACGCGGGCAGGCCGGCCTGGCTCGGGGTGAGGCGAGCGCGCCGGGTCGAGAGGAACTCGCGCACTTCGGTTCGGGTGTCCATGAGAACGACGGTACGCCGTGGTGTCGCGCGAAGGGAGGTACCAGCAGTACCGGGGAGAGCCGTCACTGCCGCCCCGCCGGGCACGCGACTGGAACGGACGCATGACCACGACCCGGAAGCTCCTGCCGCGCGCGTGACAGGTACCGACAGCCCCTCCCTCGAATTCGCAACCACACCCACGCTGGAGGCATGATCATGAACATCACCCTCAACAACGGCATCCAGATGCCCGCCCTTGGCTTCGGCGTCTTCCAGTCGGCTCCGGAGGAGACGGTCGACGCGGTCAGCGCGGCCCTCGAGACCGGTTACCGACTCATCGACACCGCCGCCGCGTACGGCAATGAGCGCGAGGTCGGCGAAGCGATCCGCCGCGTCGGCATCGCTCGCGACGACGTCTTCATCGAGACGAAGGTCTGGATCAGCGACTACGGCTACGACGAGACGCTGCACGCGTTCGAGAAGTCCACCGGAAAGCTCGGCGTCGACCGGATCGACCTGCTGATCCTGCACCAGGCGCTGCCCACGGGCTTCGACCTCACTGTCGGCGCCTACAAGGCGCTGGAGGCCCTGCTAGCCGACGGTCGTGTCCGCGCCATCGGCGTGAGCAACTTCATGCTCGACCACCTCGCACGCCTGTCCGAGGAGACGAGCATCGTCCCGGCGGTCAACCAGATCGAGGTGCACCCCTACTTCCAGCAGCGTGCGGTGCAGCAGGCGGACGCCGCGGCCGGCACCGTGACTCAGGCCTGGTCGCCGATCGGCGGCATCACGGCGTATCGCCCGAACGGCGCATCCGCGTTCGACGACAAGACGCTGAAGGCGATCGGCGCGGCGCACGGCAAGTCCCCGGCGCAGGTGATGCTGCGTTGGCACCTGCAGCAGGGCCGGTCAGCGCTGCCGAAGTCGGTGCGCCCCGCGCGCATCCAGGAGAACTTCGACGTCTTCGATTTCGAGCTCTCCGCCGACGAGCTGGCGTCGATCGATGCGCTGGACACCGAGGTACGCCGGGGCCCCGAGCCCGAGGCCGTCACACTCGAGACGTTCGGACGCGAGATCCCCGAGGCCTGACATGCCCACCGCTTTCGAATCGCGCACGTCGTCGTCGCCCGACCGCGGATCGAGCGATGTGCGCGATGCGAAGCGGCTCGGCGGCCCGTTGGCGGCTGCGCTCGCTCTCGCCGGGCTGGTCGGATGCGCCGGCGCGACGCCTGCGGAGGACACTGAGCCCGAGGAGACCTTCGTGAGCCCGGACCCTGCTCCGACGGCGTCCGCTGCGGACTACGCCGACGGCACGTACGAGGCGACCGGATGGTACGGGTCGCTGCCATCCGAGACGAAACGCGCGATTGCTGTGCGGCGCGCCGCCTACGCGTGAACGGGAGGACTTCGCACGATCGGGAGGATGCTTTTGCGGCATCCGCTCCTCCGGATCGTGCGTTCTCCTCCGGATCGAGTGCCGCCTGCGGCGACCTACGCGGCCGAGAGGTCGAGCGTGTGCGCGGTGTGGTCCCGCTTGGCGCGCAGATACCCGGCGTTCGCCGCCGACAGGTGCACGGCGGTGGGCACGCGCTCCTCCACCGCGATGCCGAGCGCCTCCAGCTGCACAGCCTTGTCCGGGTTGTTGCTCAGCAGCCGGATCGCACTGCCCCCGACGGCGGTCAGCATCTGCGCCGCGACGGTGTAGTCCCGCTCGTCCTCGCCGTGACCGAGAGCGACGTTCGCCTCGTACGTGTCGAGACCGGCATCCTGCAGCGCGTACGCGTCGAGCTTGGCGTAGAGGCCGATGCCGCGTCCCTCCTGCCGGAGGTAGAGCAGGAAACCGCCCTCATCGGCGATCCGCTCGACGGCCTCGCGCAACTGCGGACCGCAGTCGCAGCGTTCGGATCCGAAGACGTCGCCGGTCAGGCATTCGCTGTGCGGACGCACGAGCGGAGCCGGCCCTCCGGACGCCGCGCGCTCCAGCGCTCCCTGCCAGTCGCCGAGGCCGAGCAGCAGATGCTCGCGTCCGTCGGCGAGGCCGTCGAAGGTGAACACGTCCGCGGTCGTCGCGTACCCGTCGGAGAAGCGCATCGGCACGCGGACGTGCGTGCGCTCGGATGCCGCGGCGAGAACCGTCGAGGATGCTGTCATGCGGTGTGCAACGCGTCTCCCGAGCGCGTATTCCCCGCCGCCCAGCTCGCGAGCAGCCCGAGTCGCTCCGCCGACGGCGAACCAGGCTCGGCCGTGTAGACCATCAGTACCTGCCCCGGCTCGGCGGTGATCGCGAGTTCCTCGTAGGCGAGGGTGACGTCACCGACGATCGGATGCCGGTAGCGCTTGGTGCCCGACCCGTGCTGGCGCACGTCATGGGCGGCCCAGAGCCGACGGAACACGTCGCTCTGCGTCGACAGCTCGCCGACGAGATCCTGCAGCTGCTTGTCGTGCGGGTCCCGCCCTGCCTCGGCCCGCATGATCGCGACGCACATCTCGGCGAACAGGTCCCAGTCGGGGTAGAAGTCCTTCGAGGCCGGGTCGAGGAACTGGAAGCGCGCGAGGTTCGGCGTGCGCCCGCCCTCGCCGATCAGCGGCGAGAAGAACGCCCGACCCAGAGTGTTCGTGGCGATGAGGTCCTGATGCTGATCTCGGACGAACGCGACGGCGCCGGTCAGAGCGTCCAGAGCCCATTGCAGGCTGATCCGCGGAGCAGCGCTGGATGCCGCACGGCGGCGTGCTCGGCCGGAGGTCGGGATGCCGTCGGCGGCGCGCGCCAGATCGAACAGGTGCGCACGCTCGGTGTCGTCCAGGAGCAGCGCGCGGGAGAGGGCGTCGAGCACCGACGAGGATGCTCCGGCGATCGTCCCGCGCTCGAGCTTGGCGTAGTACTCGACGCTGACGCCGGCGAGCATCGCGACCTCGGTTCGGCGGAGCCCCGGCACACGGCGGTTGGCGCCGCCGAGGATCCCCGCCTGGTCGGGCGTCACTTTGGCGCGCCGCGACGTGAGGAATTCGCGGACCTCGGCTCGATTGTCCATGCAGTGATCGTAGGCCGAGCGCGAACGCCGAGGGGCGCCCTGTTGATACACCCCTTGACAGAACCTTCCACGCGCGCGGACGGAGCGATTGACTGGTCGCATCCCAACAGATGGAGCAAGAACATGCGTGGAGTCATCATGCACGGACCCGGCGACGTCCGGGTCGAAGAGCGGGAGAAGCCGACCATCACCCGGCCCACCGACGCCGTGATCAAGATCGCCGCGACCTGCATCTGCGGTTCGGACCTCTGGCCGTACCGCGGCGCGGACAGCGTCGACGCGACACCGATGGGGCACGAATACGTCGGCGTCGTCGAAGAGATCGGCGCGGACGTGAAGAACCTGAAGGTCGGCGACTTCGTCGTCGGCTCGTTCATGGCCTCCGACAACACGTGCGAGATCTGCCAGGCCGGCTACCAGTCCCGCTGCGTGCACGTCGTGCCGATGGGCGTGTTCGGCACGCAGGCCGAGTACGCGCTCGTCCCCCACGCCGACGGCACCCTGGTCGCGACGCCCGGCCAGCCGGACGCGGACCTGATCCCGGCGCTGCTCGCGGCATCCGATGTCCTGGGCACCGGCTGGTTCGCCGCCGTCGCGGCCGAAGCGGGCCCGGGAAAGACCGTCGCCGTCGTCGGCGACGGAGCGGTCGGCCTGCTGGGCGTCCTGGCGGCGAAGCAGCTGGGAGCCGAGCGCATCATCGCGATGAGCCGGCACGCCGACCGGCAGGCGCTGGCGCGCGAGTTCGGTGCGACGGACATCGTCGAGGAACGAGGGGATGCCGGAGTCGCGAGGATCAAGGAGCTCACGAACGGGCTCGGCGCGCACTCGGTCATCGAAGCGGTCGGCACGCAGGAGTCGATGATGCAGGCGATTCGCTCGACCCGCGCCGGCGGGCACGTCGGGTACGTCGGCGTCTCGCACGACGTGTCGCTACCGGGTGAGGAGCTCTTCTTCTCCGGTGTGCATCTGCACGGTGGTCCGGCGCCCGTGCGTCGCTTCCTGCCCGAGCTGATCCAGCTCATCTGGGACCGGAAGATCGCCCCGGGCGACGTGTTCGACCTGACGCTGCCCCTGGAGGATGCCGCCGAGGGCTACAAGGCCATGGACGAGCGTCGCGCCACCAAGGTGCTGCTGACCGTCTGAGTCCCAGCCTGAAAGGAGCAATCGATGCACATCGAAGATTCCCGGCCCACGATCAAGAACCCGCCGGAGCAGTTCACCGGCGATGTCTGGTTCGACCCGATCTTCGTCCCGCACGACGCCGACCAGAGGATGTCCGGCGGACTCGTGCGCTTCGCCCCCGGCGCACGCACCGCCTGGCACTCGCACGCCCGCGGACAGTACCTGCGGGTGACCGAGGGAATCGCCCGCGTCGGAACCCGCGACGGCAACGTGGTCGAGGCGCACCCGGGCCAGACGATCTACACCCCGCCGGGGGAGGAGCACTGGCACGGTGCCACCGAGGACTGCTTCATGGAGCACCTCGCGCTGCTGGAGTCGGCCGACGACCCCGCTGAGACGACGACCTGGCTCGAGCACGTCACCGACGAGGACTACTCCGGGCGTCCTTGAGGGCCGGATCTCCATCCTTCGATGGAACCGCCGGCGGGCACCCGCGGCGAGGCTGGACACATGACCCGACTCTTCTACGCCGCCTTCGCCTACATGCTCGCCGGCGTCGCCTCCGGCCTGTTCTACCGCGAGTTCACCAAGCTCAACGGCTTCCCCGAAGGGCAGTTCACCCAGCTCGGCCTCGCGCACACCCATCTGCTGACGCTCGGCTTCATCGTGCTGCTGATCGTGCTCATCCTCGAGAAGCAGTTCGCCCTGTCGCGCAGCCGCCTGTTCGCGTGGTTCTTCTGGATCTACAACGCGGGCGTCATCGTGACCAGCGGGATGCTCGTCGTGCACGGCGCGCTCACCGTCCTCGGCGCCGAGTCGTCGAAGATGATCGCCGGCATCGCGGGCCTCGGGCACATGCTGCTGACAGCCGGGATGATCCTGCTCTTCCTCGCCCTGCGCAAGGCGCTCGTCTCCAGGACGGATGCCGCGGCATCCGTCTCCGCGCCTGCACCCGTCTGATCCGCGCGGATCTGCGCATGACCGAGGAGAATCGGTCCATGGCCGCCCCGACCGACACCGACCGCACCGGCATGTCCCTGCGCACCCTCGCCGGCGTGCTGCGGTCGATGCGGGCGGGGCAGGTCGTCCTCACCGGACTGCTCGTCGTGATCGCGACGATCAGGGCCGTCGCTGACGGGGCGCCGGTGCCGTCCGCGGTGGCCGCATCGGTGCTGTTCCTCGGCTGGTACGCCATCGGCCTGGCGACCGCCGCGCGGTATCGCGACGCGCGGCAGGGGGCGCTGTGGCTCGTCGGACTCGGCATCCTGTGGGCGGTGGGGCTGATGGTCTCGGCGGAGTACGTCTGGGTCGCCTTCCCGCTCTGGCTGCTGGCCGGCTATCTCCTGCCCCTGGCCTGGGCCGCGGTCTTCGGCGCAACCGTGCTGATCCTCGCCATCGCCGCACCCCTCATGCACCACGGCGCGACGACCTACGCGAATGTCATCGGGCCCCTCATCGGTGGACTGTTCGCCTTCGGGCTCGCGCGCGGCTATGTCGAGCTGGCCGCCGACATGCGCGATCGGCAACGTCTCGTCGACTCGCTGCTGCGCGCGCAGGATGAGATGGCCGAGTTGCAGGAGGAGCTCGCCCGCACGCAGCGCGAGGCCGGCGTGATCGCGGAGCGCACGCGGCTGTCACGCGACATCCACGACACGGTCGCGCAGGGGCTGTCGTCGATCGGGATGCTGTCGCGCGCCGCGTGCGATGAGACGGTCGATCCGTCCGCCGATCGCGCCCTGCAGCAGATCGGTCGGATCGCGCACGACTCGCTCACGGACGTCCGTCGGATCATCGACGCGCTCGCGCCCGCCGAGCTGGACGAGACGGCGCTCGCCGGTGCGCTGCGACGTATGGTCGACCACCTCGCCGCCGAGACCGGCATCGACGCGGAACTGCGCGTCGATCCGGACCTGGGGCAACTGCCGATGCCGGTCGAGGTCGCTCTGCTGCGCACGGCGCAATCGGCATTGGCCAACGTGCGGATGCACTCGGGGGCGCGGCGCGTGACGCTGAGCCTCGCGCAGGCCGGCGACACCGTTCGGCTGGACATCGTGGACGACGGCCGCGGCTTCGACGCCGCACTCTGGGACACGGCGCGTCGCGGTGCGGACGGCAGCGGTTACGGTCTCCACGCCATGCGGGAGCGGCTGCGTGAACTCGGTGGGGGACTCGACGTGGAGAGCGCACAGGGCGAGGGCGCCGCGTTGTCCGCTCATGCGCCGACGGGAGGGTTCGCGTGACGATCTCCGTGCTGCTCGTCGACGATCATCCGATCGTGCGCACCGGACTGCGCGCGCTGTTCGCGCACCAGGACGACGTCGATATCGCCGGCGAGGCCGGCACGGGGGAGCAGGCGGTCGCCGCGGCGCGGATGCTGCGTCCGGACGTGGTGCTCTGCGACCTGCGCCTGGGAGAGGGCATGGATGGTGTGGCGACGACCGCGGCGCTGCGCGCGCTCGACCCGGCGCCGGCGGTCATCATCCTCACCACCTACGACCGGGATGCCGACATCCTCCGAGCGATCGAAGCCGGTGCGGCCGGATACCTGCTCAAGGACGTGTCGCCGGAGACGATCATGAGGGCGCTCGCGCAGGCCGCCGCCGGACAGCTGGTACTCGCCCCTGAGCTCGCCGAGCGTGTCGCCGCGGGGAGGCGCAGGCCGCAGGTGCGGTTGACCGAACGCGAGCACGAGGTTCTCGGTCTGCTCGGTGCCGGAGCCTCGAACCGCGAGATCGCACGCGCACTGTTCGTCACGGAAGCCACCGTGAAGACGCATCTGGTCAACCTCTTCGGCAAGCTGCAGGTGGAGAGCAGGGCGAAGGCCGTCAGCCGCGCTCAGGAGGAGGGTCTGATCTGACCCGGTCGCGGCGTCGTACGATCCGCAGTTCGCTCGCGAGGATGCCGAGCACCACGAGCGCTCCGCCGATGAGCGCCGTCGCGGGCAGGCGCTCGCCGGCGATGCGTCCGACGACAGCCGCCCACACCGGCTCGCCCGCGTAGATCACGGTGGCGCGTGTCGGCGACACCGACTTCTGCGCCCAGTTCATCGTGAGCTGGATGAGGCAGCTGGCGGCTCCCAGCCCGATCGCGGCCACGACCCACACCCAGGAGAACGCCGGAACGCCCTCGCCGACCACGGGCATCGTCAGCAGGGACAGGAGACCGGCGACCAGCAGCTGGATGATCGTGATGCGACCCAGGTCGAACTTCCCGGCGAAGACGCTGATGAGGATGATCTCGCCGGCGATGGGCAGTGTGCTGAGCAGGGTCGCCACTTCCCCCTGGCCGAGCGTGAGGGTGAGAGCATCCGGTCCGGCGATCAGCAGGAGCCCGACGAACGCGAGCCCCGCTCCGACGAACGCCATGGTGTGCGGGCGTTTGCGGAACACCGCCCACTGCAGCAGCGGCACCAGCGGGACGTACATCGCGGTGATGAACGCCGACGTCGAGGAGTCGATCGTCTGCAGCCCGAAGGTCTGCAGACCGTAGCCGAGGTGGATCATCAGTCCGATGGCGGCACCGGCCGCGATGTCCGGCCAGCGGATGCCGCGCAGCACGCGCCGGAAGATCACCGTGCTGATGAGACCGGCGACGAGGAAGCGGATCCCGACGAAGAACCACGGGCCCGAGTGCTCCATCGCCCAGTGCACGACGAGGAAAGTGCAGCCCCAGACGGCGGTGATCGCGATGAGGGCGAGTTCCTGGGGGCGAAGGCCCATCCAGCGCAGACGAGAGGGCATCGCAGGCCTTTCTCGCTGTGCCGCATCGAGTCTACGTCGCCCGAATTCTCCCTCCCCACCGATACATCGGGACGGATTAGGATGTTGCGCGAGCTTCGCGCCATCCTCCTCCTCTCTTCGCCTTCTGCGTCATTCGTCGATGCTGTCCGGGCGGGACCGTCAGAAAGGCTCCTCATGAGCGAAAACGCCGACAACCGCGACGAACGAGAGCCCGACTTCTTCGACCAGCTGGTGCAGGGCGGCGGCAGCGCTCCACGGGAGCAGGCCTCCTTCACGCAGGCCTTCCGCGGGTACGACAAGGGTGAGGTGGATGCCGCGTTCGCCGCGCTGCGCGCACAGCTGCAGCGTGCCGAGACCGACGTCGCGCTCGTCCGCAACGGCGCCAGCGGAGAGGCCGACGCCGTACGGGCCGAGGCCGAGGCCGCGCGGGCCCAGCACGAGGAGCGCATCGCCGAACTGGAGGCCGCCGCTGCCGCAGCGCAGGCGCAGGCCGCCGAGCTCGAGCAGCAGGTCGCCACGTTGACCAGCGAGCTCGTGGACGCGCCCAAGAAGGATGGCGACGACGAGGGCTCGCGCCTTCAGTTCGAGGCCGTGCTGCGTGTCGCGGAGGAGCAGGCGACCGTCCTCATCCAGAACGCCGCCACGCAGGCCGAGCGCCTGCTCGAGGCCGCGCGTGAGGAGGCCGAATCCAAGCGCGCCGAGCTCGCGGCGGATGTCGCCCGCATCACCGCCGAGGCGCAGTCCGAGGCCGACCAGGTGCGCTTGCGCATCGACACCGAGTACACCGCGCACGAGGCGCGCATCGCCCGCGAGGGCGCACACGCGTCCGAGAAGGTGACGCAGGCCGAGCAGGAGGCGGCGGCTGTTCGCGCCGAGGCCGAGAAGGGGTCGGCCGCGCTGCGGTCGATGGTCACGCGCGAGACGCAGCAGCAGCGCGCGGATGCCGAGCGCGAGGTCCGCGAGATGAACACCCGCGTTCTCGAGTTCGAAGAGAGCCTGACGCGTCGCCAGAATGACGCGCAGCAGGAGTTCCTGACGCTGCACAACCAGGCCGTGGCGCACGCCGAGCGCATCACGAGCGACGCCAACGAGCAGGTCCAGTCGTCGCTCGAGCACGCGCAGCGCATCTCCGCGAAGGCCGACGACTACGAGCGCCTGATGCGTTCGCAGGCGCAGACGATCGAATCGGATGCTCAGGTGCGAGCACGCGAGACGCTCGACCGTGCACGGGTCAAGGCGCAGAAGATCGTGGAGACCGTGATCGGGCACACCACCGAGGTGCTGCGCGATGCCGAGGACCGCACGCGTCAGCTGCGCTGGCAGCAGCAGCAGTTGAACAGCTTCATGGCCGAGGTGCGCGAGCTCATCCGCCCTGATGGCGTGCTGACCGCGGAACCGACGGATGCGGATGCCGTGGCGGACGAGCCGGACGAGGACGAGATCGTCGAGGCGGTCGACGTCGCCGAGGAACTCGAGCCGGCCGAGGACTCCGACGCCCGCTGAGCGAGAGTCGATCGGGTCGATCGGGTCGAGCGGCAACGCCGGCCGTCTCCGTTCGTATCCGAAGGCAACGCGGGGTAACAGACCCGACCCGGGCGGAGGCGCTGGCTAGCCTCGCCGCATGAGTCATGTGCTGAGCGTCGCCGAGCTGTCCGAACTGATCGCCACCGAGCCGCGCCTGCGGCTGCTCGACGTACGCTGGCGTCTCGACCGCCCCGACGGCCGAGCCGACCATCTCGCCGGGCACATCCCCGGAGCGGTCTACGTGGACCTCGACGGCGAACTGGCCGCCCAAGGGGATCCGTCGCGGGGACGGCATCCTCTCCCCGCGACGGCAGATCTGCAGGCCGCCGCCCGGCGCTGGGGCGTGAGCGCCGGAGACGTCGTCGTCGCGTACGTCGACGTGCGGGGCATCGCCGCGGCGCGGGCCTGGTGGCTGCTGCGCCAGGCCGGCGTCGACGTGCACGTCCTCGACGGCGGGCTGCGCGCCTGGACCGCGGCAGGGCACGTGCTCGAGTCCGGCCCGGTGACGCCGTCTCGCGGTGGCATCGATCTCCCCGAGATCGGTGCCGACGCCCTCTCGATCGACGAAGCGGCGGCGCTCCCGGCATCCGGAATCCTCATCGACGTCCGGGCGCCGGAACGCTACCGCGGCGAGGCCGAACCGCTCGACCCGGCCGCGGGCCACATCCCGGGTGCGGTGAACGTGCCCACCGGCGAACTCTTCGCGGCGGACGGAGCGCTGCGCGATCGCGGCGAGCTCCGCCGTCTCTTCGCCGACGCGGGCGTGACCGAGGGCGTCCCTGTCGCGGCATACTGCGGATCCGGCATCGCGGCGACCCACGTCGCGCTCGTGCTCAGTGAGATCGGCATCGACGCCGCGGTGTTCCCCGGCTCCTGGAGCCAGTGGTCCCGTACGCCGGGTCGGCCGATCGCGACCGGAGCACGCCCGCACGGCGACGTCGTCGAGGCGGTGCACGCGTGAGCGCTCGCAGGCCGCTGATCCTCGGCGCCATGGTCCGCACGATCGGTGCGTATCCGTCCGGGTGGCGGCATCCGGACGCGCACGACGATCCGACCCGGGATGCCGAGATCCTGCGCGAGATCGCCCGCATCGGAGAGGATGCCGGTCTCGACTACCTCTTCTTCGGAGACTGGCTGGCCACGGGCCCCGACCTCGAGTTCGCGAACCCGTACCTGCTCGCGCGCATCGACCCGGTGAGTGCGGTGACCTATCTCGCCGGCGTCACGTCCCGGATCGGACTGATCGCGACCGTCAACACCACGTATGCGGACGCCTACACTTTCGCGCGCTCGAGCGCATCGGCCGACGTGCTGAGCCACGGCCGCGTCGGGGTCAATCTCGTCACCGGCGCCGAGCCGCGCGCCGCGGGCAACCACGGTCGCGATCTCCACGCCGACAACGCCACCCGGTACGACCGCGCCGAGGAGTTCGTCACCGCCGTACGACGGCTGTGGGAGTCGTGGGCCCCGGACGCCTGGATCGCGGACAAGACCGGCGGGCGTCTCATCGACCCCGCCGGGCTCCGCGCCGCGGATCATGACGGCGAGCACGTGCGCGTCGCCGGACCCCTCAACACCGCACGCCCGCCGCAGGGACGGCTGCCGATCGTGCACGCGGGGACCTCGGAGCGCTCGCGCGCTCTGGCGGCCCGCCACGCGGATCTCGCCCTCATCGGAGCGCCGACGGCCGAGCTCGCGGCTGCCGCCCGTGTCGAACTCCGCGCGGCAGCCGTCGCCGCAGGGCGCGACGCGGACGACATCCGCGTCATCGCGCCCGTCCTGCCCGTGGTCGCCGAGACGACCGAGCAGGCCCAGGCGATCGTCGACGTCCTGCTCGCGCTCGTGCCCCTCGACGACGGCGGGGAGGCGCCGGACGCGTTCCCGGAGAACCGGTCGCTCGCCTCGCTCGCCGCCGCGTTCGCTCTGGATCTCGACCCGACCACCCACGTCGACGACATCGTCCCGCCGGAGCAGGCGGCCGCTCTGCCGGATGCTGCGGTGCAGCACGTGCAGCGCGTGCAGCGGCTCACCGGGCGCACGATCGGGGGCGCGCACGCGCTGACCTGGCGCCCCGTGCTCGCGCTGTGGGCCGTCCCCGCGGCCTTTGTCGTCGGCACGGGCGCCGAGGTCGCCGAACATCTGGCGCAGTGGTACGACTCCGAGTCCGTCGACGGCTTCAACATCCTGTCCGCGTACCAGCCGGGGCAGTTCCGCGCGTTCGCCGAGCTCGTCGTCCCCGAACTGCGCCGGCGAGGACTCCTCGCGGACGCGCCGGACGAGGCGACCACGCTGCGCGAGCGCCTCGGACTCGGCGATCCTGTGTCGGCGCGCACGCCGCAGCCGGCCTGACATTACGCCCCGTTTCGAGGGGTGTCGGTGTGTGACCCCGCGCCCGACGCGACCGGGGAAGCCGCTCATAGCGTGAGCGCACACACCTCCCAGAACCAGGAGCACCCATGTCCCGCAGCATCCTCAGAATCGCCGTCGCGAGCGTCGCGGCGACGGCGCTGCTCGCGCTCACCGCGTGCACCGGCAGCACCAACCCGACCTCCTCCGACGCCTCGACCGGCGAGCCGGTCACCGGCGGGACGCTCGTGTACCTCGAGCATCAGGCGCACACGACGCTCTACCCGCCGTCCGCCGGCTTCTACCCGAACGGCGGGCTCGCGAACAATGTGTTCGACCGGCTCGTGTGGCAGGACCCGGAGACGCTGGAGCTCAAGCCGTGGATCGCCACGGACTGGGAGGTCAACGCCGACGCGACCGTGTACACGTTCAACCTGCGCGACGGCGTGACGTTCTCGGACGGCTCCCCGCTGGATGCCGAGGTCGTCGCGAAGAACTTCGACCTCTACGGTCTCGGCGACCCCGAGCGCGGGCTCACGGTCTCGGAGGCGATCAACAACTACGACCGCAGCGAGGTCGTCGACGACGACACCGTGACGTTCCACTTCTCGGCTCCGGCCCCCGGGTTCCTCCAGGCGACCTCGACGAACAACTCCGGGCTCGTGTCGGCCGACACCCTCGACTTCACCCTCGAGGAGTTCGCGCCGGGCAACTCGACGAACGTCATCGGCTCCGGCCCGTTCACGATCACGGACGAGACGATCGGCACCAGCCTCACGCTGACGGCCCGTGAGGACTACGACTGGGCGGCTCCCGATCGCGCGCATCAGGGGCGCGCCTACCTGGACGAGATCCAGATCACGGTGACCCCCGAGGACAGCGTCCGCGTCGGAGCGCTCACCTCCGGCCAGGCGGACTACATCCGATACGTCGAGGCGCAGGACGAGGAACAGGTCGAATCGGCCGGGTTCACGATCTACGCCCCGCAGACCAACGGCGTCGACAACCACCTGAGCCTGCGGTTCCGCAGCGGGATCCTCTCCGACATCCGGGTGCGCCAGGCGCTCATCGCGGGCATCGACCGCGAGGAGCTGAACGAGGTCATCTACACCGACAACTACCCGGTGGCGACGTCGATCCTCAGCCAGGGCGCGCTCGGCTACGTGAACACCGACGAGTACTACGCGTTCGATCCCGACCGCGCCGAGTCGCTGCTCGACGAGGCCGGCTGGACACTCGGTGCCGACGGCATCCGCGAGAAGGACGGCGAGCCGCTCGCCATCGTCGTGAGCGAGGCGGCCGCGCAGCCGCGGTCGTTCGAGGCCCTCACCCAGATCAGCCAGCAGCTGAAGAAGATCGGTGTCGACTTCCAGATCCTGCGAGCGGATGCCGGAACCTTCGCCGAGGCGATCAGGGATGCCGAGCAGGTGCCTGTGAGCAACTCGATGGTCGCGCGTGCCGACCTCGACGTGATCAAGAGCCAGTTCTACTCGGCCAACCGCAACTCCCTGCTGAACCTGAACTACGAGGACTCCACGATCGGCGACGACAAGCTCGAAGAGCTGCTGCGCGCCGTCGCCTCGGAGCCTGACCCGGCGAAGCGCCTGGAGAACAGCGCGGCCGTCCAGGTCTACGTCGCCGAGCAGGCCTACGTCATCCCGCTGTTCGAGGAGCCGCAGGTGTACGGCGCCGCCGACCACGTCCGCGACGTGAGCTTCGAATCGGTGGCCCGCCCCAGCTTCTACGAGGTGTGGCTGGACAAGTGATCCCGCCGGCGTCGGGCGCTCTCACGAGAGCGCCCGACGCCGGACACCCGCTCCGGACGAAAGGCCATCATGCGATACATCCTGCAGCGCATCTCGCAGGCGCTCGTCGTGCTGCTCGTCGCGTTCACCGCGGCGTTCCTGCTCCTGCAGGCGCTGCCGGGCGACGCGATCATGATCAAGTACGAGAACCCCGAGCTCGGCCTCTCGCCGGAGCAGATCGCCGAGGTGCGGGAGCGCTTCGGCATCGACAGCCCGCTCTGGCTGCAGTACATCCACACGCTCCTCGGATTCCTGGGTGGCGACTTCGGCTACTCGCTGCAGACCGGGACACCGGTCAAGCAGCTTCTCGTCGAAGCACTGCCGTACACGCTGGTGCTGGGGCTCATCGCCCTGGTACTCGCCGTCCTGCTGGCCATCGCGATCGCGTTCCTCGCCAGCATCCCGCGGCTCGCGTGGCTGCGCGAGTTCGTCCGGTCCGTGCCTGCGCTGATCGTCGCGGTGCCGACGTTCTGGTTCGGCATCATGCTCGTGCAGATCGTGAGCTTCCAGCTCGGCTGGGTGTCCGTGATCAACCCCGGACCGGTCGAGGGCCTGATCCTCCCGATCATCACCCTGGCGGTGCCGCTCTCGGCACCGCTCGCGCAGATGCTCATCCGCAGCATCGACGAGGTGTCGGCGCAGCCGTTCGTCGCCGTCGTGCGCGCCAAAGGGGCATCGCCGACGTGGATTCTCGGGCGCAACGTCGCCAAGAACGCGCTGCTGCCGTCGCTGACGATCGCCGGACTCATCCTCGGCGACCTCATCGGCGGCGCCGTCCTGACCGAGACGGTGTTCGCCCGTCCGGGCATCGGCCGGCTCACCGAGCAGTCCGTCGCAGGTCAGGACACCCCCGTGCTGCTGGCGATCGTGGTGCTGGCGACGTGCTCGTTCGTCCTGGTGAACCTCATCGTCGACCTGCTCTACCCCGTGTTCGATCCGCGGCTCGCGAGCCGCCTCAAGGCAGGAGCATCCGCATGAGCCGCGTTTCGATCGACGAGCAGCGGGAGCAGGCGGAGGAGCTGCTCGACGGACTCGAGCTCGACGACGCACTGCTGGACCCGGGCGACCCGCAGCAGCCAGCCCGCGTCTCCTGGGCGGTGCGGCTGCGCAGGGTCCGGCCGACTGTCGTGCTGAGCTGGCTCGTCGTCGCGATCGCCGTGCTGTGGGCGCTCGTCCCGAGCTGGTTCACGGCCTACGATCCGATCGCGGGCGACGCGGCGGCCGCACTCCGGGCACCGAGCCTCGAGCATCTGTTCGGCACCGACGCCACGGGGCGGGACATGCACGCCCGCGTCGTGTACGGAGCCGTGAACTCGTTGTCCGGTGCGCTCATCGCGGTCACGGTCGGGCTCGCCCTCGGCACGCTGCTCGGCGTGGTCGCCGGAACCGTCGGCGGTGTCGTCGACGACATCATCATGCGCGTGGTCGACGTGCTGCTCTCGATCCCCGGCCTGCTCCTGTCGCTGAGCATCATCATCATCCTCGGCTTCGGCACGGCGCAGATCTCGATCGCCGTCGGCGTCGGCAGCATCGCGAGCTTCGCCCGGCTGGCGCGGTCGGAGGTCCTCCGGGTGCGCGGGAGCGACTATGTCGAGGCCGCCTACGGCAGCGGCGGACGATTCTGGCCCGTGCTGTTCCGGCATGTGCTGCCGAACTCCCTCACCCCGGTGCTGGCGCTCGCTGCGCTGAACTTCGGTGGCGCGATCCTGGCGATCTCCGCGCTCGGCTTCCTCGGGTACGGCGCCCCGCCGCCCACTCCGGAATGGGGACTCATGATCGCCGAGGGGCGAAATTACATCGCGACCGCGTGGTGGCTGACGAGCCTCCCCGGCCTCGTCGTGGTCGTCGTGGTCCTCGCCGCCAACCGCCTGAGCGCGGTCGCCGCAGAGAGAGGACGCCGCGCATGAGCGACGCCATCCTGACCGTTCACGACCTCGAGGTCTCGTACGAGGTGGGCGGTGTCGCGTATCCGGCCGTCCGAGGTGTCGACCTGACGCTGCAGCCGGGGCGGGTGCTGGCCGTCGTCGGGGAGTCCGGATCGGGCAAGACCACCACGGCCCAGGCCGCCACCGGACTGCTCGCCGGCAACGGGCGCATCACGGGAGGGCGGGTGCTGCTCGGCGATCTCGACGTCACCGGCTGGACCGACAAGCGGTTCGCCGCAGTCCGGGGTACGCGGATCGGATGGATCCCGCAGGATCCGAACAACTCGCTCAACCCGGTGAAGCGGATCGGCGACAGCGTGGCGGAAGTGCTGCGGGTGCACCGCTGGAAGGACAAGACGGCCAGGCGCGAGCTGGTTCTGGACCTGCTCGACCGCGTCGGCATCCCCGAACCGGACATCCGGGCCAGGCAGTATCCCCATCAGCTGTCCGGCGGTATGAAGCAGCGCGTGCTCATCGCCAGCGCGATCGCACTCGAACCCGAGCTCCTCATCGCCGACGAGGCGACCAGCGCCCTCGATGTCACGGTGCAGAAGACGATCCTCGACCTCATCGACGATCTCCGCCGCGAGCGGGGGACCGCGGTGCTCATGGTCACGCACGACCTGGCCGTCGCCGTCGACCGATCTGACGCGGTCGCGGTGCTCAAGAACGGCCGCGTGCGCGAGGCGGGGCCGATCGCCGAGGTCCTGGGCAATCCGACACACGCATACACCCGGCAGCTGCTGCGGGACGCCCCGTCGCTGACGCTCGGCGAGCTGCCCGTCGTCCGCGAACGCCTGGAGATCCCGGATGCTGCGGGCGAGCGTCCCGCGCCCGAGATCTGCGTGACCGATCTCGTCAAGGAGTACTCGCGCGGGAGACGCCTCGACCCGCTCCGCGCGGCCGACGGCGTCTCGTTCGATGTGCCGGCGGGCACGACGCATGCGATCGTCGGCGAATCGGGATCGGGCAAGACGACCGTGGCGCGCATCGTGATGGGGTTCGTCCCGGCGACGAGCGGATCGGCGATCGTGGCCGGCCGCGAGGCGACCGCGCTCGCCCGGCCCGAGCGCCACGCTTTCCGCCGTGACGTCCAGCTGGTCTACCAGAACCCGTTCAGCTCACTCGATCCCCAGCAGTCCATCGGCGCGATCATCGCCGAGCCGCTGCGGAACTTCGAGGCCGCGTCCGCGGCCGCCTCGCGTTCGCGCGTCGAGGAGATCCTCGACCGGGTCGCGCTCGCCCGCACGGTCCTCGGGCGCAAGCCCGGCGAACTGTCGGGCGGGCAGCGCCAGCGCGTCGCGATCGCCAGGGCGCTGATCGCGAATCCGCGGGTGGTGGTGCTCGACGAAGCCGTCTCCGCCCTGGACGTCACGGTGCAGGCCCAGATCCTCGGCCTGCTGCAGCAGCTGCAGGCCGAGCTCGGCGTCACGTACCTCTTCATCTCGCACGACCTCGCGGTCGTGCGCCACATCTCCGACACCGTGTCGGTGATGCATCGTGGTCGCGTCGCGGAGGCCGGTGCCACGGCATCCGTCTTCGACGCCCCGCAGGACGAGTACACCGCGCGCCTGATCGAAGCGATCCCCGGCGCCGCATGGACAGGAGCGCACGCATGACCCTTCGGACGGCCTTCTTCACCCGGCTCCTGGACGACGCCTCCCCGACCGAGAGGTTCCGGCTCGCGCTGGAGCAGATCCAGCATTCCGAGCGCTTCGGGGTCGGGCGGGCGTGGATCGCGCAGCACCACTTCCGTGCGGCCGAGGGCGGGCTGCCGTCGCCGTTCGTCTTCATCGCGCACGCCGCGGCGCACACGAGTGAGATCCGCCTGGGAACCGGGGTGGTGACGCTCACGCTCGAGGACCCGGTGCGGGTCGCCGAGGATGCCGTTGTCGCGGATCTGCTCGCGGGAGGACGTGTGGACCTCGGGCTCGGCAGCGGAGGGACGCCCACGTCGTTCGCACCGTTCGGGCTCGCGCTGGAGAACAAGACGGCCGACTACGAGCGCAAGCTCGCCGCGCTCGTCGCCGCGCTCGCCGGAGAAGAGCTGCCCGCGGGCAACCGCCTGCATCCGCCGGCCGGATCACTCGCCGATCGGGTGTGGCAGGCGACGTTCTCGGCGGCCGGCGGAGTCAGGGCGGGCGTGCACGGACACGGTCTGCTGCTGTCGCGCACGCAGCCACGGCCGGCCGACCGGCCGGAGGCATCGCTCGCCGAGATCCAGAAGCCCATCGTCGACGCGTATCTGGCTGCTCTCCCCGCCGGGGCGGCACCGCGCATCACGGCGTCCCGCAACGTGTTCGTCTCGGAGACCCCGGTGGATGCCGCGGCATCCGCTCACCCGGAGCAGGCGGATGCGCACGTCGGCACGCCGGAGCAGGTGATCGCGTCGCTCTCCGCCGACGCGACGCTGCGGCACGCCGACGAGATCGCGTTCCAGGTGCCGGATGTGCACACGCCGCATGCGCTCATCCTGCGCTCCATCGAACTGTTCGCCACCGAGGTCGCTCCCGCACTGGGCTGGGATGCGACCGCCCCCGCCATCGAAAGGACATCATGACCGACATCGTCGACGAGCTTCTGGGGGTGCAACCCGGATCCGCGCTCGCGGTTCTGCGGGACCGCCGCCCGGAGACCAAGGATCAGATCCAGGCCAGCTACGACGCGCTGTTCTCGCCCGTCGACGACAGCGCGTTCGCGATCACCGAGCGGCTGCTCGTCGCCGCGTTCGCCGCGCGGCTGGCGGGAGATGATCTGCTCGCCGGCCACTTCGCCGACCGGGCGCTGCTGGCGGATGCCGGCCGGGCCGAGGTCGTTCTCGTCGAAGCGGTGGCCGCGGCGACATCCGGTCCGTACGGTGCGTACACCGAGGCAGGGCTGCAGGCCGAGAACACTGCGGGTCCCGTCTACCGAGCGGATGCCGCGCGTGCATCCCTCGGCGACCGCCTCGCCGCGGCGCTGGAGCACGCGCACCTGCTCGTGTTCCGTCCGCGTGAATCAGCGGCATCCGATCTGGATGCCCTCATCGAGGCGGGGTGGAGCATCGACGGCATCGTGACGCTGTCGCAGTTGGTCTCGTATCTCGCTTTCCAGCAGCGGGTGGTCGCCGGCCTCCGCGTTCTCGCCGAGGAGGCGCAGGCATGACCGACACGACCACGACGACTCTCGCGCACGACCTGCCGCACCCGGAGGGGTTCACGCAGGAGCACCTCGGGTGGGTGCCGCATCTCGCACCGTTCCCGATCGACGAACTGACCGAGCGGCACTTCTCCGGCCTCGTCGACCGGTCGCGAGCCGACAGCGAATACTTCCGCCTGCTCGTGCGCGACCCCGAGATCCTGGCGGCGCGGACCCGCACCGACAAGGACATCTTCTACAACGTCGCTGACGGATTGCCGCGCGCCGAGCGCGAGCTCGCGGCGGCCGCCGCGTCGCGCGTGAACGGCTGCGTGTTCTGCGCGTCCGTGCATTCCCGGTTCGCGTCGCACTACAGCAAACGCGAGGCCGATGTGCAGCGGCTGCTCGATGAGGGCGTCGGCGCTGACCTGGGTGAGCGGTGGAACGCGATCGTCGAGGCCGCGGCGGCTATCACGGCCACGCCGTTCGCCTTCACCGCCGCGCACGTTGCCCGGCTGCGCGCGGCGGGGCTGTCGGATGCCGAGATCTCGGACGTCATCCACGGGGCGGCGTTCTTCAACTGGGCGAATCGTCTGATGCTGTCGCTGGGGAGGGCGACCCCGCCTTCTGCCGATCATTGAGCCCCCTTCTCGTTCAACGAGCGAGGGGAGCGGGGGAGCGAACGGGGCGCGTCGCCGTCATACGCTGGGACCATGTCCCACCTCGTGAGCGTCGCCGAGCTGTCCGACCTGATCGATCGAGAACCGCGCCTGCGGATCCTCGACGTGCGGTGGCGCCTCGGCGGACCGGACGGCTACCCGGACTACCTCGAGGCCCACGTCCCCGGTGCCGTGTACGCCGACCTCGAGACCGAGCTGTCGCGCCACGGCCGCCCCGATGAGGGACGCCATCCGCTCCCCGATACCGCGACGGTCCAGGATGCCGCGCGCCGATGGGGCCTCGACGACGGCGACGCGGTGATCGTGTACGACGATCACGGCGGTCTTGCCGCCGCCCGCGCGTGGTGGCTCCTCCGACAGGGTGGTGTCGACGTGCGCGTCCTGGACGGCGGATGGCCGGCCTGGCGCGCGACCGGCCTTCCGGTCGAGTCCGGCGCGGTCACGCCCGAGCCCGGCACGGTGACGCTGACCGACATCGGCGGCGGGAGTCTCACGATCGACGAAGTCGCGGTGTTCCCGGCATCCGGAGTCCTACTCGATGTCCGCGCTCCCGAGCGCTACCGCGGCGAGACCGAGCCGTACGACCCGATCGCCGGGCACGTCCCCGGCGCGATCAACCTGCCGACCAAGGCGCATCTGACCGAGGACGGCACGGTGCGCAGCGCCGACGAGATCCGCGCGAACCTCGCCGCCATCGGCGTGACTGCCGAGACGCCTGTTGCCGCCTACTGCGGTTCCGGCATCACCGCCGCGCACACCGCGCTGATGCTCGCCGAGGCCGGCATCGACGCGAAGATCTTCCACGGATCCTGGAGCCAGTGGTCGAACACCCCCGGCCGCCCCGTCGCCACGGGCCCGCAGCCCGGTTGACCTGACTCCCTCAGCCCTTCAGCCCGGTGTTCGCCAGGCCCTGCACGAACTGTTTCTGCGCGATCAGGAACACCAGCAGCACCGGCACCACGGTGAGCGTCGTCGCGGCGAGCTGCACGTTCCACATCGGCCCGCCGTAGGCGTCCACGTACTGCGTCAGCGCCTGCGGCAGCGTGAAGTTGTCCTTGCTGGAGAGGTACACGATCGGCTCGAGGTAGAGGTTCCACGACTTCAGGAACGTGAAGATCGCCACGGCCGCGAGCGCCGACCGCGACAGCGGGAACGCGATCCGCCAGAAGATTCCCCAGCGCCCGAGGCCGTCCATGCGCCCCGCCTCCTCGAGCTCTCCGGGCAGCCCGAGGAAGAACTGGCGCATGATGAACACCGCCAGCACGGCCGGCGCCCCGAAGATGGGGATCACGATGAGCGGCCAGTGCGTGTTCATCAGGCCGAGGGCGTTCACGAAGCGGAACAGGGGCACGATCGTCACCTCGCTCGGGACGAGCAGACCGACCAGCACCACGAGGAAAAGCGCGTTCGCGCCGGGGAAGCGGATGCGGGCGAACGCGTACCCCGCCATCGCCGCGACGAGCATGGTGCCGATCGTGACGAGGGCCGCGATGTAGAGACTGTTCCAGTACTGCTGCGCGAACGGCTGCAGCCGGAACACCTCGCCGTACGCCTCGAACGTCGGATTCTGCGGCCACAGCGTCGGCACCTTCGACAGGATCTCGCTGATCGGCTTGAGGCTGGACGTCGCCATCCACCACGTCGGGAAGACGAACGGGATGCTGAGCACGGCCATGAGGGTCACGAGCCCGACCGAGGCCCAGCGCCGCTTCGTCTTCGCGGCGCTGGGTCGGGGACGCCCGCCCGAGCGGCCGCCGGTCACGACCGCGTGCGTGTCCACCGCGTCCGGTGCGGGAAGCACATCAGTTCTCATGGAACACCCACCTCTTTCGGGTCTGCCACTGGATCAGCGTCAGGATGAGGACGATCGCGAACAGCAGCACCGCGATGGCGCTGGCGTAGCCGAAGTCGTTGAAGCGGAACGCCTGCTGGTACAGGTAGTACACGAGCACGGTCGTCGAGTTGCCCGGGCCGCCGCCGGTGAGCACGTCGATCTGCGCGAACACCTCGAGGGAGCCGACGATCGTCAGGATCGACACGAGCAGCAGTGTCGGGCTGATCATCGGCAGTGTGATCGACCGGAACCGGCGCCACGCGCCTGCGCCGTCGATGCGCGCGGCTTCGTTGATGTCCTCCGGCACTCCCTGGAGAGCGGCGAGGAACAGGATCATGTTGAGCCCGACGTTCTTGAAGACCTGCACGATGATCACCGAGATCATGGCCGTCACGTCGCCGCGCAGCCAGTTCGGGCCCTGGATGCCGATGAGAGACAGGAACCCGTTGATGCCGCCGTCCGCCTGCAGGAGGAAGCTCCACACGATCGTCCACGCGACCAGCGAGACGACGACGGGGGAGAAGAAGAACGTGCGGAAGGTCGTCGTCCCCGGCAGCTTCTGGTTCAGCAGCACGGCCAGGAACAGGGCGAGCGTGATGTTGACGACGACGAGGCCGATCGAGAACCACAGGCTCGCCAGCAGCGAATCGTGCAGGCCCTCGTCGGCCAGCATCCGCTCGTAGTTGTCGGCACCGGCGAACACGAACGTGTTGGCCAGCACGTTCCAGTCGTGCAGCGAGAACCAGACGACGGCGACGAGCGGGGCGATCACGAAGGCGAGGGCGCCGAGGACGACGGGAGCGACCATCGTGTACCCGACGATCCAGTCTCCGCGCGTGGCCGCGGAACGGCGGGGACCGGGTCCCCTCCGCTCCGCGGTCTCGGCCGCCACGACGGCGGCGGTGGAAGCCATGCGGTCTCAGCCCTCCAGCAGCGGTGTGATCGCGTCGCAGGTCGCCGTCAGCACCGATTCGACATCGGCGTCGGCCGTCCACAGCGCGTCGAGCTCGGCGCGGACGGTGTCCTGCAGCTTCGCGAAGTTGACGTGCGTCGGCTTGGTCACGGCATCCTGGATTCCCTCGATCACGACCGCCTGCAGCTGCTCCTCGCTGAGCTTCGGGTTGGCGGCACCCATCGTCTCGGCGTTCAACAGCGATTCGCGCGGCGGCGGGAAGTACGCCGCGAGCTTCTCGGCGTTCTCCGGGTTCGTGAAGTACGCCAGGAAGTCGGCGGCGACCGTCGGATTCTCCGCATTGGCGAAGACCCCGATCCCGGCCTGTCCGATCACGTTCTGCTTGCCTTCTGGGCCGGCCGGCAGCGGCAGGATGTCCCAGGCGAACGAGTCGTCGATCGCCGAGGCGCGGCTGATCTGCGTGATGGTCATCGCGGCATCCCCGGCGAAGAAGTCGGCGGTGACGCCCGGCTCGGGCATCGCGGCGTCGGTGAAGACCGCGTCGTGGATCCAGGTCATCGCATCCACCATCGCCGGGTCGGCGAACGTGCACTGCGCGCCGTCCTCGCTCCACGGCGCGGCATCCCAGCCGTTCCAGATCGTGGCCAGGTTCTCCCAGGCCTTGTAGTCGAAGTCGCGGACGACGAGGCCCTCCTTGCCGGATGCCGTGGCTGCCGCCGCCGAGATCTCACGGGCCTTGTCGAACGTCCACTCGTCCGATGCCACGAGATCGGCCGGATTCGGCTGTCCTGCGGCGGCGATCTGGTCCGTGTTGACGAAGATCGCGAACGGGCTGTTGGAGAATGGGTACGCGAACAGGCCGTCGTCCTTCTGCCACAGCGCCAGCGACGACTCGAGCAGGTCGTCGTACTCGTACCCCTCGGTCTCCTCGAGAGTCGGCGCGATGTCGACGAGGGCGCCGCTTTCGACGAATTCGGGAGCGTAGCTCTCCAGGATCCAGGCGAGATCAGGGGCGTTCCCGCCCGCGAGCTGTGTGGTGAGGGTCGTCGTGTAGTCCTCGAACGGAATCGGCTCGAACGTGATCTCCGAGACGAGCTCCGGGTTCTCCTCGACGTAGGCGTCGGCGATCTCCTGGAACAGGGCCAGCTGCGTCTCGTCCGCTGTCCAGACGGTCATGCGCAGCGACACCGGCTCATCCGGGGTCTCGGGTTCGGCAGTGGGGGTTCCGCTGCAGCCGGCGAGGGTGAGAGCGACGGCGGCGATGCCGGCGCCCGTGGCCAGGAAGCCGCGACGACGCGGCGTGGGGGTGACACTCATGCTTGCTCCTAACTGTGTGTGGTGCGGTGGGTGATCAATACGCGTGGACGCGTCCTTCGGGCCAGTGCCTCTCGACGCCGGTGGCGTCGAGCTCGGCCTGGTAGGCGCCCAGGTGCGTGGCGTCGGCGTGGACCTCGTGCGGGCTCGTCCCGGAGGCGAGGCAGTAGGCGGCGAGATGGCCTGCGGCCTCCCCGATGTTCCACTCCACCGGGTGCAGCCGGTAGCAGCCGTTGGTGATGTGCGTCGTGCCGATGTTCTTGTTCGCGGCCAGCAGGTTCGTCATCCGCTGCGGGATCAGCGCTCCGAGCGGGATCTCGAAGGGCGTCGAGGCCACGTCGATGTAGGTGTCGCCACCCGTGGACGGGTGCAGGTCGATCCGGTACATCCCGACCCCGATCGACTCCTCGTAGCGGGTGGCCCCAGCGTCCCCGCGGAGGGCGTAGGAGACGTCGTGCTCGGTGACGGTCGTGAGGGCGCGGATGCGCCGCGACTCCCGGTGGTACGGCGCTTGGGCGAGGCCGTCGTCCGAGCCCATGACGTCCGGGCGGAGGCGCAGGCCGGGGAACCCGAAGCCGCCGTCGGGCCGCGGCGCTTCGGTCTGCATCCAGTACAGCATCGACAGGCTCAGCTGCCGCGCTGCCTGGTAGCGCTCGAGTTCGACATCGCGCGGGACGTCGAGCACCGGATGCTCGAAGTAGTCGATGCTCGGCCAGTTCACCAGGCACAGGTCGCTCTCGTAGAAGCCGTCGGCGAACATCTTCCGTGCGGCGATGCGGCGGAACTTCCACAGGTCGTGATCGCCCGCGGCCCGGGACTGATCGGCGTTCACCGCCAGCACGTCGTCACCGGAGTTCGGGTCGAAGATGCGCGTGCTCAGCTCGAGCGTGCGCGGGTTCGGTGCCGTCCACGACAGCATCCGCTCACCCTGCCAGGCCGACGGGGTGTAGTCGCGCCAGAAGTCGTAGTCGGCGGGGCGTTCGATCGTGTGGTCGCCGTCGATGTGCTCGACGACGAAGCACACGCTGATGGCCTGGATGTTGTCCGGCTGGGTGGACTCGGGAGCGCTGGGCTCGCCCGTCTCGGCCCGCGACTCGAAGCCCGTCACGTACTCGGTCCCGGTGAGGGGGAGCAGTTCTCCGGTCTCGGTCGCGTCGAGCACGTAGTCGGCGCGCACGGTCACGACGTCGCCGCCGGTCAGCGACTCCAGGGTCACGCTCGTCACGCGGTCGCCGTCGACGGTCGCCGCGATCGGCCGGGTGCGCTCCAGCAGGCGGATGCGTCCGGTCGACCGGTGCGGGGCGAGCATCTCCTCCAGCACGCCGAGCGCGATGCGCGGCTCGTGGCAGAGCTTCGACACCCACCCGGCGCCGGGGTTGAGAGCAGGGCGCTCGCGCGCGGCATCCACCAGCGGATACCGCCGACGGTAGACATCCCGGATGCCGTCGCGCAGGGCGCGGTACCGGGCCGTGACGCCGAACTCCTCGACCCAGGCGTGCTCGTCGGGCGGCACCGCCTGGGACGTCAGCTGGCCGCCGATCCACGGATACTCCTCGGTGAGGATGACGCGGGCTCCTCGGTCGGCGGCGGCCAGCGCGGCGGCGACGCCGCCGAGACCGGCTCCGACGATGAGGATGTCGGTGGTGAATTCACGCGTGGTCACGGATGGATCCTTCGGTTTCGTTCGTGGTTCCGGATGCCGCGGCGAGCGTGTCGCCGTCGACGTCGGGGCAGTGCAGGAGCTGGTGGTAGTCGTCATCGTCGAGGGCGGGTGCCTTCGGCATCCGGCCGATGGGAGCACGCGTGCCCGGCGCCTCCTGGTCGATGATCCGCGACAGCAGGACGACGGCGCGGGCACCCATCTCCTCGCGCGGAACCGCGAAGCCGGACCAGCGACGGCCACGATGGCGCGGGTGGTGGGGCTGGCCGAGAACCAGCATCGAGACGTCGCGCGGCACGGCGAGTCCTCGCGCCTCGAGCTCATCGGCGAGCTCTTCGGGGTCGTTCTCGGGTGCGACGAGGATGGCGGTGAGCCGCTGATCGACGATCTCGGTGGCACCTTCGGCGATGTCGTGCACGTCGACGAAGCGCAGTGCGAGTCCGTTCGACCGCATCGCCCTGCGGTAGCCCTCGACGCGGTCGAGCGTCGGCTGATCGGTGGACTGGGGACCTGCGTAGCCGATGCGCTGATGGCCGGCCTCGACGAGTCGTTCGACCTGGCGGGCGGTGGCCGTGATGTAGTCGGCGCCGATGTAGGGCAGGGTGTGCCCCTCGCTCTCGCGCTTGCCGATGAACACGAACGGGTAGTTGGTGTCGAGCAGGTGCTGCAGTTCGCCGCGGTCCTCCTGCTGACCCAGCAGCAGGCAGCCGTCGGCGATGCCGAGGCGCTGCCAGCCGTCGCGGGCGAGCCGGCGCTGACCGTCGACGACCCTGGCGGAGGTGAACAGCAGCATGTCGACGCCGAGCTTCTCGGCGGCGTGCTCGATGCCGTTGAGGAACGCTCCGTAGAAGTCGTGTCCGCCCCGGGGAAACGTCTTCTCGTAGGTGAACACGCCGAGGATCTGATTGCGGCCGCCGGCCAGGCGCTGCGCAACCGGATTCGCGGAGTAGCCGGTGATGCGGATCGCGTCGAGGACGCGCGCCCTGGTCTCCTCCGAGATGCGGACGCCGGCCGGTGCGCTGCCGTTGAGCACGAAGCTCACGGTCGACTGGCTCACGCCTGCCATCGCGGCGACGTCGGCCTGCGTGAAGCGGTGGCGCGGCATCGATCCTCCTTGATCGGGGTGTCGGGTGACGTGTTGAAGTCTGCGGCGGACCACGGGAGCCGGTCAAGGTGATAATGCGCATTATTTGCGTGCCGTGCGTGCTCGAAGGCATCCGCATAATGCGGATTACACGCGACGGGTCACGGCCGCTCGCCGTAGCCCCAGCGCAGCACCAGCATTCCTGGGCCGAACCGGCGGCGCACCTGCAGCACGCTGGAGCCGCCGGCGATCGTGACGGGAGTGGTCGTGATGCCGTCAGGCGTCTCCTCGACCTCATCGATCCAGTCCGGCAGCGCGTCGGGGTGGAAGCGGGTCCACAGTACGACGTCGCGGGCCTGGCGGGCGACGCCGTGCCCCGTCTCCCGGACGGGCGGATACCCCGGCGGCACGTCGAGCGCCCACTCGATCATCGTCATCTGGGCGCTGTCGACCGGCTGGTCCAGTTCGAGCGAGAAGCCGTGCACCTCGCCGGAGGGGTGCGAATGGCGGGCCGTGATCCGCCCACCGCCCACGGCTCGGAAGAGCGGCGCCGGCGTACGGATGCCTGGGGTGATGTCGACGTACGGCACATGCGTGAGCAGGCCGGACATCGACTGGAGCAGCGTCCTCGTCGTGCGCGAGATGACGTTGCCGTCCACGTCGACATCGGTGACCGAGTGCGTGCTCACATCGCGAGCCAGATCGAACTGCGGGGCGCCGAGCGCCCGGAAGACCTCGGTGACGGCATCCTCGAGCACACCCTCGTGGAGAGGGAAGGCGGGCGGACCGACCGGGCCCACGCGCTGCGACGGGCCGACCAGGCTCGAAAGGGCTCCAGTGTCGAGTCGCAGCAGCTCTTCGATGTCGGTGATCGCGGCCAGCGACTGCGCGCCTTCGGGGCGGCGGGCCCCGGAGCGCCAGTAGCTGAGCGTGGCCATCGAGACCGCATTGCCGTTCTCGCGCAGTCGCTTGTTGAGCCAGGCCAGTGTCACGCCGCGCGCGAGGACGGCATCGCGCAGCGCTTCGGCGAAGCCGTTCTCAACCGTGCGATGCAGGTCATCCTCTGCCATCACAGACCTCCCCCAGGTATGTGAACGGTGTTCTCGTAGATTCGAGCATACGACCAGGTTCTTTCGTCGAGGGGCTCTAGACGAAAGTCCAGGTCGATGGGTCGATCCGTCTGCGAGCAGGAGCCCGATCGCAGATGGAGCAGGCCGGCGCAGAGAAGCCCCCGAACTGCGTACGCGTGGAGTCCGACGGTCGCCTGGGGACGGCCGTCGGACTCCGACGTCGTCCCGGCGACCGCCCCGCCAGCGGCCCGCCTCCGCGCCGGTAGACTGGGACGGACCACCATCAGGACCGAGGATCAGTCATGTCTGCCCCCGCCCGCACCTTCACGGTGCGACACATCCAGCTGCTGCGCGCGGCGTTCGCGGCGATCGCGGCACTGATGGTGACGTTCACCTCCGACCACTCCGCCGCGGTGGGCCTGGCCGTGTTCAGCGGCTTCGCGATCGTGACCGGATTCGTCCTCGTGCTCGGAGCCTGGCTGGTCGCCGAACCAGGGAAGCGCTGGCCGTACGTCCTGCTCGCCGTGATCGACGGGCTGGCGGGCATGGTCGCCGGCATTCCGCTGCTGCGCACCGAGGACATGTTCTTCATCATCGTGATCTCGTGGGCGCTGCTGTCCGGAGTCGTCGAGATCATCGTCGGCCTTCGCGGGCGCCGTGAAGCCGACCCGCTGGCGCGTGACCAGCTGCTCATCGGCGGGCTCGGCATCCTGCTCGCCGTCGCTCTGCTGCTCATCCCGGCCGGATTCTCGTCCGACTACACGGTCGACGAGGCTGGTACCTTCCAGCTGACCGGCATCATCCTCGGCGTCGGGATGCTGGGCGGCTACGCCGCCCTGGTCGCGGTGTTCCTCGGCATCGCCGGGTTCACCCCGTCACGCGATCCCCAGACTCCCGCCGCTGACGCGGCCCCGCTCTCCGGAGGTGCGGCATGACCGACGACAAGCCCACCCGCCGCGAACTGCTGCGCCCGCTGCACCTGCTCGGCATCGCCGCGGCCGCCGGGATCTTCGCAGCGGCCGTGACCCTGGTCTCGACCGGCGCCTTCACGTCCCGCGTCAACCTCGCGATCGCGAACGGCACCTACGAAGGGCTGAGCCCTGTGGCGCTCGGTCTCGTCGTCGGGGGCGGCGCCTTCATCGTGACGCTGCTCGGGATCGCAATGCTGATGCTCGCCGTCGACCCGGCCCAGTACAAGGACGAAGAGGTCGATCGGCCGGTCCTGTACGACGACGAGCCGGATGCCGGGGACGAAGCGCCCGACAAGGCCTGAGCGCGGAACAGCCCGGATCGGCTCAGTTCGGTCACTCTTCGTGTGGGATGCCGCGTGCGCTGACGACCGCAGTCGTGACCGACGGTCCGTTGGGCGGGTTCACGGATGCTGAGGTCGCCCGAAACGTGACCGCACCGCGTTTCGGGTGCGCGTCCGGATGCTCAGCGGATCTGACCGCCGGGAGGTGACGCGAATAGTCGCGTCCCGGGCGTTGAGGCGGCGATTTGCGACCCCTCGCGAGGGGCGGAGTGCGCTGACCGCGCGGGAGGTGGCGCGAATAGTCGCGTCGCCCGCCGTGACGCGACCACACGTGTCACCTGCCCGCCGGGATCCCGTGCCGGACGACTACTTCGCGAGCTGCTCCGCGATGCCCGTGTACGTCGCCGGCGTCAATGCGAGCAGGCGCTGCTTCGCGGCATCCCCGATCTCCAGGCCCTCGACGAAGGCCGCCAGGTCCGCAGCCCCCACGCGATTGCCGCGGGTGAGCTCCTTGAGCAGCGCGTACGGATCCTTGATCGTGGAACGACCGGCGACGACCTCGGCGCGGATGACGGTCTGGATCGCCTCCGCGAGCACCTCCCAGTTGCTGTCGAGGTCGTGCAGCAGCACGTCGCGGCGCAGCGAGATGGCGTTGAGGCCGCGGCGCAGGTTGTCCAGCGCGAGCAGCGAGTGCCCGAACGCGACGCCGATGTTGCGCTGCGTCGTCGAATCGGTGAGGTCGCGCTGCAGGCGCGAGGTGACCAGCGTCTGTCCGAGCGTCGCCAGCAGCCCTCCGGAGATCTCGAGGTTGGCCTCCGCGTTCTCGAACCGGATCGGGTTGATCTTGTGCGGCATCGTCGACGAGCCGGTGGCTCCGGCGACCGGGATCTGCGCGAAGTAGCCCAGCGAGATGTAGGTCCAGACGTCGGTGGCGAGGTTGTGCAGGATGCCACCGGCGTGACGCACGCGGTCGTACAGCTCGACCTGCCAGTCGTGCGACTCGATCTGGGTGGTGAGGATGTTGAAGTCGATGCCGAGCGACTCGATGAACGCGCGCGAGATCTCGGGCCAGTCCGCATCAGGTTCGGCGGAGATGTGCGCCGACCAGGTGCCGGTCGCGCCGGAGAACTTCGCCAGGAATTCGGATGCCGCGATCTGGCCGCGCACCCGCTCCAGGCGCCACGCGAACACCGCGAGCTCCTTGCCCATGGTGGACGGCGTCGCCGGCTGACCGTGCGTGCGGGACAGCATCGGGGCGTCCGCGTGCTCGACGGCGAGCTCGCGCAGCTTCGCGATCACGCCGTCCAGCGCCGGCAGCCACACGCCGAGCACGGCGCGCTTGACGGTGAGCGCGTAGGAGGCGGAGTTGATGTCCTCGCTCGTGCACGCGAAGTGCGTGAGCTCGGCGATGGCGTCGAGTCCGAGCGTCGACAGGCGGTCGCGCACCAGGTACTCGATCGCCTTGACGTCGTGCTGGGTGACGGCTTCCTTCTCGGCCAGCCAGTCGATCTCCGCCTGGCCGAAGTCACGGTACAGGGCGCGCAGGCGCTCCTTGTCGGCATCCGACAGCGGCGAGGTCTCGAACAGCGAGCGGTCGGTGAGGGCGATCAGCCACTCGACCTCGACCTCGACGCGGGCGCGGTTCAGGCCCGCCTCGGAGAGGAAGTCGCCGAGACCGGCGACGGCGGCGGCGTAGCGTCCGTCGAGAGGGCTGAGCGGCTGGGCGGGGAGCGGGGCGTGCGAAGTCAGGGGAGTCCTCCTGATCAGGGCCCCTCGAGTGCGGGGCGTCGTGCGGGCTGGCGCAGGGCCGGCTCGAGCTGGCGGAACAGGCCCCGGGTCGACGTCTCAATCATACCGAGCACGGCATCGAACATATCCGGGCCCGCATAGTAGGGATCGGGGACGTCCGTGACCTCCGCTGCCGGATCGAACGAGAGAAGCAAGGTGACCTTGCCCTCTTCGTCCTCGTCGTGCGCCCACTCGCGCAGGTTGCGCTCGTGCGTGCGATCGAGGGCGACGACGAGGTCGTTCTCCCGGAAGGATGCCGCGGTGAACTGCTTCGCGCGGTGCCGCGAACCGTCGTAGCCGCGGCGCTCGAGGGCGGCGAGCGTGCGGTGGTCGGCGCGTTCGCCGAGGTGCCAGTCTCCGGTTCCGGCGCTGGTCGACAGGATCCGAGACCCGAGCCCCTGCCGATCGGCGAGGTCGCGGAACACCACTTCGGCCATCGGGGAGCGGCAGATGTTGCCAGTGCACACGAAGATGACGCGGAATGGTTCCGGGTCGGTCATGGATTCCATTCTGCCGCCGCGCGACTGCTCCTGCACAGATCGGATTTCTCGGCGATTTGTCCCCGTATGCCGTGGACGGCGCGAATCCGTCCCACGGGACGGGGGCGACCGGCGGCAATCTGGGCGTCATGTACTCCACCGAGATCGCAGGCGACTGGGCCCCCGACCAGATCTGGGGCTGGTATGCCGCACGCCGCTTCGTCAACGATGCCATCGAGGCCCTCGAGCAGGCCGGCGTCGCGCTCGCTCCGCTCGTCGCGGACACCGACTGGCAGGCGAAGGGCGTGCGCAAGCTGCACGAGACCATCGAGAGCATGAGTGTCGAGGGTGCGGCGGGCGAATCGTCGCTGCGCATGCGGCTGTGGGAACTGGAGGCGGCGAGGTGAGCGACGACGACGACCTGCAGATCACCTACGGCGGCGCGATCGCCGTCGACACCGAGACGCTGCGCGACGTCGCGTTCCGACTCGGCCCGATCGGCGTCCGCATCGGCGAGGCCGCGGATGCCGTCCACACCGCCCATCGGTACATCACCGGCACCGCGGGCCTCACGAACGAGGTGAACTCCGTCGAGCTCTGGGCCGTCGGCGATCGCCTCGCGGCCATGCGCGTCCGGATCGACGAAGTCGTCACCGGCACGCTGCTCATGGCCGACGCGTACGAACTCGTCGAGCTGCGCACCGAGTACGAGGCTCTCCTGCTGACGGACGAGGCGGCCGCCGAGGCGCTCCTCCCGGACATCATGGATCTCGAGGCCTCCGACGAGCGCCTCGGACCCATGGCGGACAACCTGGCGAAGCTGTGGGAGGACGGGCGGTACGAGGGCCTGGACAGCCAGTTCGACATCGCGACGACGGTGACGGGCATGAACTTCGGGGCGATCACATCGATCGCCGCGATGCTCGGGAGCTCGACCGTGTTCGGCACCCTCTCTGCGAAGGCGAAGCTGGACGGTCGGCCGGACCCGGTGAAGGTCGCCCCCGTGTTCACGACGCTCCCGGCCGCGGCCCCGGCGTCGATCGCGGACGGGATGCGGCGGTTCCCCACCGCGGAGGATGCCCAGGTGAAGGTCGAGAAGTACACCTTCGAAGACGGCGGCTCGCGCTACGTCGCATACATCAAGGGCACGCAATCCGGACTCTACGGTGCGGGGGAGCCTTGGGACACGAAGTCGAACGCCGAGCTGTACACCGGCCAGGTCTCAGCCTCGTACCAGGCGACGATCGACGCGCTTCATCAGGCGGGCGCCCAGCAGGGCGACGTCGTCGACGTGTTCGCGCACTCGCAGGGGGCCATGGTGGCGTCCTACCTCGCGACGGGTGATGAGTTCGACGTGCAGATGGTGGTGACGGCCGGCAGCCCGGTGCAGCCGACGCTGCGGGACGACCAGCTGCTCATCCAGCTGCGCCACACCGACGACGTCGTGAACGCGCTCGCCGGCGGCGGCTCGCAGGGCGGCACAGGATCCGCGGACAGTGTCGTCATCCAGCGCGAGGGCGACCCGGAGATGAGCCTCCGAGATCTGATCCTCGAGCCGCACATGGTGGACACCTACGTCGAGACCGCCGAGCTCGCCGACGCGTCAGGGGACCCGCGCCTCGATGCCTGTCGCGACCGGCTCAGAGAACTGGCCGCAGCCACCACCATCGAGTCGACCGAATACGTCGCCGATCGCACGGGGTGGGCCGAATGATCCCTCAGGCGCGGCTGCGCTTCTTCTGCGGACGCAAGATGAATCCGAAGATCGCATTGATGATCGAGATCACGATGGCCGCGACGATCACCCACCAGAAGTTGCCGACCGAGACGCCCCACCCGAACCCGGTCGTGATCCAGGCGGTCAGCCAGAGCAGGAAGCCGTTGATCACGAAGCCGATGAGCCCGAAGGTCAGGATGTACAGCGGGAACGCGATGATCTTCACGATCGTGCCGACGATCGTGTTCACGACGGCGAACAGGGCGCCCACCAGCAGCAGGGTGAGCACCATCTGCAGGTCTCCGCCCGGCGGGAACGGCGTCACCGTGATGTCCAGGGCAGGGATCAGCGCCGCCACCCAGAATGCGAAGGCGTTGATGACGACCTTGACGACGAAGCGCATGATCCGACCAGTCTTGCATGCGAAACCGAGGACCCGCCACGGTTCCGCCCGGTAAACTGACACGGACCTGCCCGCCTGAGCCCTGAGGCCGACGAGCCATTGAGGAGCCGCCTATGCTGACGCTCCTCGCGGTCTTCCTCTTCTCGTCCCTCGTCCTTCCCGCACTCGTGCGGTGGCTCGGTGCACAGGCCTTCGCGATCGCCGCGCTCGTTCCGGCGGCGGCGTTCGTCCACGCGCTCGTCCTCACCCCGCAGGTGCTCGACCCCGACACGACGCCGTTCGAGTCGATCGCGTGGATCCCTCAGCTCGGCCTGAACCTGTCGATGCGCATGGATGCGCTCGGCTGGGTCATGACGCTCATCGTCACCGGTGTCGGGGCGCTCGTGCTGCTGTACTGCCGGTGGTACTTCCACGACAGCGCCGCCGGACTCGGCCAGTTCGCCGCCGTCCTGCTCGGTTTCGCCGGTGCCATGTACGGCCTGGTGCTGACCGACGATCTCGTCATGCTCGTGATGTTCTGGGAGCTCACCAGCATCCTGTCGTACCTGCTCATCGGCCACTACCGCGGTCGTGCGGCCAGCCGTCGTGCCGCTCTGCAGGCGCTGCTGGTGACGACCCTCGGCGGGCTCGTCATGTTCGTCGGGGTCGTGCTGCTGGTGGTGGATGCCGGAACGTCCAGCATCTCGGCCATGCTCGCCGCGCCTCCCACCGGGCCGATGGTGAACGCCGCGATCGTGATGCTGCTCATCGGTGCGCTGAGCAAGTCGGCGATCTTCCCGTTCCACTTCTGGCTCCCTGGCGCCATGGCGGCGCCCACTCCCGTCAGCGCATATCTGCACGCCGCGGCCATGGTGAAGGCCGGCATCTACCTCATCGCGCGCTTCGCGCCGATCTTCGCGCTCAGTGAGCCGTGGCGCCCGATCGTCATCTCGCTCGGCGTCTTCACGATGCTGCTCGGCGGCTTCCAGGCGCTGCGCGAGACCGACCTCAAGCGCATCCTCGCGTTCGGCACGGTCAGCCAGCTCGGCTTCCTCAGTGTCGTCATCGGTTACGGCACTCAGGCCGCGGCCCTCGCCGGGCTCGCCCTCGTCATCGCGCACGCGCTGTTCAAGTCGGCGCTGTTCCTCATCGTCGGCGTGATCGACCGGCAGCTCTCCACTCGAGACATCACCGAGCTCTCCGGTGTCGGCCGGCAGGCGCCGGTGATGGCCACTGCCGCGTTCATCTCGATCGCGTCGATGGTCGGCGTCGTGCCGACCATCGGCTTCGTCGCGAAGGAATCCGCCCTCACCGCCCTGCTCGACGACGCGCTCGCCGGATCCGCCTGGGGCATCGTGGCGATCATCGGAGTCTCGCTCGGGGCCGTACTCACGGCGGCCTACGGCATCCGATTCCTGTGGGGAGCCTTCTGGACCAAGCGCGACGCGCAGGGCGATCGGATGCCGGACACACCGTGGCCCGACCCCCCGGTGGGGTTCCTGTCGGCGCCCATCATCCTCGCCGGCACCACTCTCGCGGTCGGCATCGGCGCCCCTGCGGTCGATATCGCCCTGCACGGATATGCGATCACCGCCTCTGAGGGTCTCGGCGGCGAGGGCCCTGGTCATCTCGCGCTCTGGCACGGGTTCGAACCCGCACTCGCCATCTCGGTCCTGTCGATCCTCCTGGGATCCGGCGTCTTCCTGTTGTCCAGGAGCACGGGGTGGGATCGCAAGCCGCGGATCCTTCCGTTCACGGCATCCGACGCGTACTACCTCGTCACCCGCAGCGTCGACCGGCTGTCCGTCTTCACCACCTCGCTCACGCAACGCGGTTCGCTGCCCGTCTATGTCGGCACGATCTTCATCGTCCTCGTCGTGGCCGAGATCACGGCGCTGCTCGCCGCCGACGTCGACCAGCTCAATCTGTCGGCCTGGCACACTCCGACCCAGGTCGTCGTCGCGCCGATCATGGCGGCCGCGGGCATCGTCGCGGTCCGGGCGCGCAAGCGCTACACCGGCGTCGTGCTGGTGTCGGTGACGGGCCTGGGCATGGTCGTGCTGTTCGCGACCAGCGGGGCGCCCGATCTCGCACTCACGCAGATCCTCGTCGAGACCGTGACCATGGTCACGTTCGCGCTCGTGCTCCGGCGTCTGCCGGCGCGGATGGGCGAGCACAACGCATCGGTCGGACGCGTCCCCCGCGCGATCCTCGGCATCGCGGTCGGCGTCACCATGGCGCTCATCGCGATCGTGGCGACGCAATCGCGGGTGGCCGACCCGATCTCGATCATCTTCCCCGACCTCGCGTACGACCTCGGCCACGGCAAGAACGTCGTCAACGTCGCCCTCGTGGACCTCCGCGGCTGGGACACCATGGGCGAGCTCTCCGTGCTCGTGCTCGCCGCCACGGGCGTCGCCTCGCTCGTGTTCGTCACGCACCGCGCCGACCTGCTGGCCGCCACGCGCACGCTGCCGAGGTCGACGCGCCGCAAGGCCCGCCTCAACCCGCTCGTGGAGACCACGGACGGCGTGCGGTTCCAGACCGCCGAGAACCGCAGCGCGCCACGCGCATGGCTCATCGGCGGGCAGAAGATGAAGCCGGAGAACCGGTCGATCCTGCTCGAGGTGATCGTCCGCATCCTGTTCCACACGATCATCGTCGTGTCGATCTATCTGCTGTTCGCCGGGCACAACAGCCCAGGGGGCGGATTCGCCGGCGGTCTCGTCGCCGGCATGGCTCTCGTCATGCGCTACATCGCCGGCGGACGCTGGGAGCTGGGCGCCGCCGCGCCGACGGATGCCGGTCGCCTGCTGGGTGCCGGACTCATCGTCGCGGTCGGCACGGCGGTCATTCCGCTGTTCTTCGGGCTGTCGCCGTTGACGAGCTCGTTCTGGGAGTGGGAGATCCCGCTCATCGGCCATGTCGAGTTCGTCACGTCGACGATCTTCGACATCGGCGTGTACCTCGTCGTCATCGGACTGGTGCTCGATGTGCTGCGCAGCCTCGGCGCCGAGGTCGACAAGCAGGCGCTCGACATGCGCGCGCGGGGGGTGAACGTCTGATGGACGTCTCGCTGACCCTGATCCTCGTCATGGCGGTGCTGTTCGCGTGCGGCGTCTACGCGATGCTCGAGCGCAGCCTGACCCGCGTGCTCATCGGCTTCCTGCTGCTGGGCAACGCGACGAACCTGCTGCTGCTGATCGTCATGGGCGTTCCGGGCAACGCGCCGTTCTACGGCGAGACCGACGTGAGCGATCCGCTGCCGCAGGCGCTCACCCTCACCGCGATCGTGATCACCTTCGCCGTGTCGGCGTTCCTGCTCGCTCTGATCTACCGCTCCTGGCAGCTGGGTCAGGCCGACACACTCGAGGACGACGAGGCCGACCTCGCTCTGCGCGAGCGCACGGATGCCGACGAGGACGTCCTCGACGACGAGGGCGACGTCGAGGACGAGGAGGCGACGACGGACTTCGTCGGCCTGCAGACCGCGCCCATCACGGTCCTGCACGCGCGCGACCATCCGTCGATCCACGACGACGCACCCGTGGACTCCCCGTACGGGGCCCGCAGGCCCGATGACGACGAGGAGGACCGCCCATGAGCGCCCTCGTCCCTCTCCTCGTCGCCCTGCCTCTGCTCGGCGCCGCCGTCACGCTCGTGTTCGGGCGCAGTCCGCGACTGCAGATCTTCGTCACGGCGGCGACCCTCGCCGCGGTGGCCGTGATCGCCGCCATCCTCCTCGTCGTGGTCGACGGCGGCGAGCCGCTCGCCGTCTCGGTCGGCGGATGGCCGGTGCCGTTCGGCATCATCCTCTACGTCGATCGGCTCGCGGCGCTTCTCGTGCTGGTGTCGAGCATCGTCCTGGTCGCCGTGCTGCTCTTCTCGATCGGCCAGGGCGCAGCGGACGGCACCGACGAGACTCCGATCTCGATCTTCAACCCGTCGTATCTGATCCTCGCCGCCGGCATCTTCAACGCGTTCATCGCCGGTGACCTGTTCAACCTGTACGTCGGGTTCGAGATACTCCTGGTCGCTTCCTACGTGCTGATCACGCTCGGCAGCACCGAGTCCCGCATCCGCACCGGCGCCGTCTACATCGTCGTGTCGCTGGTGTCGTCGATCCTGTTCCTCGCAGCGATCGCCATGATCTACGGCGCCCTCGGCACGGTGAACATGGCGCAGATCGCCGAGCGGATGACCGAACTCCCGCAGGAGACGCAGCTCGTGCTGCATCTGCTCCTCGTCGTCGCGTTCGGGATCAAGGCGGCGGTCTTCCCCGTCTCGTTCTGGCTGCCCGACTCGTACCCGACCGCGCCGGCGCCGGTGACGGCGGTGTTCGCCGGCCTGCTGACCAAGGTCGGCGTCTACGCGCTGATCCGCACCGAGACGCAGCTGTTCGCCGAGAACAGTATCGACACGCTCCTGCTGATCGTGGCGTTCGCGACCATGATCGTCGGGGTGCTCGGCGCCGTGGCGCAGGCGGAACTGAAGAGGATCCTGTCGTTCACGCTGGTGAGCCACGTCGGCTACATGATCTTCGGCCTCGCGATCGTGTCACCGGCAGCCGTGGGCGCCACGGTCTACTACATCGTCCACCACATCGTCGTGCAGACCACGCTGTTCCTCGCGGTGGGGCTCATCGAGCGAAGAGCGGGCAGCACCAGCATCCTGCGGGTGAAGGGCCTCATGAAGGCGGCACCCGTCCTGGCCGTGCTGTACTTCGTACCGGCGATCAACCTCGGCGGCCTGCCCCCGTTCTCGGGCTTCATCGGCAAGTTCGCGCTGTTCGAGGCCGCAGCGTCCGTGGGCACGCCGATCATGATGGTGCTCATCTTCGGCGGCATCATCACCTCCCTGTTGACGCTGTACGCGCTGATGCGCGCCTGGAACCTCGCGTTCTGGCGCGAGGAGGAGGACTCCAGCGAGACCGAAGGGCGCATCTCGTACCTCGGCAACGCCCCGGCCGCCGACGAGCAGCAGGAGCGCCGGCGCATCCCGAAGATCATGACGATCGCGACCGGCGGCATGGTGGCGGTCACCGTCGCACTGACCGTGTTCGCCGGGCCACTGTACGCGCTGTGCGACCGCATCGGCGACGCGCTGCTGCAGCCGGTGAGCCTCGTGCAGCTGGAAGAGGAGGTGGCCCCGTGACGCCCGACACGCGCCGCGGCCTGTTCCAGGCGGTCATGCTCCAGCTGCCGTTCCTCGCGTGGCTGGTCGTGCTCTGGATGCTGCTGTGGGCGCAGTTCACCGTGCTCTCGTTCGTCACGGGACTCGTCGTCGCCATCTTCGTCACGCGCGTGTTCCGCCTGCCGACGGTCGAGCTCAGCGGACGGATCAACCTCTGGTACGCGGCGCTGTTCCTCGCGCAGTTCCTGTTCGCCGTTCTCCGCGGCGCGCTCAGCGTGACCGTCCAGGTGTTCGACTTCCGTCACCAGCCGGGCGCGGCGATCATGGCGGTTCCGTTGAGGTACGCGGACGACCTCGTGATGACGCACGTCGCGGTGACGTCGTCCCTCATCCCCGGCTCGCTCATCGTCGAGGCGGATCGTGATCGCCGCATCCTCTACCTGCACGTGATCGGCGTGCGCAGCGCCGCCGACGTCGACCAGCAGCGCGAGCAGGTGCTGCGCTGGGAGCGGCGCATCGTGCGCGCGCTGGGAAGCCCGGCGCAGTACCGTGCACTCAAGGACGACGAGCGAGCGCTCGCCGCGCACGACGGACGGGCGGGAGGTCTGCGATGAACATCCTGCTGATGGCGATCATGGTGGTCTTCGGCGTCGCCGCGATCCTGACGGTCATCCGGATCGTCCGAGGGCCGTCGATCCTCGACAGGGCCGTGGCCTCCGACGTGCTGCTCACCGAGGTGATGTGCGTGCTCGGCGCCGAGATGGCGATCAACGGGCACACCCGCAGCATCCCGGTGCTGCTCATCATCGCCGCGGTCGGAGTGTTCGGCTCCATCTCGGTCGCGCGGTACGTGGCGAGAAGGGACAACACGACCCCATGAACGTCTTCGGTCTCGAGATCCCCGACGTCGTCGTCGACTGGGCCGTGCTCATCCTGATCCTGGGCGGCGCGCTGCTGTGCCTGTCTGCGGCGGTCGGGCTGCTGCACTTCCGCGACGTGCCTTCACGGCTGCACGCGGCGACGAAGCCGCAGGTGCTCGGGCTGCTGCTGATCTGCATCGCGATCGCGCTGTCGCAGCGGTCGATCGGCGGAATCCTCATCGGTGCCGCGCTGGTGGCCCCGGTGGTGCTGATGCAGTTCGCCACCGCCCCGCTCTCGGCGCACATGGTCGGACGGCAGGCGTATCGCAACGGGACGACCGACCAGCGCCACCTCGTCGTCGACGAGCTGGCGGATTCCAAGCAGACCCCGCCCGGCGCGGGCTGAGCAGAGGAGACCGGATGTCAGCGCCCGCAGGGTGGTACGACGCGGGGACGCCGGGTCATCAGCGGTGGTGGGACGGATTCCAGTGGACGGCGAACGAGCGCGCGGTCCCGGCGGTCGCCCTGCCGATGGGCTGGTACACCGTGCCAGGCACGTCGGACCTGCGGTGGTGGGACGGCGCGATCTGGACGCCCTACCGCGTCAGGGACGGCAGGCCGAAGCCGGATGCCTTCGCGATCGAGCCGGCGGCGACCGGCATCGTGCTCGGCATCGTGTTCCTCGTACTCGCTGCGATGCAGTTGTTCACCCGAATGATGTCCGGCAACGACGCCTTTGCGCTGACGACCATCCTCATGGCCGCAGCCGGAGCGGTCTGGCTCATCGGCGGCATCACCACGAAGGGCCTGCGCCGATTGCCCGCCCCGCACGGCGCGCCCTTCGCGGACGTCGCCGTGCGCCCGCTGCCCGGCGATGCCGAGGGGCCGGGCGCCGGATGGTATCCGGTCACGGGGCAGGCCGGGCGCTGGTGGACGGGCACGCGCTGGAGCTGGTACGTCGGCATGAAGATCGGCGTGCGGCCAGGGCATTTCGGCCCGCGCGGCTATCTCATCTCGATGATCGCTGGGTGGATCATCGCCGCGATCGCGGTTCTCGCGCTCGTCGTCGGTGCGCTCGGCATCGGCCTGGCCTCCGCAGGAGAAGAGGTCCTCGGCGGGGTTCTCGCGTTCCTCGGCATCCCGTTCGGCTTGATCTTCGCGGGACTGGCGGTCTTCGTCCTGCTGCTCACGCGCTCCCGGCGGTACGCGATGGTGCTTCCGGAGGTGCCGCCGCCGGTGCGCTGACGCGCGGTTCACACTGCCGCTCGGGGCCGGAACACAGCGTGTCAGACGTCGAAGCGCACGGGGGAGAACCGCGCCAGGTTCCGCTCGGCCGCTGCCGCCATGTCGTCTCGGCCGGCATCAGAGGCTGCGCTCACGAGTGCCGTAGACGCGCCCTGCAGGATTCTCGCCACGACCTCGCCCGCTTCATCGCGTTTCAACCCGAGACGTACCCCCTCGCGGGCGAGTGCCTCGGCCGTGACATTCTCGAACGATCGCTCTTCGCCCACCCACATCGATGGTCGCAGCTTCCGGGACGATGCGTCCGCGTCGTAGTACAGCGCAGCCGAGACGAGATCGTAGAGCGGCGCCATGCTCACCCGGTTCTGCTCGAGAAGCAGGCTGTAGTTCTTCGCGTGCGCGTCGGTGCCCAGGGTGGCGATGTTGAAGACGAAGCCCTCGAAGAAGGCGCGGGCGACATCGTGCTGGTCGCGGGCGGCGACGCGTCCGCGGATCAGCTCCGCAACCTTCCCCACGCCGGGTCCGCCGTCTGCCTGGTACTTCTTCGAGGGCGGTACGGAAAGCGCCTGCGTCAGGTCTTCCTGATGCCGCCGGCGGATGGATCCGGTTTCGTCGAACCAGCGATCGTAGCGTTCGACGACAAGAGCCGACAGGGTGCCGTCGGGCGCATGCCATGAACCGGTGTTCGCGACATCGAGGCCCAGACGGCGAGCGGCCTCGAGCGTGATCGCCTCGGCCACGTCCATGTCGGGCACTGGCTGATCGGGGCTGGCCGGTTTGAGGATATGGGTGGTGGCCGTGTGCCGGTCGGGGACGAGCCATCTCCCGTCGGGGAGTCGCGTGAGCGCGATCTTGGCCTGCGCGCCGGGAAGAGAGAAGCGGAAGTCCACATTGCGCGACGTCCGGCCATCGCGGTACACGTCGATCGCGGTTCTGAGGCGCTCGGCGATGTCCTCGTCATCGATCTCCTCGCCGGTCGGGGCGCCGTGCGCCGCGTCATCGGGATGGGCATCGGGGGCGATCAGTTGCAGTGCGCCGGGAACTTCGCGGCCGACACCGGCCAGTAGCCCGAAGATCGATCTCGGGCTGGTCTGGTACTCGTTGGCGATGGCCTCGAGCGCACCCGGATTGTCGGGCAGGAGGCCTTCGAGATAGGGGCGGGCGGCCCGTTGCTTGTGTGCCGTGAGCGTGCGCGGCATCGAGAGCGAGAGGGGAGTCCGCATCGTGGCCTGCTCGCCGTAATGGAAGGTGATGGCCCCGCCTGACGATTGCTGAAACTGTCCCACGTGCATGCCATCGAGGTACGCATCGAGTTCAGGCATCCGTCGCTCTCCTCTGCACGACGACGTCGAGGTCGAGCGCCTCGCACGCCGCGAGGTAGAGCTGGAAATCGAACCTGCTCTTGCCGTTCTCGACTTCGTTGAGCCACTCGCGCGAGACGCCGGCCCGACGGGCGACCGCGGCCTGCGACAGACCCTGCTCCGTGCGGCGGGCGCGCAGCGCGGCCCCCGCCTCGGCCATGGACTGCACTGTCGTCACGATGCGACTCCCGTCAATGTGGGCGATCAACCACATTTTCAAATGTAAGCGATCGTCCACATTTGCACAAGTGGACGTTCGGCCACAGAGGAACATCGCACGATGACGTTCACACGCGCGCGGCGAAGTCCTGGATCAGCCGGGCGGCGGGTTCCGCGTCGCTGATGAGGGTTTCGTGGCCGTGATCGCGGATCACAGCGAGCTCGGCGCTCGGAATGCACTCGAGGATCTCCTGGCACCAGCTCATCGGAGCCAGCGGATCGCTTTCGCCGCGAAGCACGAGTGCCGGACACCGGATGCGTCGGTACGCGTCCTCCGGCTCGTGCACGATCATCGCGCGCATCTTGCGGATCAGATGGGGCCCGCCGCGCAGGTACTCCCTGGCGCCGCGCCAGAGCACGGTCGGGGATTCTCCGAGGAGGTCCCACAGCAGGTACCCCGCCTGCGCGGTGATCGTCCGGGCGGCACTGTTCACCGAAGGGCCCGCGAGGACGACGCCGGCGACGAGGTCCGGATGCCGTGCCGCCAGCTCGGCGGCGATCTGGCTGCCCATCGAGTGACCGATCACGACGGCATCCGTGATGCCGGCGGAGCGCAGGTAGGAGGCCACGAGATCCGCGTGCCTGGCCATCGTCAAGGTGCGCTCCGGCTCCGGCGCCTCCCCGAAACCGGGAAGATCGACGGCGAACACCCGTCCGTGCAGCCGCCGGGTCAGATCGAGGTAGACGCTGCGGCCCATCCCGATGCCGTGCAGCAGGACGAACGGGCGACCCTCACCGAACGCTTCGACGATCAGCGTCGCGCCTGCGTGATCGAACTCATCGACGGTGGCGGGGACGCACTCCGGGGCGAGCAGACGGGTCGGCATACGAGGACGATATCCGACGGGCGGTGTCCGCCGGTCGTGTGAGACTGGTGTGTGATCTCGCAGGACCCTTCCGCCCCCACCAGCACGAAGCCGAGCCTCAGCGCACGCATCGCCCGTTCGCTCGACGACCCGGTGCTGCGGGCGCTCGTCGCATCGACGGCCGTGTCACGGATCGGCCGCGGCGTATTCCTGTCGGTCACGGTGCTGTACTTCACGCTGATCATCGGCCTGTCGGCCGGTGAGGCGGCCGTCGTGCTCGCCGTCTCCAGCGCGTTCGGCGTCCTCGCGTCCTTCCTCGGCGGCTGGCTCGCGGACCGCTGGAGCGCCCGTCGGCTCACGTTCGCCTTCGAGGCGCTCGGCGCGGTGCTGCTGGCGACGTACGCGTTCGCGGATACGTTCGTGGCGGCGCTGGTGATCGCCACGCTCGCCGGATTCTTCGACACGATCGGCCATTCGTCGCGGTCGGCCATCATCGCCCGCGGGTTCGCCCCTGACAAGCGCGTCCATGCGCGTGCGGTGCTGCGCACCGTCACGAATCTGTCGATCGCGTTCGGGTCCGGGATCGCCGCGATCGCACTGGCGCTCGGAACCCCCGAGGCGTATCGGGCCGTCATCGTGGGGGCCGGTGTCATCGGCATCCTGGGCACTCTGCCGCTCCTGCGCCTGCCGGCTTCGGTCGACGCGCCGACGCGCACCGTCGAGCCGGTGCGGACCGAGACGGGGTCGATCGACACGCGGAACACCGCGGATGCCGCGCGCGTGGCGCGCCTCGATTGGCGCCGCCGCTCCCCGTGGCGCGACCGCCGGTACCTGCTGCTCACCCTGCTGTCCGCGATCTTCGGCATGCAGTTCGGCGTCGCCGAGCTCGGCGTGCCGCTGTGGATCACAGAGCGCACCACCGCCCCTGAAGTCGTGGTCGCCGCGATCCTGATCCTCAACACCACTCTTGTGGTGCTGTTCCAGGTGCGGGCCTCCCGGGGAACGCACGATGTGCGCGTCGCCGGACGCGTCACGATGATCGCCGGCTGGCTGATGGCGGCGGCCTGCATCGTGTACGCGCTCGCGGCCGGCCTGCCGACCTGGTCGGCCATCGTCATCCTGCTCGCCGCCGCGGTGCTGCACACCTTCGCCGAGATCCTGTCGCAGGCCGGCGCATGGGGGCTCAGCTTCGAACTGGCCGACCCGGTTCGCGCGGGTGCGTACCAGGGGGTGTTCGGCATGGGATTCTCGGTCGGCGCGCTCGCCGCACCGATCGTCGTCAACGCCACCGCGATCACGTACGGGTTCGTCGGGTGGGTCGTGCTCGGCGTGGTCTTCCTCGGGTCGGCGGCGGGGATCCGATGGATCGCGCGGAAGGCTGCCGCGGCCCTGGAACGGGAAAAGCACGGTCACGCGAACGGCGGCACCGCGATGGCGGAACCCGCCTGAAGCGTGACCGGAGGGCGGTCGTGATCGCCGCCATCGGCCGGGTCGGCACGCGCATCTGCGAGATACGGCATACGTTTACCGAGAGGATCGGAGCACTCTCATGACGCACACCACTCTCGACGGCGGGACCACCGAAACCGTCTTCGCCGAAGCGCGCTCGGCCGAGCTGTGGCGCGCGCCGATCCGGAACCGGTGGGTCGCCGAGCGCGCCCGGCTCTTCCTCGACCGTGCACTCGCCGAGGCCGGCACTCCGATTCCCTGGTGGGGGTTCTCCGACTACGTGCGCTTCGACGTGACCGGTGACCGCCAGGCGTTCGAGGACATTTACTTCGATCGGCGTCGACGCCTGTTCGCCGCCGCGATCGGTGCGCTGCTCAGCGACGAGGTCCCGATCTCGGCGACCGAGGACGTCCTCTGGGCGATCTGCGACGAGTACGCCTGGGCCCTGCCGGCGCACATCTTCGAGCTGTCCTCGCCGGCTCCGGAGGTTCTGCAGGACGAGAGCATCGACCTCTTCGCCGCCGAGACCGCCTTCGCGCTCGCCGAGATCTGCACGCTCCTGGGTGACCGCCTCCACCCGCTCGTCATCGCGCGGGTCCGTCGTGAGATCGAGCGCCGCGTGCTCACGCCGTTCCGCGAGCGGACGTGGCCCTGGGAGAGCGTCGAGACGAACTGGTCGTCCGTCTGCGCCGCGAGCGTCGGCATCGCCGCGATGCACCTCGAGACCGACGGACTCGAAGGGATTCTCGATCGGTGCACGGCCTCGATGGATGCCCTGCTCTCCGGATACGGAGATGACGGCATCTGCGTCGAGGGTCTGAACTACTGGAACTACGGCTTCGGGCACTTCGTCTACTACGCCCAGGCTCTGCGGCAGCGCACCGGCATCGACCTCTGGAACGGCCCGCAGCAGGAGAAGATCGCGGCGATCGCCCGCTATCCGCGCGGCGTCTCGCTGGGCGGACGCGCGGTCGCCGCCTTCTCCGATGCCGAGCCGTACGGCATGGTCGCCCCCGCGCTGGCTGGTCTGGTCGAGTCCAGGGATCCTGAAGCCGCGGTTTCACGCGAGTTCTGGTCGCCCGGCGGCTGGGACCACAACTGGGGCCCCGTGATCCGGCAGTTCGTCTGGGCGCGCGACGCCGACGACCACGTTCCGGATGCCGCGGCATCCGCCACTTGGTTCCCGGACGCCGAGTGGCTGGTCGTCCGAGCCGAAGCGGGCGGGAACGAGGTGGGTTTCGCGGCCAAGGCCGGACACAACGACGAGCCGCACAACCACAACGACCTCGGATCGTTCGTGTTCGCGGTCAACGGAGAACCCCTGCTGAGCGAACTCGGCATGGGGTTCTACGACGCGGCGTATTTTCAGCCTGAGACGCGGTACGACAACATCTCGGCCGGGTCGCAGGGGCACAGCGTGCCGATCATCGGCGGCACGCACCAGCGCGACGGGCGGGATGCCGAAGCGGTCGTCATCGAGGCGGCGCCGTCGGACGGGCGCCTGGTGCTCGACCTCACGTCGGCGTACGAGCCGACCGCGCTCCGGAGCGTGCGTCGCGCGCTGACATTCACGGATGGGACACTCACCGTCGCGGATGAGTTCGAGCTGGCGGATGCCGTCGAGATCGTCGATCGGCTCGTGTCGCTGTTCCCGATCTCGCTCGAGGGCGATGCCGCCGTGATCCGCGGTGAGCACGGAGCTCTGCGGGTCACGTGGTCCGACGAGTGGGAGCCGCGGCTCAGCGAGGCGGAGTTCCGCACCCACGACGGCGACACCGCGACCGCGCACTTCCTGGACCTCGCGCGCACGGCCGCGGACGCGCGGTGCACGATCACGGCGACCCCCCTCGTTCGTTGAGCGAGGACGGGCGGAGCCGCACGAGTCGAAACGCGGGGACTGCTGATCACCCTCCGGGCGTGAGCACCAGCGTCTCGACGGTCGCCGCATCCACGGCATCCGCCGAGAACGCCCAGTCCCGCTGCACGCCCGCCGCCCAGTCGGCGGTCTGATCCGTGTAGTGGTCGTCGAAGGCGTGCCCTGAGGCGCCGGTGAGGTGGATCCAGCTCGACGCGTCGAGGTCGGACATGTCCACGACCATCCGCATGGACGGGACCGTCGTCGTCGCGTACGACTCGCCGAGCTCCCACCCGGTGGCGTTCACGATCGACGGGCCGCCGCCGACCGTGTAGGGCCCGCGGTTGAACAGCCACTCGATCGGGGCGATCCCGGACGAGCCGAGAGTGTCGCTGACGAGGCTGAGGGCGTGCAACCCTCCCCAGTTCCAGCGCGACGGCGTCTCGCCCTGCAGGCCCGCGAGTTCGTCGTACGCCTGCTCGGCCGAGAGCTTCAGCATCGCGTCCATGCCGTCCACGTCGATCGCCTCGTTGACCCAGAGAGGATCCGCAGGATCGTCGAGCATCCCGCCGACCACCGCGAACAGGCGGCTCTGACTCCCCAACGGCAGCGGCGTCTCGCGATTCGCGAAGATGTTCTGCGCCAGGTTCGACCACAGCACGTTCGCGTACGCCGCCGCGGCCGACGTGGCGCTGTTCTGGGCATCCCAGGTGCGCAGCAGCGAGACGGCGGCCTGCGGACCCTTGCCGTCGACCTCGATGCCGCCCATCGCCGTGGCCAGCTGCTTGCCGATCCACATCTCGTCGTCCATCTGGATCTGGCGCATGTCCTGTGCGGTGAGCGGTGCCGCCGCCGCGCGCCGCTCGATCATATGCGCGATGCGCGCGGCGCGATAGCCGTAGTCCCAGTCGCGCGAGAGGAAGTGGGCGTAGTCGTCCGTGACGATCGCATTGTTCGCGGTGACGATGTATCCCGAGGTCGGGTTGTACGCCACGGGGAGCTCCTCGAACGGGATGAACCCTGTCCAGTCGTACGCGCTGTCCCAGCCGGGCTGCGGCAGCCAGCCGTCGCCGGTGCCGCGCGTTGGCAGCCGCCCGGGTGTCTGGTAGCCGATGTTGCCGTCGACGTCCGCGTAGATGAGGTTCTGCGCCGGCACATCGAAGAGGGATGCCGCATGGCGGAAGTCGTCGAAGTCCTGCGCCGTGGCCAGCGCGAAGATCGCGGTCGAGGCGGTGCCGACGTCCAGTGCCGTCCAGCGCAGGCTGATCGCGTACTCGCCCTCAGGGACCTCCGGCGCACCGGCCAGCGGAAGCACCGTGCCGCCGGTGCCGACCACGGGATCGTCTGCGACCTCCGTGAAGTCATCGGTCAGGCCGGAGATGATCGGGCCGTGCACGGTCTCGCGGATCGTCAGGGGGACGTCGGCGGCGCCTGCGACCTTGATCGTCTCCTCGCGGACCTCCAGCGGCACGAGCTGGCCGTCGCGCCAGTACGAATCGCCGTCGACGCGCTCGACGTAGAGGTCGGTGACGTCGGTGGTGAGGTTCGTGAACCCCCAGGCGACCTGGGCGTTGTGCCCGATCACGATGCCGGGCAGGCCGGAGAACGAGAAGCCGCCCACGTCGAACGGGCACTCCTCGGTGACCTCGGAGCACTTCAGCTGCACCTGGTACCAGACGCTCGGCAGCGAGGCGCCGAGGTGCGGATCGTTCGAGAGCAAGGGCATCCCCGATTCGGTCAGCGAACCGGAGACGACCCACGAGTTCGAACCGATGCCCTCACCCACGTCGCCGACCAGCAGGCTCGCGGCTTCGATGACGGAGTCGGCCTCCTGCCAGTCCACCGTCGTCATGGCGGCCTGGGCGTCCGCCTCGCCGTCGGTCGGCGCCGTGTACGCGGCCGGCTCGGCCGTCGTGTCGGAGCCGAGCGCGGGGACGGTGGAGATCTTCGGGACGATCACCGGGTTCTGATCGAACGGGTAAGCGGGGTACAGCTGCTCCAGCAGCGTCTGCGTCGTCGCGGCATCCGTGCCGTCCGCGCCCAGCTGGGATGCCAGGATCGCGCGCTCGGTCTCGTCCTCGATGTTGGTGCGGAGGTCCCATGCCATCGCCTTGAGCCAGGCGACGGAGTCCGCCGGCTCCCACGGCTCGACCTCGTAATCCGGATTCTGGATGCCGAGCACGGCGTACTCCAGGCTGAGATCGGCGCCGCTGCGCGTGGCGAGATACGCGTTCACGCCGTCCGCGTACGCCTGGTAGTAGCCGAGCGTGGTCTCATCCATCGCCGCGACCTCTTCCTCGGCGACCTCGCGCCAGCCGAGAGTGCGCAGGAACATGTCGGTCGCGACCTGGGATTCGCCGAACATCTCGGCCACCCGCCCGCTGGTCACGTGCCGGCGGAAGTCCATCTCGAAGAACCGGTCCTGCGCGTGGACGAAGCCCTGGGCGCGGAAGAGATCGTCGGAGCTGTCGGCCGTGATGGTCGGGATGCCCGAGGCATCGCGCTGCACGGTCACCTGCGCCTCGAGACCGGGAAGCTCCACGGTGCCGGAGGTCTGCGGTAGCGAGCGGCTGATCGTCCAGGCGACGAAGAAACCAGTCGCGACCGCGATCACGACCACGGCCGCGATCACGGTGAGCAGGATCGCGCCGATCCGTCGCCCGACCGAGCGGCGCGGCGCGGCGGATTCGGGCTCAACTGTCGTCATCGTCATGGAGTCCTTCGGGTAGTGCCGTGAGACCCGGTTCCACCGGATCGGGGTGCGCGTGTCGGGTCACGCGCACCCCGAATCATACCTATCTCCTCGGCGATGGCCGCATTCACATGAGCTTCGTGGAGGCCAGAGCCCTCAGCAGCTTCTGGTTGAACGCGATGAGCGGCAGACGCAGCACCAGGCCGAGCAGCAGGGCGGGCACGATGAAGGCCACCAGCAGGCCCAGCGAGACCCAGTAGTCGTTGTCGTAGATTCCCGCGATCGCGGAGCGCATCGCGTTCACCGCGTGTGTCGCGGGCAGGAAGGGACTGACGTTCTGGAACCACTGCGGCAGCAGCTGCAGGGGGTAGGCGCCGCCGGAGCTGGAGATCTGCACCACCAGCATCAGCACGGCCAGGGCCTTGCCGGCGTTCCCGAACGTGACGACGAACGTGTAGATGATCAGCGTGAACACCATCGACATCACCCACCCGGCCAGGATCAGCAGGAACGGATGCTCTGGTTGGATCTGCGTGAAGAAGATGCTGCCGAGGCACACCAGGGAGCTCTGCAGGAACCCGACGAACGCGAAGATGCCGAACCGGCCGAGGTACGTCTGAGCGGGCGAGAGGGCGGGCAGGTCGGAATCGGGTCCCTGCGGGGGATCGACACGGATCGACACCGAGATCAGCAGGGCGCCCACCCAGAGCGCGAGCACGGTGTACAGCGGCGTCATCGCCGCACCGAAGCTGACGACGGAGTAGACCTCCACGCGCTCCAGGGCGACGGGCTCGGCGAGATGGGCGGCGAGAAGGTGCGGGTTAGCGCCGATCACCTCGGTGAGCTCCGAGAGGTCGCCGGTGTCGATCGCGGTCTGCAACGCCGCTGCGAGCTCGTCGAAGCGGTCAGCCGCGTCGGTGAGCGAGACGGACATCTCCGTACTCAACGACTCGGCGCGCTCCAGCACCGTGCCGAGCGAGTCCGCTCCGGACAGCGAATCCGCCACGGCGGAGAGCTGATCGCCGACCGAGTCGACGTCGTCGCCGATGGTCGCCAGCGTGTCGGCGAGCTGGTCGAGCTGGGGCTGCAGGCTGTCCTCGTAGGCGTTCTTCGCATCCGCGACGGCGGCTTTCGCGCTCGCGACGAGCGCGGTGATCTCGTCGTGGGTCGCCTGGATCTCGGCATCCGCCCCGGTGACATCCGTGGCGGCGGTCTCCAGGCGGTCCTGCAGGTCCTGCTGCCGTGCGATCGCCGCATCGATCCGCGATACGGCCCGGTCGAACGCGTCCAGCGCGGCGTCGGGCAGCACCGGGCGGACGTCGTCCACGAGCGCGTCGCGCAGTCCCTGATACTGATCGATCTGCGTCTGCACCCGTGCCGCCGCTGCGCTGATCGCGCTGCTCGCGCTTGCGGAGGACGTGCTCAGCGAAGCGAACACCACGTCGATGCTGTCCGCGACCGCCTGGTAGCCGTCGGCGGTGCCTGCCAGCGCATCTCCGAGGGATGCCGAGGTCGACCGGAGGACATCCTTCAGCGTCCCGGCGGCATCCGTCCCGCTGCCCAGTGCGCCGGTCGCGTCCTGCAGGGCCTCACGGGATCCCGCCGCCAACTCCGCCGCGCTGTCGGCCAGGGGGCGGCTCGACGCGATGAGCGAGGTGAACATGTCCGCCGTGGCCGATGCGGCGCGCAGCTGCGCGGCCGCCTGGCTGACGTGGGCCTGCAGGCGCGTGAGCACGGCCTGGGTGTCCGCATCGTCGAGATAGCCGGACAGCGACGTGATGATGTTCATCCCGACCTCGCTGAGCGTCTCGGTGAACGCCTCGTTGATCGTGGTGGTGACCTCGCTCGCACCCTGCTCCGTGATCTTCGGGGCGAGAGCGTTCTTCTTCTCGTTCGTGTAGTACTCGATCTCGGCGTGCTCCGATCCGCCGGAGTAGAACGTCATCATGTCGGCGCTGAAGGTCGGCGGCAGCACGATCGCGGCGTAGTACTCACCGGACTTCGTTCCGTCGATCGCGTCGTCCTCGGAGGTGATCACCCAGTTCAGATCATCGTTCGCGCGCAGTGCGGACACGACCTGCTCACCGACATTGATCCGCAGCGGCATCAAGTCGCTCTGATAGCCCTCGTCGGTGTTGGCGACGGCGACGGTCAGGTTCTCGGTGTTCCCGAACGGGTCCCAGCTCGCGATCACGTTGAACCAGGTGAACAGCGAAGGGATCACGACGAGGCCGAAGATCACGATGACAGACATCACGTTGCTCATCGCCCGGCGGAGGTCGAAGCGGAACACCTGCAGGATGCTGTTCATTCGCGTGCCTCTCCTTCCGCCTGGTTCGAGTCCTCGGGCTGTTCCGCCTGTTCCGGATCGTCGGATTCGGGCTCGACCATGGGCACCGCCTCGGTGGCGGTCTCGTCCTCGGTCCGACCCGGGTCCTCGGCGACCTCGTCGGTCGCGAACAGGTCCTCGATCACGGCGGTGTCCTCGTCGGAGTCCGCGGTGTCCGCGGCATCCGGACGCTCGAGGACGGCCGTGCGCGCGGACGAGGCGACCGCGGCCGCGGTTCCGGCGCCGGTCCCGGTCACCGGAAGCAGCAGCGGATCGTGCTCGTTCTCGACGACCAGCGCCCGGCGCAGGTCCTCCTCGGGCATCTCGCCCGTTTCGGCGGCGAGCTGGATGCTCTGCTTGATGTACTCCAGGGCGACCAGGGCGGCGATGAGGATCAGGCACCACAGCGCACCCAGCCCCAGGACCGTCGCCTTGGCATCCGGAAGCAACCAGGCGGACAGCGCGAGGACGGCCAGGCCGGCGGCGCCGACGACCAGCGCGAGGCGCAGACGGGCCGGATACCGTTCGGTGAACCGCTGGGCTCGTGCGGCGACCTCCGCGCGGTATCCGTCGCCGTCGGTCAGCGCGCGGATGATCTCGGGCGCACGACGGCGACCGGTGATCTGCACGTCCTCGCTCACCAGCAGCTCGGTTTCGGCGAGACGACGGTTGAACAGCAGCGCGAAGTTCCCCAGCCGGCGGCGAAGGAACAGTCCGAGTGCGAACGCCAGCACCACGAAGACGGCCAATGCCCCCAGGTCCCGCCAGTAGTGGCCGTCGTAGAACCCGCTGACGGTCTCGCGCAGCGCGTCGATGCCGTACGTGAACGGCAGGAACGGGTACAGCCCGCGGAAGAAGTCCGGCATCATCTCGATCGGGTACAGCCCCGATGCCCCGGGGATCTGGAAGATCACCAGCAGGATGCACAGGCCCTTGCCGACGTAGCCGAAGCACACCGAAAGCGCGTAGATGATGCTCAGGTAGGACAAGCCGATGAGCACACCGGTCCCGACGAACGCGAACGGATTCACGGTCTGCACGCCGATGACGAGGTTGCCCACGCACACGAGCACCGCCTGGAAGACGGCGATCGCGGCCAGCAGCATCCAGCGCCCCAGGTACGCCTGGCGGACGGAGACTCCCTCCACCCCCTCGGTGTCGACCTCGAGTCGCATGATCACCATCAGCACGAAGGCACCGATCCACAGCGACAGGTTGGTGAACAGCGGCGCCATCGCCGAACCGTAGGTCTCGGTGGGGAACAGCACGTTCTCGTGGACCTCGACCGGGGAGGCCATGAACTGGGCGATCTGTTCGGGGTCGAGTCCGCTGATCGTGCTGAGTCGATTCCAGATCTCCGCGGCGCTGAGCGCCAGGACGTCGGTGCGCACACCGCTCAGACCCGACTCCGCTGCGGCGAGGTTGCCGTCGAGAGCCGCGAGGGCGTCCACGTTCGTCGCGAGTTGAGCGTTCAGGCTCACCAGCAGGCCCTGCGCCTGCGTCACCTGGGTCTGCTGCGCATCCAGTGCGGCCGAGAACGCGGATGCGCTGGCGGACAGCGCCGACATCGCACTGTTCAGCTCGGGCACGCTCTGCGTGAGCACGTCGCGGATCGCGCTCGCCGAAGTGGCAGCGCCGGCGACGGCGGAGTCGATGGTGTCCGAGGCGGTGGTGACCGAGTCGATCGTGGCCGAGATGTCCGCGTTCAGCTGCGTGAGCTGGTCGAGGATCTGCTGGTCAGCGGCGTTGCGCTCCTTCAGCGCGTCGATGGCCTCGCCGAGCTTCTGCGCAGCGGGCGAGCCGGGATCGGTCTCATCGAGAATCGCCTGCAGTTCGTCGAGCGTGGTGGCACTCGCCTCGACCACGGCCGATACGTCGTCGATCGCGGCGTCGACCGTGACGGTCGTCTGCTGCAGGCTGGTGGACAGCGTCGCGATCGCGGTGTTCATCTTCACCGAGGCATCGGCGATCAGGGTCGCACCGTCGACGTACGCGGACGTGACCTGGTCGGTGAACGTCAGCAGTTCGTGCTGCGCCTCTGCCGTGATCTGCTGCGCCTGGGCGACGCCGTCCTGCACGTCGTCGAGTGTCGTGGCGACGCCACCGAGTGCCGATGCGGCGCCGTCGAGACGGCCCTGGGCGTCGGTCAGACCGCTCTGCAGCTCTGCGATGCTGCCTCGTGCGGCGGTGATCTCGGCGACGGCGTCGTCGAGGGCGGTGATGGTGCTGTCGCGCGCCGTTCCGAGCTGCTCCTCGGCATCCGCACCGGCGCTCTGCAGCTGTTCGGAGACGACCTCGGAGACGGTCGAGACGAACGTGCTGTTGATCTGCGTCTCGATCGTCGATGCGCCGACATCGGTGATCTTCGGCGCGATCGCGTTCGCCTTCTCGTTCACGAAGTATCGGATGACGGGCTGTTCGAACTCGCCGGTGGTGATGCTGAGGAAGTCGCGGCTGAAGTCTTCGGGGATGATGATCGCCGCATAGCTGCGGCCGCTCCTGACGGCATCCATCGCCTCATCCTCGTCGACGAACTCCCAGCCGAGCTGGTCGTTCTTCTCGAGCTCGCCGACGAGTTCGGCGCCCACGTCGATGTCTCCGGTCAGTTCGGAGGTGGCGCCCTCGTCCTGATTGACTATCGCGACGCTGACGTTCTGCGTGTGCGAGTACGGGTCCCAGAACGCCACGATGTTGAACCACGCGTAGAGGGATGGCGTGACGATGACGCCGACGATGATGATCCACGCCTTGCTCACTCGTGCGAGGCGTCCGAGGTCGCGCCGGAAGACGCTCCACGCGTTGGGCGTCATGGCTTCTCCGCCCCGACGAGCTCGGAGTGCGACGCGAGCAGATCGTCCGTTTCGCGCCACGAGAGTCCTGCGATGCTCAGCACCGAACGCACCGCCAGATTCTCGGCGCCGGTATTGGCGGCATCCGTGCGGGACACGACCGTGCGGGCCATCTCCTCGATGAGCCGAGCGACCGTGGGCGCGGGAAGGTCGGAGCGGAGACTGCCGTCGTCCTGGCCGCGGCGCACGAGGTCGGCGACCGTGCGGCGCAGAGGTGCCAGCGCCTCGGCGGTGTCGGCGAGGTGCGCTTCGTCGAGCGCGAGCGCGGCGGCGACCTGCACGTGCGCGGCTTCCTGCCACAGGCGCGAGGCCAGGCGGGCGAGGGCGATGCGGGGATCGGGATCGTCGATCGAGGCGGCGATGGTGTTGAAGCGCTGGGCGCCGTTCGCGATCAGTTCGCGGATGAGTGCTTCGCGGTCGTCGAAGTGTCCGTAGAGGGTGCGTCGCGACAACCCGGCGCTGCGGGCGATGACGTCGACGGACGCGTAGGGGTCGTTCGCCAGCGCGTGGCGGGCCGCGTCCAGGATGCCGGCGCGGTTCTCGACGGCGTCGCGGCGGGGTGCACGGGAGGTCATGCCTTCATGTTACTTAATCTGCACACTCATGTGCAAGATAACTCGATGGTTTCTCAGCAGCCGGCCGCCGAGAACGACGAAGGGGCGGATGCCGCAGCATCCGCCCCTTCGTGCGTCATCTGAGAGAACGCAGACGTCGGCTCGCGGGGATCAGTCGGTGCCGGAGTCGAAGGCGGCACCCTCGGATGCCGCATCCACCGCATCCGCGAGGGCCTCATCCGTCTGGGCGAGCGTGGTGCCCTCGACCGAATCCGTGATCTCGTTCGCCTCGCCGGCCGTGACGCGGCCGACGAGCTCGCCCGTGGCGCCGCCGACGAGGCCGAGGCCCGCGTACTGCTCGAGGCGCGCGCGCGAGTCGGCGATGTCCAGGTTGCGCATGGTGAGCTGACCGATGCGGTCGACCGGCCCGAAGGCGGCGTCCCCGACGCGCTCCATGGAGAGCTTCTCGGGGCCGTACGACAGGTTCGGCGAGACGGTGTCGATGATCGTCCAGTCGTCGCCGCGGCGCAGCCTGATGGTGACGGAACCGGAGATCGTCGAGCCGACCCAGCGCTGGATGGACTCGCGCAGCATGAGCGACTGCGGCTCGAGCCAGCGCCCTTCGTACATCAGGCGGCCGAGGCGCCGGCCCTGCTCGTGGTACGTCGCGAGGGTGTCCTCGTTCAGGATGCCGTTGACCAGGCGCTCGTACGTGATGAACAGCAGTGCCATCGCCGGTGCCTCGTAGATGCCGCGCGACTTCGCCTCGATGATGCGGTTCTCGATCTGGTCGCTCATGCCGAGGCCGTGGCGTCCGCCGATCCGGTTGGCCTCGTCGACGAGCGCAACAGGGTCGGAGTACTCGACGCCGTTGATGGCGACGGGGCGGCCGCCCTCGAACGTGACGGTGATGTCCTCGGTCTCGATCGCGACGGACGGATCCCAGAACTTCACGCCCATGATGGGGTCGACGGTCTCGAGCGACACATCGAGGTGCTCGAGGGTCTTGGCCTCGTGGGTGGCGCCCCAGATGTTGGCGTCGGTGGAGTACGCCTTCTCGGCGGAGTCGCGGTACGGGAAGCCGTGCGCGATGAGCCACTCGCTCATCTCCTGGCGTCCACCGAGTTCGGTGACGAAGTCGGCATCCAGCCAGGGCTTGTAGATGCGCAGGCGAGGGTTGGCCAGCAGGCCGTAGCGGTAGAACCGCTCGATGTCGTTGCCCTTGTAGGTGGAGCCGTCGCCCCAGATGTCGACGCCGTCCTCCTTCATGGCGCGGACGAGCAGTGTGCCCGTCACCGCGCGACCCAGCGGCGTCGTGTTGAAGTACGTCCTGCCGCCGGAGCGGATGTGGAACGCGCCGCAGGCCAGGGCGACGAAGCCCTCTTCGACCAGCGCGGTCTTGCAGTCGATCAGGCGCGACTTCTCGGCGCCGTACTCGAGCGCACGGCCGGGGATCGACTCGATGTCGTCCTCGTCGTACTGCCCGAGGTCGCCCGTGTACGTATAGGGGACGGCACCCTTGTCGCGCATCCAGGCGACGGCGACGGAGGTGTCGAGGCCTCCGGAGAATGCGATGCCGACGCGCTCGCCGACGGGGAGGGACTGAAGGACCTTGGACATGGCTCCCAGTCTATCGGCGCGCGGCGTGTCGCCTTGATCGGCGGGTGCGCCAGCGCGACGGAACGGATTTCGGACGAATTCGTGACGAAAGCGCGAGAACGCCGTCTTACTAATGAGGCCGTTCATTCCGCCTCGCCGACGGCGCCTCACGGCGCCCTGACTGAAGGAGCAGACATGGCTGAGCAGGTTTCCGGCGCAGCGGCCAAGGCTCGTGGCGCCGAGGCGGCGTCGGGAGAGCAGGGGCGCACGGTCATCGACGACGCGGTCGTCGCGAAGATCGCCGGCATCGCGGCACGTGAGGTCGAGGGCGTCTACGCTCTCGGCGGCGGTGCGGCCAGGGTCGTCGGCGCCATCCGTGACGCGCTGAACTCCACGGACCTCACCCAGGGCGTCAGCGTCGAGGTCGGCGAGCGACAGGTCGCGGCCGACATCACGATCGTCGCCTCGTACCCGGTGTCGCTGCAGAAGGTCGCAGCGGACGTCCGCGCCGCCGTGTACCGCGCCATGGAGGAGCTCGTCGGCATGGAGGTCGCCGAGGTCAACGTCACGGTGAACGACGTGCACATCCCGTCCGACGACGAGGACGGCTCAGAGGAGGCGCGAGTCCGGTGACCTCCACGGTGACGGGGGCGATCTTCGCCGGAGCGCTCGCGGTGTGCTGGGTCGCCTTCGGCTTCTGGGCGTTCGTGTTCGTCGCCGTGGCCGTGCTGATCGGGGCCGGGATCGGCCGGATCGTGGACGGTCGGCTCGATGTGCGGGCGATCGCCGACGCGCTGCGCGGACGCCGCTCGTCGTCATGACGGCACGCGGGTCGCTCGACGGCCGGACGACGATCACGACGCGGGCCCTGCAGAGGCTGGCGACCGGCGTCGTCTCGGATGCCGCCGAGGTGGGGGCCGATCGCGTTCGTGTGGACCTGGGGGACCGGCACGGCGCGCTTCGGATCTCGATCACGGTCCCGGTGCTGCTGGGGCGCTCGCAGGATCTCGTGCAGCGGGGAGCCGGGATCAGGGACCGCGTCGTCGAGTCGCTGAGGGAGTGTGCCGGGCGTCGGGTCGGAGTCGTGGACGTTCGCTTCTCGGGGGTCGAACGCACGGACAGGAGAGTGCTGTGAAGGAGAAGGCGCGCGTGTATCGACGCGTTCTGCGCAGGGAGACGCACTCGTCGCGCACGACATCGGCCGTCGTGGCCGTGGCGGTGCTGGTCGTGCTGATCGTCGTGGGGATCGGCGTGATGGCGTGGTCGGTGCTCGATGTGGGGGTCGCGCACCACCTGGTGACGTATCCGACCGGTGCAGGGCTGGGGACCCTGGTCGCGGTCGGGTGCGTCGCCGTTCTCCTGGCCGTGATGTTCCTCGCCGCAGGGGTGCTCCCCGGCAGGCGCCCTCGGCGAGCCCGCACGCTCGCCGAGCATGCGCTCCTCGTGGATGACGGGTTGCTGGCGGATGCCGCGGCTGATGCCGTCGCATCCCGCTGCGGGATCGACCGTGCGCAGGTGAGCGCCGTGGTCGGTCGGCGTAGGGTTCGCGTCGAGATCGTGCCGACCAGCGGCGTCGCGGTCGACGAGGAGTCGGCCAGGCAGGCCGCGCTGCGCGTGTTCGACGAACTCGGCTTCGTGGTCGAGCCCACCGTCGTGGTCAGGGATCGGGGGATCGTCGGGTGAACGCCACCAATCGCGTGGTCAACCGCATCGTGCTGGTGCTCATGGCGCTCGTGCTGGGCGTCGGAGGCGCGATCCTGCTGCTGTACGGGATCGGTCCGGCCTGGGCTCAGCCTCTGCGTGCCGAGATCGAGGGAGCGGCGGCCGCTGGCAGCGGCCTGTTCGGCGACGCCGCCGTGGCGCTGCCCGATGGGCGCGAGGTGCCGATGGCCGCACTCGCTGCGGCGGGTGCCGGGGCGGTCATCATCGTGCTCGCCGTGGTCTTCTTCGCGACACGGGGTGGTGGGCGCTCGTCCACGGTGCTGTCGGTGCGGGACGCGGGCGGCGTCACCTCTGCGGATGCGAGCATCGTCAGAGCAGTCGTCGACGCGGAGCTGCAGGGCCGCTCCGACGTGATCGCCGCGCACACCGACGTGCACGTCGTGCGGGGCGAGACCGTGGTGCGGATCCGCGTGCGTCCGCGTCGCGGTGCCGATCTCGCCGGCGTGCTCGTGGCCGCCGGCACGGCGATCGACGAGTGGGCGGCGCTGTGCGGCACGCGGATGCCGGTGCTGCTGCACTTCGGTGAGCACCGGCTCGTCGACCGGCTCCGATCCGGTACCAGGGTCCGGTGAGCCGATGACGCGGACACGTCTGGATGACGTCGACGACGCGCTGATCGTGGCGCGCGCCGTGGATGGGGACACGGCGGCATTCGCTGTGCTCGTCCGCCGCTACGCGCCCCTGATGAGGGCGCACACGCGCCGTCTGCTCGGGGGAACCGCCGACGTCGACGACATCGTCCAGGAGACGCTGGTCGTGGCGTGGCAGCGTCTGGATGAACTCGACGACCCTGCCGCGGTGCGCCCATGGCTCATGCGGATCGTGAGCCGCCGCGCCATGGACCGGATCCGGGCGACGCGAGTGCACCTCGACGTGAACGAGATCGATCACGAGACGCCAGTAGAGACGTCGCCGCCGCGGATCGTGGAGGCGAGGGAGCGTGCCGCGGCGCTCGACGACGTGCTCAAGGAGCTTCCGGAGGCGCAGCGGCAGTGCTGGGTCCTGCGCGAGCTCGGCGGGCAGTCGTACGAGGAGATCGCCGAGGAGCTGTCGATCCCGGCATCCACCGTGCGGGGCCTGCTGGCCCGTGCACGCAAGTACATCATCGTGAGGATGGAGCAGTGGCGATGACCCCGGACTTCGACCATGAGCATCTCGACGGCCACACCATCCAGGAGCTGAGCGCGTATCTCGACGCCGGACGGGAGCCGGCGGATCCGTCCATCGACGACTCGCCGGGTTGCCGGCTGGCGTTGGACGCGCTGGAACGCCTGCACGGCCTGGCCCCCGAACTCCTGCAGGCCGACGAGGAGGACCTCGCCAGTGTCGATGACACCTGGGTGGCCGCCGTGATGGCGGGGATCGCGCTGGATGCGCGCGCAGGAAGACGGATCCCGTACGTGTTCGGCATCGGCGATCTCGCGATCACCGAGGGGGCCGTGCGCGGGCTGGTCCGCGGGGCCGAGAACCGGGTGCCCGGCGTGCTGGTCGGCCGATGCCGTTTCGACGGTGACGTGTCGCAACCGGGCGCTCCGGTCCGGGTCGACGTCGACATCAGCATCCTCTACGGGCGTCCCGTCGGCGAGACTACCGCCGCCGTCCGTGCCGAGATCCTGCGCGATCTGCACCAGCACACCGACCTGGCGATCATCGGCGTCGACATCAGGGTCCATGATGTGCACCTGCTGCCGACCGCCGAGAGGGGGAGTGAACGATGACCGACCAACGTCTGGTCACGGCGCTGGAGGCAGCGGTCCTGGCCGTCCCCGGTGTCGTCGGGCTGTATCGCTCCGGCACGCTGCTGGGCAACGCGCTGGAGGCCGCGACGCAGGCTGTCGGACTCCGCGACGCGGGGTCGCGACTGCGGATCTCGGAAGAGGCGGAGCGCACCAGGGTCGAGGCGGCGATCGGCGTGAGCGAGACCGCTGCCGCGTCGATCACGGTCGCGCGCGTGCGCGACGCGATCATCGAGGTCGTGGCAGAGCACGCGCTGCCACCCGCCGACGTCGTGCTGACGGTCGTGCGGGTGGAACCGACCTGAGACGGCGGGTCAGGTGCGCCGGGTAGCGGCATCGTCGTCGCACTTCGCTGGCGCCCGAACAGCCGCGTGCCGGATCCCCGGCGCCTCGGCATCCGTCCGACGTGTCGGCCTCAGGATGCCGGGGGACACGCCGCGCGGCACTCGACCCGTCCGGGATTTGGCACCAGAGTGATGCTCGGAGGTGCGACATGGGCGAGGCGATCCTGTGGGGAGCCGTGGCGGCGGCGCCGCTGATCAGCGGTGCCGTACTCGCGACACTGCGGCCGTGGCCGCCCCAGTGGCTGGGTATCGTCCTCGGATTCGGCGCCGGTGCCCTGATGGCATCCATCGCGTTCGAGCTCTGGGAGGAGGGACTCGATCTCGCGGGCCCCCTTCCGCTGGCGATCGGCGTCGCGGTCGGCGCGGCCTGCTACTACCTCGCCAATCGCATCGTCGAGAAGAGGGCGACGGCATCCGCGGGGTCGCAGGGTGCTCCGCTCGCGGTCGGCGCGCTGCTGGACGGCATCCCCGAGCAGCTGGTGCTCGGTATCGGACTCGCCTCGGGTGAAGGCGTGAGCGTCGCACTCGTCATCGCGATCCTCGTCTCCAATCTGCCCGAGTCGATCGGCTCGGCGTCCGATCTGCTCGACGGCGGCATGAAGCGCACCCGCGTACTCGGGCTCTGGGCGGGCGTCGCGATCGTGTGCATGCTGGCGACGGTGGCGGGCTTCGCCCTGGCGGATGCCGTGACGACCGAGTTCCGCGCCGCGGCCAGCGGATTCGCGGCCGGCGCCCTGCTCGTCATGCTCGTGGACTCGATGGTCCCCGACGCGCAGTCCAAGGCGAAGGACCTCACGGGTCTCGCCACGGTCCTCGGTTTCGCGGTCGCAGCCGGCCTGTCGCTGGCGAGCTGATCCGGCTTCAGTACCCCGGGTAGTCCTGGAGCTTCTGCTCGAACTCCGCCCGATCGGCGTCGCTGAGCAGTTCCGGCGCGAGGAACATGATCTGCAGTCCCTCGACCGGCTCGCCGGTGCGGGCGGCCTGCGCCTCGCGGGATGCCGTGAAATCGCCCGTCTCGTCGTGCGAGGTGTCGTAGATCGTGGCGTAGAACCGGCGCGGACCGGGGTAATCGTCGCTGTACCACTCCCACACGTCCTGCGACCGGGGGTCTGCGGAGCCGTAGAGCTTCTCCAGCATGGACTCGTCGAGCCCGGAGGACGCGTCGTTCAGCGAGATGATCCCCCACATGTCGTGCTCGGCCAGCACGTCGTCGATCACGTCCATGACCTCGAGCTTGCGGTCGTGGTCCCGGATCGGCTCGTTCGTGCCCCACTTCGCGGAGGTGTACTGCACGAGCAGGGATTCGCCGCCGTAGCCGTTGCGCTCCGGGCGCAGGTCCTCGTCGCCGGCCTGGGTCCAGGTGTACCCGAACTCGTCGCTGAGGCGTTCCCGGATGTCGGCGAGAGTCGCCTCGGACGACTCCCGCACCTCTTCGAGCGACGGCTGCGCGAGGATGTCCGAATTCGGGGTGCCCTTGACGCCGGGGTAGGCCTCCTCGTGCTTCTGCTCCTCGGTCTTCTGGCCCTCGTAGCTGCCGGACGCCGAGGTCTGCACGGCTCCCATCGCGCCGACCGTCGCAGTGTTGAACAGCAGCGCGATCGAGAGGGCGACGGCTCCGAGCCGGCGTCCGCGCCGTGTGACGAGCGCCGCGATCGCGACGCCCAGCACGAGCAACTGCAGAGCGAGCATCGTGACGCCGTAGATCGTGTCGGTTCCGCCTGCGAGGAACGTGCCGAGCAGGATCACCGCGAACAGGATGCCGGAGACGAGCGCGATCCAGCCGACCGCGTTCGCCGGCTGCTTCGGGGTCTCGCTCGTCGCGACCGCGTTCTGCACGGCGACGGCAGCGGGGTCGGGAGTGCGACGTGCACCGCGGTAGCCACCAGGGGGCGGCAGCGGCGGGGCGCCGTCGGAGTTCGTGACGTAGCGGGCGCGCCGCTCTTCGGGATCTACCATGGCTTGTCCGTCCCGGAGCCAGAGCCGTCGCCGTCCTCGTTGTCCTGGCGCTCTTCCCGGCCCTGGTTCAGTCGATCTTCGAGGTCGCCGAGCTGATCGTCGCTCGGTCCCTCCTGCTCCGGCTGCTCCTGCGGCTCCTCGCCCTCGCCGTTCTGCTGCTGCTCCTGCTGTTGCTGCTGCTGTTTCTGCTTGAGACGTTCCTCGGTCTCCTCGATGGTGTCGCCCATGCTGCGCTCGGGGTCGGAAGACTGCTCATCGGACTCTGGTTCCCCGCACTCCGCCGGCGTCTCCAGCGTCACCGTGAGCGCTTCCGCATACAGGGCGGCGGCGCCGGGGCCGTCGCCCTCGTCACGAGCCGCATCGCCCATCTGCTCGATCACGAGCGCGAGATTGACGCGCACACCGCAGACCTCGAGACCGTGCGCGAGGGGCAGCGCCTCCTCGAACTTCGCGCGGGCCTCGGGCAGCTGCATCGAGCCGGCGAGACCAGTGCCGACGTTGAACGGCGCCTTGTACGGCTCGAACCAGTTCAGGAACTCCTGTCCCTCACCGGCGCGGATCGTCCCCTCGTAGTCGCCCACGACGTACGACGTGATCGACTGGTGCGCGAACGCGTACATGCTGAGCAGCTTGCCGGTGAACAGCAGTGCGGCCACGGTCAGCGGGAGCGTTCCGATCACGATCCACTTCCGGATGCTGCGTCGTCGCCGGTTCGCGGCCAGCAGCGCGGCGGCCGCGTCGGTCGAACTCGGAGCGGTCATCGGTCACCCCCTGGTCGCGAGGACAGCCCACGCAGCCGCGCGACGCGCGCGGTCGCCACGGCGAGTTCGACGGCGAGCAGCAGCCCCATCGCAACCGCGGCGATCCAGTACAGCTCGATCACGTTGCCCACCTCACCGGACTCGGCGTAGTTCGTGGTCGTGGTGGGCGCCTCTGGCAGCTCGATCGCGGCATCCGCCGTCCGATGCTGGTACGGGATGCCGAGTTCCTCGGCGATGGTCTGCAGATTCGTCTCGTCGATCACCGACAGCGCGTCCGCGCCCTGGTACTGGATGTACGAGTCGCCGGTGTCGCCGAGGGATGTGTCCTTCATCGGGCCGCCCTCCGCCGTGCCGTAGCCGAGCATGATTCCGCCGTCGGTGTACTCGGCGCTCGCCGCGAACGACTCGGGCTCGGTGGCGGCCGTCTGCTCGCCGTCGCCGAAGTAGAACACCATCCGCGAACGATCCGGCGAAGACGAAGCCGCGCTTTCCAGCGTCTCGGACACCAGTGCGCTCGCCACGCCGATCGACGAGCCCTGCGACTGCGACGTGACTTCGGGGCGCAGCACCTCCATCGCGGACGCGAGAGCGGTGGTGTCGGTGGTCAACGGCATCCGCAGTTCGGCTGTGGCGTCGAACGTGACCAGCGCGAAACGCGCGCCGGGGTACTCGTCGATGATCGCCTGCACGTCCGCGCGGACGCCGTCCAGGCGCGGCCGGTCGCCGTCCCAGTCCTCCGCGACGATGCTCGCCGTCGTGTCGACGACCAGGACGACATCGGTGTCGGTCGCGAGGGTCTGGCTCGTCCCGCCGGGGATGCCGGGGCGCAGCAGCAGCGCACAGCACGCCAGGACGAGCAGGAGCCGTCCGACCCACAGCATCCGTGCGCGCAGGTCGGGCGCCTTGACCAGGCAGAGCACGGCGACCGCCGCCAGGGGCAGGCCGATCAGCGCGATGAGCCAGGGATTCAGGACGGGTTGGAAGATCACAGTCGCACCCTCCACAGCACCACGATGAGACCGAGCACGGGGAGCACCAGCAGCACGATCCACAGGTTCGGGTCGTCGCTCCACACCACCTGCGCCTGCCCGCGGAGCTCGGTGGCCTCCTCTTCCTGCACCTGCGTGACGATGTCCGCGACCGTCGTCGTCTCGCGCAGGCCGAAGGCCGCCCCGCCCGTCGCCTCGGCCGCGGCGATGAGCTCCTCACTGGGTTCGGTGTCCTTGCCCTCGACCGGGTTCAACGCGAACACGCGGATCTCTTTGGATGTCGCGTACGCCGCCGCCTCCTCCAGGGTCACGATCGACGCGCCGTTGACCTCGTTGTCGGTGGCCAGGATGATCGAGCGGCTGCGTTCGTCGCCCTCGTGGTCGAAGCCCATGGAGCAGGACGCGAGCCCGTCGCCGATCAGCGAGGCTCCTGGTCCGTTCAGGGTGCCGACCCAGTGCTCCGGGATGTCCTCGACGTACTCGAAGCTGTCGCTGATGCGCTGCAGATGCTCTCGGACGAAGTCGTAGTCATCCGTCAGGGGGAAGATCTGCACGGCCGAGCTGTTGAAGATCGTCAGGCCGATGCGCTCGCCCTCGAAGCCGTCCAGCAACTCGTCGAAGACGGTCAGCACCTCGACGTCGACGTCGGTCATCGAACCGGAGACGTCCAGGCACAGCATGATGTCGCGGCTCGTGTTGACGGGCTGGATGGTCTGCGACGACATCGGCCGGGCGGCGACGACACCCGCGAGCAGCACGGCCACGGAGGCGAGAGCCAGCAGGCCGCCCAGAGCGAGGGCCCGCCGGCGCACCGCCTGCCGGAACGAACCCAGACTGCGCAGCCGCTCGGCGCGGGCGATCGGGGCCGCGTCGGAGGCGGCATCCGCTCTGCGTCGGCGCAGGCCGACCAGCAGGCCGATGCCGGCGGCGATCAATACGGCGAAGACGGCGCCGACGAGCATCCAGATGTTCGCTAGTTCCATGCCGTCACCACCGTGCGGGCCGCGGAGATGCCGGCGGCCGGATCGATCGCCGGACCGCGGCGGAACACGCTGGGGTAGTAGTGCCGGTGCAGTGCATCGATGAGCGCCGGATGCACACCCATCGCGATGAGGTCGTCGAGCGCGAGCACTGGTGCCTCGACGCCGCTGTACTCGTTGACGAACGCGCGTACGGTGCGGCTGAGTTCGAGGTTGGCGCGCTTGGCGTCGATGTCACCGGCGCCGTAGGCCGCCTCGATGCGGTCGATCTGCTGCAGGTATTCGGCGCGCAGCACCGCGAGCACCTCGTCGATCCTGGTCGGCCCCAGCGGTGCGGCGCCAGCGAGTTCCAGGCGGCGCTTCGGCCGGGTCAGGAGGACGACGATCCAGGCGGCCAGGATCAGGACCGCCAGGATGCCGACGGCGAGCAGCATCCAGCCCCAGCCGTACTGAGCAGGAGGGTAGAGCTCGTCAGAACCGGACATTGGCCCTCCGGTTCAGCATGCGCAGGAGGTCGGTGACGGCATCGTCCTGCGTGCTCAGATCGACGCGGCTGATCTCGAGCCGGTCCAGCAGTTCGTCACGGCGTGCGGCGTCGGCGGCGGCGAGCGCGGTGAGCTCGCGCACGATCGCCTCGTCGCCCTGCACGAAGTCCGGCACCTGCCAGCGGCTGTAGACGTCCGCGCGGACGCGGCCGGTCGTGTGATCGAGCACGGGGTCGGCGTCGCGCAGTGCGATCCACAGGACGTCGTGCTGCACGCGCAGTCGGCGCAGCAGCCGCTCGGTCTCGTCGGTCACCGGCGCCTCGTCGGTGACGACGACGAGGATCATGCGCCGCGAGACGGTGCGGGCGACATAGCTCAGCAGCCCTTCGCGGTCGCTCGGTGCCGCGCTGGTGCCGATGGCGTGATCGATGCGCCGGAGGGCGTGCTCGAGTGCGCCTTCGCTGCGCGCCGGCGCCATCCGCCGGATGCCGGAGGCATCGCCGTGCACCACGGTGAAGTCGTCGCCGTGGCGCAGCGACAGGATGCCGAGGGCTCCCGTCGCGAGGATCGCGAGCTCCTTCTTCGGACGCTCGTCGTGCGCGAGCGCGGTCATGCCGCGGCCGGTGTCGACGACGAACATCACGGTGTGCATCCGCAGCGCCCGGTGGCGCTTGACCAGCGGCGTGCCCTGTTTCGCTGTCGCACGCCAGTCGATGTCGCGCACCTGATCGCCGTACTCGTAGGCGCGCAGGTCCTCGAAGTCGTGGCTGCGCCCGCGCATGAGCGACGCATACGCGCCGTCGAGGGCGTGCATCGACTTCTGCGACGAGTGGATGAAGAGCTTCGCCCTCACCCTGGTGATCAGGCTGGCCATGGACTACGGGGTCGGCACCGCGGCGAAGATCTGGTCGATGATGTCCTCGCTGCGCACGCCCTCGGCATCCGCTTCGAACGTCAGCAGCACGCGATGGCGCAGGACGAGGTGGCGGAGCGTGCGGATGTCCTCCGGGACGACGTGCGTGCGCCCCATGAGGAGGGCGAGGGCCCTGGATGCCTGCAGGAAAGCGATCGAGGCGCGGGGGCTGGCGCCGTACTTGATGAGGCGGGCGCGCTCCTCGCCGATGTACGGAGCCGGGTTCCGCGTGACGTACGCGAGCTGGACGATGTAGTTGCGGATCGAAGCATCCACGTACACGCGGCTCGCGATGTCCTGCAGCTGCTCGATGTCGGCGAGGGAGACCGCGCTGCCGACGTGGCGGTCGGGGTCGAGCACGCCGGAGTCGATGCGGTTGAGGATCTCGAACTCCTCGGCGGGGCTGGGGTACTCGACGATCTCCTTGAGGAGGAAGCGGTCCATCTGCGCCTCGGGGAGCTCGTAGGTGCCCTCCTGCTCGATCGGGTTCTGCGTCGCGATGACGAGGAACGGCCTCGGCAGGTGGTGCACCTCGCCGCCGATGGTGGTCTGATGCTCCTGCATCGCCTCGAGCATGGCCGACTGCGTCTTGGCGCTGGAGCGGTTGATCTCGTCGAGCAGCACGAAGTTCGCGTGCACCGGACCGAGCACTGTGCGGAACGATCCGGTCGCGGCGTCGTAGATCTGGTTGCCGGTGATGTCGCTGGGGAGGAGGTCAGGCGTGCACTGGATGCGCTTGAACTGCGCGCGCACCGTGTCGGCGAGGGTGCTGGCCGCGGTGGTCTTCGCGAGGCCAGGGACGCTCTCGAGCAGGATGTGACCGCCGGCGATGAGGGAGATCAGCAGGCTCAGTCGCAGTCTCTCCTGGCCGACCATCTTGGCCGAGTACGCGTCGGTGATGATCCGGAGGATCTCGGTTGCGCGGGAGAGCTCGGCATCCGTCGTCTGCGGACCGGATGCCGCGGCGGCGGTGGTGGCCGGCGCCGACGCCGGTGCGCTCATCGTGGTGGGGACGCTGCTGATCGGCGGCGCGGGCGCTGGCGGAGGCGGAGGGACCGCCGGGCCGCCGTTCGACGCGGGGTAGGGCTGGTTCATCTCGGTCTCCTCGCTCGCACCGGGGAGACACGTCGATGCCGCCCCCGAGAAACAGCGTAACCCGCGCGGGTTGCCGTCCCCCGAACGACCGACAGACAGCGGGGCAGGTGCGTCTCTAGAGTGGAGGCGCCGTTGCGCTCACGCGTCGACGGCACCGATCCGATCGAGAGAGCGAACAGATGGCCACGACGCCGACCCCCACTCGCAGCGACCGGCTCTGGCGTGTCACGATCATCGTGATCTTCCTCATCGGGGTCGCGACGTGCGTGGTCGTTCCACTGCTGAACGGCAACTTCCGCTCCGCCACGGTCGGGCTGCCCGTGATCGCCTTCGGCATCCTGATCGCGGCGATCCGTTCGCTGAAGGACTAGTTCTCGCAGCTCGGAGAAGAGGTCCGGCGGCCGACGTTCACGCGAACGGGGGATTCGCGCATTTGGGGAGGGGGAACGTCGGCCGCCGAGCTTGTGGGGAACCTGGGTCAGCGGCTCCATCCGTCGTCATCGCGACGGTCGTCATCATCGCCGTGGCGATGGTCATGGTCCCGACGGTCATCATCGCGATGCCCGCGGTCGTCCTCCTCGCGCCGGTCGCCATCCGAATCGGATCCCGCTGTGTCGGACGGGTGGTGCGGCTCGGGATTCACGGACGTCGGACCGTCGTCGTTCCGACCGCGGTCGTCACGATCGCGGTCGTCTCTGTCGGGTAGGTCGTTCGGGGGAGCCACCGGTGGAACGACGACGGGTGCCGGGGCGTCGTACGCCTCCAGTTCCTCGTCCCGCTCTTCTTCGGCGGGCGCCGGTGCGACCGGAGGCGGAACCGGAACGGCGGAGGCCGCCGGCGGCGTCGGAACGGCCGTGCGGATCGCGGTGCTCCGATCGACCAGCGGCTCGTCGGTCGAGACGACGTCGGTCACGACGCCGCCGGGGACGACGACGCTGGTCGATTCCCGGTCGGAAGCGCCGAACGCGGATGCCACAGCCGGAGCGGTCACGGCGACCAGGCCGAGCGCACCGGCGACGGCGACCGTCACCAGGGTCTTCCTGTTCATCGTTTCCTCCCCAGGCCGCGCGAAAGCGCTGCGTCCCGCATACAAGGATGAACGACGGATCTAAGGGGCGGGGTAAAGGAAGATGAAAGCTCTTTTAGATCCACAGGCATGGGTTCCGGCATCCGCATCCCCGACAATGGTTCCCATGCCTGTGCGCGAGCCGACCGCACCCGACGCGCGTTCCGACGCGGCCGGGTTCTCGGTGCGGGCGCGGTTGACGATCGTGATCACCCTCGTTGCAGCGCTCGGGATGCTCGCGGTCGGCATGGCCGTCTACGCCGTTGAGCGCTATCGCATCACCGAGAGCGTTCAGGATCAGCTCCGCGCGGATCTGGAATCCACTCGGCTGATCGTCGGCACGCCCCCTGATGGCGGATGGACCGACGCGACCGACGCACTCGCGAGCATCATGCGGGTGCTCGTGCCTGGCGAGACGAGCGGCGCGATGGGGCTGATCGACGGCGAGGTCGCGCTCGTCCCCGGCGTCGGGCGCGACGTCGACCCGAGTGCGGACGCGGATTTCGTCCGCCGCGTGGCCGACGAGACCGCCGGCGGCGACGTCGTCGCGGGCACCTACCGGGAGAGCGGGAAGGACTGGTCCTACCTCGCGGCGCCCGTCGAGGTCTCGTCGGATCCGGACACCGCGGCGCTGTTCGTCACGGTCTACGACCTCGATCTGGAGTTCGGCGGTCTCGAGCTCTCCGCCCGCGCCTATCTGATCACCGCGATCGGCGCGCTGGCCGTGATCGCGGCCGTGTCGTGGTTCGTCTCCACGCGGCTGCTTCGGCCGCTGCGCGAGATGCGCGAGATGGCGGAGCGCGTCTCCGCCCTCTCGCTCGACGAGCGCCTCCCGTTGCGCGGTCGAGACGACGTCTCGGGCCTCGCCCGGACCATGAACGGGATGCTCGACCGCATCGATGAGGCGATGGCCGCGCAGCGGCGGCTGCTCGGCGACGTGGGCCACGAGCTGAAGACGCCGCTCACGATCGTGCACGGCTACCTCGACGTGATGGACGCGAAGGACCCCATCGACGTCGAGCACACCCGGCTGCTCGCCGTCGACGAGATCGAGCGCATGGGGCGGCTCGTCGGCGATCTCGTCGATGTCGCCGTCCTGCTCGACGACGAAGGACTGCGACGCGCGCACGTTCCGGCAGGAACGCTGCTGCGCACGATCGCGCAGAAGGCGACGATGATCGCCGACACGGACGTCGTGCTCGGCGATGTCGCCGAAGCGGATGCCGAGATCGACGCAGCCCGCGTCACGCAGGCCATGCTGCAGCTCATCCAGAACGCCGCGACGCACGGCGGGGGCGCGGTGGAGCTCTCGTCCGCGATCGCGGACGGTCGGCTGCTGCTGCGTGTCAGGGACCGCGGCCCCGGCATCCCTGATGAGGACAAGCAGCGCATCTTCGAGCGCTTCCAACGACTTCAGGACGGCGGACGCGGCCCGGACGGCAGCGGTCTCGGACTCAGCATCGTCCAACTCATCGCCGAGCAGCACGGCGGCGAGGCGCTGGCCGAGGATGCCGAGGGCGGCGGTGCCCTGTTCACACTCAGCATCCCGATCTCACCGTCCGCGGCATCCGGTGCCGACGACGCCGATACGCTGGATCTGCAGGCGCGATCGACAGGAGGCGAGTGATGCCCTCCATCCTCATCGCCGATGACGAACCGCGTATCGCCGGATTCCTCGAGAAGGGCCTGCGAGCGGCCGGCTTCGCCACCCGCGTCGCGAACAACGGCAGGCAGGCGCTCGAGCTCGCGCTGACCGACGAGTTCGATCTGCTCGTCCTCGACGTCAACATGCCGGAGATGACCGGCTTCGAGGTGCTCGAGCAGCTCCGCGGGACGGGTTCGCAGCTGCCCATCATCATGCTCACCGTGCGCATCGAACTGCGCGACACCGTCGCGGGTCTCGAGGGCGGTGCGGACGACTACATCGCGAAGCCGTTCCGCTTCGAGGAACTCCTCGCCCGCATCCGGCTGCGCATGCGGCAGACCAGGACGCCGACGATCAACGAGCTCGTGCACGGCGACCTGGTGATCGACCTGTCCGCCCGCCGGGCACGGGTCGACGGGGTCGAGATCGACCTCACCGCGCGGGAGTTCGCCCTCGCGGAGGAGTTCGTGCGGCATCCTGGCCAGGTGCTGAGCCGCGAGGTGCTGCTCAGCCGCATCTGGGGATACGACTTCGACCCGGGATCCAACGTCGTCGACGTCTACATCGGGCATCTGCGCGGCAAGCTCGGTGCCGAGCGCATCGAGACGGTCCGCGGCATGGGCTATCGGATGCCGTGAGGTCCGCCCGCGTCAGGATCGGATGCCGCGGCGCCGACCGATCCACACCACGAACGCGCCGACGGCGACGATGACGACCGCGATACCCAGGACGTAGCCGGCCACGCCGATGTACCCGGCCGGCACCTCGTGCGGATTGAGGAACGGGTACGGGTACCACCACGAGTATCCGGTGAGGGGGGCGGTGATGAACTCCGCTCGGATGAGCGTGTACGCGGCCCACACGATGGGGAACGCGGCGACGATCCACAGCACGGACCACGGCAGAGCGCGCCGCCGAGGGGCGAGCAGCACGTCGAGCAGTATCACCACGGGGATCGCCACGTGCAGCGTCTCGTTGGTCCACACGTCCGAGAGGCCGGCGAGAGCGATGTTGCGCAGCAGGATGTTGTAGACGATGCCGGTGACGATCATGTACGTGCTCGCGCAGACGAGGACCGTCGCGAGCCACGCCGGCTCGGCGTCGGAGGTGCGCCGGTTGCGCAGCATCCAGATCCCGCCGATGGCCAGCGCCACGACAGCGACGAGGTTCGAGAGGATCGTGAAGTAGCTGAAGAAGTTCGTCACCACGGTCGGCAGGTGCGAGCCCCACTCCGTGTCGGAGGCGAGCGCATTGCTGATCACGAGCCACGCCTGCCGGGTGATGGCAGCCGCGCCGAGGACGGCGGCGGCAAGTCGGACGTATGCCCACCAGTTCATGTGTTCCTCCGCGCGTCAGCGTAGCGGCTATCGCCATCGGCGGATATATCGCTGATTCAGGATGAGAGCATCAGGCTGCTTTCATCGAGCGCGCGTAGGGTTGTGGAGGACTGGGGGTTCGCGGCGGGAGAAAGGCCGAGAACATGGGGATGCATGATGCGCAGCTGGAAGAGCGGCTGCGCCTGAACGAGAACGCTGCGCAGTCTCTCGGCGACCGTGTCTACGAGGTGCTCCGCGACGCGATCGTGGCGGAGGAGCTGGAGCCCGGCGATCGAGTGAGCGACAAGGAGATCGCCGAAGCACTCGGCATCTCTCGCACGCCGGTGCGCGAGGCGCTGCAGCGCCTGGCCTGGATCGGGCTGGTCGAGGTGTCGCCGAGCCGATACACCCGGGTGACCGGGGTGTCCGAAGAGCTGGCTGCCGGATCGCTCGAATACACCGCGCTGCAGGCCGGTCTCGCGTTGCAGCTCGCTGTCCGCCGGATGGATGGGACCGAGCTCACCGAGGCGGTCTCGCGTCTCGACGGCATGATCGACGCCGCCGATCGGGACGATGTCGGAGAGCTCATGCGCGCGGCGCGGGCCTTCATCGCGTACGTGTCGCGGCACTCGGGGAACGCTGTTCTCACACGGGTCATGTCCGACGCGGCTCCGCTGCTCGAGCGCAACGTCCGTCGTGCTCGGCTGGACCAACCGCCGCTCGCTGCGCGCGCCGCGGCCTATCGGAGCCTGCGCGATGCGATGCTCACGCGCGATGCGGATGCCGCGGAGCGGTGGCTGCGCGGCCTGCATGACCCGCTCATGATCTAGGACCGTCCGACGCAGGGCGTTCCGTCGGCGGGGGTTCCGCGCCCGAGCGGTATATCGCTAGAGTCGTGCCCGAGGGGCAGTGACGCACGGCGAGGGAGGGCGCATGAGCGACGGGCTGGACGCGGTCGGGAGTAGGAAGAAACGGCGACTGCGACCCCGCGGAGGTCTCAGCATCCAATCGAAGCTGTTGATCATGCTGCTCAGTGTGAGCCTGCTGTCGTCGATCGTGGTGGGCGCGATCGGCTTCATCAACGGCCGGCAATCCCTGCACGACGCGGCGGTCGACCAGCTCATCACGATCCGCTCGATGCGTGCGGCGGAAGTCGTCGAAGCCGTGGACGACGTGCGCGAACAGGCTTCGCTGAACTCCCGCAATCTCAGTGCGCAGAACATGTCGACCGCGATCAACGCCGGGTACGAGGAGCTCGAGCAGCAGGTGATCGCGCCGGAGCAGCGGTCGCAGCTGGAGAGTTACTACACCGACATGTTCATCCCCGAGCTCGAAGCGCGCACAGGCGAAGAGTACGGCGATTCCGCCTTCATCCCCGAGACCGTCGCGGGGCAGTACGCGCAGATCCACTATTCGACGACCAACCAGGATTTCGACACCGACTACGACAAGCTGCTCAGGATGAACGACGCCGGGGATGGGTCGGCGTATTCCGCGGCGACCGAACGATACGGCGATTACTTCACGCGTCTGGTCGACAGGTTGGGGTACGAGGACGCCTTGCTGCTGAATCTCGACGGCGATGTCGTGTTCAGTGCGTACAAGGGGGTCGATCTCGGCACCAATCTGCTCACCGGTCCGTATCGGGAGTCGCAGCTGTCGCAGGCGTATACGGACGCGATCGCCACCAATTCCGTGGACGCCATTGCCATGACCGACTTCGAGCGATGGATCCCATCGTTGAACGTTCCGTCGATCTGGGTCGTCTCGCCCGTCGGCAACGACGAGCGCATCACCGGCGCGATCGCGTTCCAACTCTCCATCGACACGATCAACGACGTCACAACCGGCTCGGAGCAGTGGAAGAGCCAAGGCCTCGGCGACACCGGAGAGGTCTATCTCGTCGGTCTCGACGATCTGATGCGCAGCACCTCGCGTCGACTGATCGAGGACCCGGACTCGTACGCTCAGCACGCGGTCAACGGCGGCACGCCTCCGTCGGTGGCCGAACGGATCGTCGACGTCGGCGGGACTGTTCTTCTCCAGCCCATCAACACCTTTGCCGTGGCGCAGGCGCAGGCCGGAAAATCGGGAACGACGACGGGTGACGGATATCTCGGCGTGGACAGCGTGACCGCCTACGCGCCATTGGAGATCGAAGGCCTGGATTGGGTGATCATCGCGCGCATCGACTCGGCGGAGGCGTTCGCACCCGTCGCAGACTTCACGCGCAACGTGCTTCTTTCGCTCCTCGGCATCATCCTCGCGGTGTCGGTGCTCTCGCTGGCGCTCGCGCAGGTGTTCACGCGCCCGATCCACCGGTTGGTCGGAGCCGTGCATCGCGTGGCGGAAGGGGACCTGGATGTTCAGGTGCCACAGGGGTCTCGCGACGAGTTCGGAGATCTCGGCAGCGCCTTCAACGACATGGCCTCGAGCCTGCGGATCAAGCAGGATCTCATCGACGAGCAGCAGAAGGAGAACGAGAAGCTGCTGCTCACGCTCATGCCGGAGAGCGCCGCAGCCAAGTACCGCCAGGGGGACGAAGCGATCACCGAAGCGCACGAGAACGTGTCCGTCGTGTTCGCCGAGCTGGTCGGGTTCGACGACTTCGCGCGCGATCTTTCCGCGGAGGAGGAGATCGGCTTCCTGAACACCCTGATGCGAGGATTCGACGAGGCTGCCGAGAAGGCCGGGGTCGAGAAGGTGCGCACCCTTCGAGGTGGATATCTCGCGTCATCTGGTCTCGCCGTCCCGCGCGTCGACAACGTCCGCCGCAGTGTGGAGTTCGCCCGCGGTCTACGGGACGCGGCCGACCGGTTCAACGCCCAGAACAACAGCTCGATCGCGATCAGAGCGGGCGTCGACACCGGCACCGTGACCAGTGGTCTGGTGGCGCGCACGAACCTGGCATACGACCTGTGGGGCGATGCCGTGAACCTCGCGTATCGGGTGCGCTCGGTCACCGGTGAGCCGGGCATCTACGTCAGCCAGACCGTGCGTGATCGCACGCAGGAGATGTTCGCGTACACCGAAGCGGGGACCGTCGAGGTGCAGGGCCGGACCGAGACCGTGTGGAAGGTGGCTTGAGATGGCCGACGCGTTCCAGGACGGCTGGGCCTGGTGGGTGATCGGCATCGCCATCGGCATCCCGGTCGTGCTGGTCGTGCTCACCGAGCTCATCGGCGCATTCACCCGCAAGGGCAACCCGATCGCCGGTCCGCTCAGACTGCTGCGCAACTGGGTCATCCCCATCGGGGCGCTTTTCGCGCTGCTGGGATTCGCTCTGCAGTCGCCGGCGGATCAGGTGTGGGTCAGGGTCGTGGCCACGGTCTTCGGATTCCTCGTGATCCTGCTCGTGCTGTCGTCGTTCAACGTCGCGCTGTTCGCCAATGCGGAACCCGGCTCGTGGCGGGATCGGATCCCGACGATCTTCGTCGAGATCGCGCGTCTCGCGCTGGTCGTGATCGGTCTGGCTCTGCTCTTCTCCTGGGTGTGGGGTGCCGATGTGGGCGGTCTCATCACCGCCCTCGGCGTGACCTCGATCGTGATCGGTCTCGCACTGCAGAACGCCGTCGGCGGGGTGATCTCTGGACTGCTCCTGCTGTTCGAGCAGCCGTTCAAGATCGGTGATTGGCTGGATGCCGCCGGGGTCCGAGGGCGGGTCGTCGAGGTGAACTGGCGTGCCGTGCACATCGACACCGGCTCCGGCATCCAGATCGTGCCGAACTCGAGCCTTTCCGGTGCGTCGTTCACGAACCTGAGCGAGCCGGAGGGGCCCTACTCGGCCACGACCGAAGTCAAGTTCTCAACAGACGACCCGCCGCATGAGGTCATGGCGCTGCTGCTCGAGGTGGCTGATGCCCTGCCCATGCGGATCAAGGGGGAGCGCGCCGGGGTGGGTTACAGCGGCGGCGGTGCGTACAGTGTGTCGATCCCGCTGCCGGGGCCCGCGGATGCCGCGAACACGCTCTCGATGTATCTGTCGTGGCTCTGGTACGCGTCGCGGCGTCGCGGGTTCGCGCTGGACGGGGACTCCACGGATCCGCTCTCCGAGCCCGCGCTGCTGCGCGAGGCGATCGGGAAGATCGCTCCGACGCTGCACCTGCGGGACGAGGACGTCGAAGGGTTCGCCGCAACGGCCCACCTCGAGAGGTTCGGCGTCGGCGAAGTCGTCCTGCCGTCCGGCGTGATCCCCGAACGCGTCTCCGTCGTCGTGTCCGGTCGGGCTGCGCTCTCGATCGAGGTCGACGGCGCGCGCGTCGATTTCGGGTCGGCCGAACCGGGCGAGATCATCGGGCACACGGCGCTCACGCGTCAGAGGTCGCAGGCCGTGACGGTGGCATCCGAGATCCTGACCGTGGTCGTGGTTCCTTTGGGTGCGGTGGACGAACTGATCCGGTCGCGTCCGCGGCTGGCCATGGAGATCGGCGAATCGCTCGAGTTGAAACGCCGCCTGGCGGAGGATCGGCTTGCGGAGCTCGGCATCTCACGCCGGACCATCTCCGATCGCTGACCTCATCGAGGGTGTCCATCCCCCTTCGATAGGATGGAGCCGCCCGAAGCGGGCCAGCTCATCGGCCGGTGCAAACCCGGCGAAAGCAAGGGGGTTCACCCATGCCAGGAATCGTTATCGTCGGCGTCCAGTGGGGCGATGAAGGCAAGGGGAAGGCCACCGACCTTCTCGGTGAGCGCACCGACTGGGTCGTGAAGTTCAACGGCGGCAACAACGCCGGGCACACGGTCGTCGTCGGCGACGAGAAGTACGCGCTGCACCTGCTGCCCTCCGGCATCCTGTCTCCCGGTGTGAACCCGGTCATCGGCAACGGCGTCGTGATCGACCTCGAAGTGCTCTTCAGTGAACTCGAGGCGCTGTCGGCACGCGGCATCGACGTCTCGCGGTTGCGCGTCAGCGCGAACGCGCACATCATCACGCAGTACCACCGCACGCTCGACAAGGTCACCGAGCGCTTCCTCGGCAAGCGTCAGATCGGCACCACAGGCCGTGGCATCGGCCCGGCGTACGCCGACAAGATCAACCGCGTCGGCATCCGCGTGCAGGACCTGTTCGACGAGAACATCCTGCGCCAGAAGGTCGAGGGTGCGCTGGATCAGAAGAACCACCTGCTGGTGAAGATCTTCAACCGCCGCGCGATCACCGCCGACGAGATCGTCGACGACCTGCTGTCGTACGCCGAGCGGCTGCGACCGATGGTCGCCGACACCGGCCACCTCATCGACCAGGCGCTCGGCCGCGGCGAGGTCGTCGTGTTCGAGGGCGGTCAGGCCACCATGCTCGACGTCGACCACGGCACGTATCCCTTCGTCACCTCGTCGTCCGCCACGGCCGGCGGCGCCTCGACCGGCTCCGGTGTCGGCCCCGGCGCGCTCGACCGCATCGTCGGCATCGTCAAGGCGTACACGACGCGCGTCGGCTCCGGTCCGTTCCCGACCGAGCTGTTCGACGAGCAGGGCGAGTGGCTGCGCAAGCAGGGCTTCGAGTTCGGCACGACCACCGGCCGCCCGCGCCGTGTCGGCTGGTACGACGCGCCCATCACCCGCTACGCGACCCGCATCAACGGCATCACCGACCTCGTGCTCACCAAGCTCGACATCCTCACCGGTCTCGAGCAGATCCCGGTGTGCGTGGCGTACGACGTCGACGGCGTCCGCTTCGAGGATGTTCCGGTGAACCAGACCGATTTCCACCACGCGAAGCCGATCCTGGAGTACTTCCCCGGGTGGTCCGAGGACATCTCGAAGGCGCGCAGTTTCGAGGATCTCCCGCAGAACGCGCAGGACTACGTGCTCGCGCTCGAGAAGATGAGCAACACGCGCATCTCGGTCATCGGGGTCGGCCCCGCTCGTGACGAGATCATCGTGCGCCACGACCTGCTCGACTGATGACGCGTTTCTGGCTCGGCGGCTACGGCGTCGGCATGGACGGCTCGGCGGACGGCATCGGCCTGCTGGCCGGAGATGCGCAGTCCGCCACGGCGCTCGCGTACCGGGGAACGGTCGCGGCCGCGCCGTCGCCGTCGTGGCTGGCCGAGCACCCCCGGCTCGACGTCGTCTACGCGGCGCTGGAAGGGGATGCCGCTGTGCAGGCCTTCGCCCGTGCCGGCGAGACGACCCTCGCGCCGCTGGGCGATCGCGTTCCGGTGGGCGAGAACGTCTGTCATCTCGCGGTCGCGCCGAGCGGGAATTCCCTCGTCGCCTCCTGCTACGGCGACGGCAAGGTCGTGCGCATCGGTCTGGATGCCGACGGTCGTCCGGTTCCGGATGCCGAGGACAAGGCGGCGGCGCTGCGGGCGGCGTTGTTCGGCGAGGATTCCGATGCCGTTTCGGCCCCCAGAGCGGGCGTGGGCGCTGCGGCATCCGACCCGTACGGCACCCCGGCCGGAGCGGAACCGCGGGTCTCGCACGCGCATGCGGCGGCGTTCCTGCCGGATGGGCGTGTGGCCACGACGGATCTCGGTTTCGACCTCGTGCGGTTCTGGCGACCGACGGCGACGGGGCTCGCGCTCGACCACGAAGTCGTGCTGCCGCAGGGCACGGGTCCGCGGCACATGGTCGTGCACCCGAGCGGTCACCTGCATGTCGTCACCGAGTACTCGTGCGAGGTGTTCACGCTCGCGGCGGGTCCGGATGGCACATGGGCCATCGTTTCCGCGACGCTCGCGAGTCCGATCGCCGAGGTGGGCACCGACTTCCCCGCCGAACTCGCCCGCAGCCGTGACGGCCACGTGCTCTACACCGCGCTGCGCGGAAGCAACACGATCGCCGCGCTCCGCGTGCACGGTTCGGGGGACCGACTCGAATCCATCGCACTGGCAGATTCCGGTGTCGACTGGCCGCGTCACCACCTCGTGTTCGAGGGCAAGCTGCTCGTCGCAGGGCAGCGGTCCGACACGGTCGCGCTGCTCGATCTCGATGAGCGCACCGGCGTTCCTCTCGGCATCCGGCACACCGCGCAGGCTCCGGCGCCGACCCACATCCTGCCGGTGCGCTGACCCGAGCTCTCCGGTCTGTTCTGGCTGACGGTGTTCCGCGCGTGCGCTCGCGTGCAGCTGAGTTCAGGTGTCGAAAGGCGTGCAGGACGGGTCCTGTAACGTCCGCTCGCTGAGCTGCTGGACTCCGCGAAGGCCGTCCGTACACTGACATGCATGTGGGGGACGTTTGAGGGTTTGGCGCGCTCGGTTCCGGAATATGCCTCCGTGGACGTCGCATTCGAAGCCTGTATGGGCGCCCCCACGTCGTCTGGCCGAATCGAGGTCATGATGTTCGCGACGCGCTTCGGTTCGGTCATTCTCGGCTACGTCGCGGCTCGCGAAGCGTTGCGAGTGACGCATCAGGCGCTGAAGGATGCGCGCCTTCCCACAGGAACGATTCTCGATGACGTGACGAGGGAGCTGATCGATCTGGATGAGTGGCGGGCAGAAAGCGAGTCATACAGAAGTGAGGAGGTCGGCCTCGCGTATGACGCGCTCACTTTGAACGGTGCAACGGCGGTGCTCGCGGCATCCGCTGCGCTTGAGCTTCTGGTGACTGAACTGGCTACGCTTCCAGGGCGACCGTCATTCCGTGCAAAGGTCGCAAGCCTGACATCGGCTTCTGAGGCCACCAGCCTTGTCACTGAGGTCGTTCGTCGGCGCAACCATCTCGCCCACTCCCTCGATGGCTCCTATTGGGGCGACCGGATCGAGCTCTCGGACCAGGACGTCGCGGCATGCCTTGCTGACATCGGTGGCATCGCTGACCGAATAGACGACGAACTCGTCTGAGCGCGGCAACAACCAACGCGATCGATGAGCGTGCGAATCTCTCGTCTGGTCGGTGTCAGGCGGCGAGGTTGTAGCGGTGGGTGCCGCCGAGGCGTGGGGTGCGTTGGGGGTCGACTGAGGGTGGGGGGATGAACCAGACTTTCGCGGTGGTGCCGGTGCCTTCGATGCGGATGTCCCATCCGTTGTCGTGGACGCGGTGGTGGCAGTTGTCGCAGAGCAGGACGCCCTTGTTGAGGTCGGTGCGTCCGTTGTCGCGTTGCCACCAGTCGATGTGGTGGGCGCGGGTCATGGAGGGTGGGAGGGTGCAGCCGGCGCATCCGCCGTCGCGTTCGACGAGGGCGAGGCGTTGCGCTTTCGTGAAGAAGCGTTTCTCCCTGCCCCAGTCGAGGATCTCGCTGTCTCCGCCGAGGACGTAGGGGATGACGCCCCCGCCTGCGGCCATGCGGCGGGCGGTGCCGATGCTGATGGGCTGGTCGATGCCGTCGATGGTCGCGTATCCGGTCCCGGTGGCCAGGTCGTCGAGCCCGACCCGGACGATCACGGTCGCACCCGCCAGGGCGGGGGCGTTGGTGTCGCAGCCGAGCGCGTGGGCGGCGAGGTCGGCGAGAGCGTCGGCCTGCAGCTGTCCGATCGTGCGGCGGTCGGCGTCGGGGGCGTCGGGGGCGAGCGCGTTGGCGCGGGCATTGAGGACCGCGGTCACGTACCCTTCGATCGCGACTTTGATCGGCGCGGCGGTGGCGACGTCGATGTCGGCGTCGATGTGGAACCGTCCGTCGCGTTCGAACATGACCAGCCTGTTCTGCGCCCGCGCGGCCTCCTCCCGAGGCAGGACCCCGTCCGGATCCAGATGCGCCTCCGCATGGGTGAGGAGTTTACGGACCTCATCCAACGACAACCCGGCAGCTTTCTCCGCCAGCAGGGTCTCCGCCTGACCGAGGGTTTGCACGTCCACCTTGAACCGCACCCGATCCAACAGGGCGATGATCAACCCCGCCGCCGGCGCCCCGATCGCCCCGGCACCCAACGCGGCCTGCACGGCCGGGTACTTCGCCGGTAACCTGACCCCGAGCAGATCACTGCGCGGCGCGGTCGCCTCCCCGACCTTCACCAGCCGGGACGCCTCCCCCGACGAACAGCCGGTGACCGTCGCGACGAACTGCCCCGCGGTGCGGAACCCCTGCTGTTTCGCCAACGACTCCGCCCCCAGCTCCGGCCGCGACTCATACGCGATCCGCGCCGCGACCTCCGCCTCCAACCCGTCCACGAGCCGGTGCAGCACACCCAGTTCCGCATTCGCGGCCACCAGGCCCGCCCGGTCCAGATCCGACGCATCCCCGGCCCCCGCCCACACCCCATCGAGGCGGGTAACCGCCTCATGCAGAGCATCCAGATGCGTCGCCGTCGACATGCCCCCACGCTACCCCGACCACACCCAAAAGGGAAGAGATATTCGAAAGAAATATTCGAAACTCGTAGAATCGAACCGCGATGATCGCGGCGGATCGCCAGGAAGCTCGGCTAGCGTTCCAGAGAGGCGGTGCACCGCGTCGCCATCCCGAGCGAGAACCCGATGATGACTCATACCCTCCTTCCCTCCAGCGCTCCCGCGCCGCACTCGCCGGAAAGTCGTCCAGGCGCGGCATCCGTACGCCGCGCCCGCGCGCTCGTGACCGTGAGCGCACTGCTGGCGGTGTGGATCGGGCTCGGATGGATGCCCGGTCAGATGGGTGCGCTCGTGGCGGCATCGCTGCCCTGGGTGTGTATTCCGCTCGGGGCGGTGCTGTTCACCGCCCTGGTCTTCGCGCGGAGGGCGCTCGTGATTCCGCTGGCCGTCGTCGCACTCTGGCTGGTCGCGATGGCGCCCGCGCTGCCCGCACCCGCGACGTCCCCATCTGCCGCGGATACCTCTTTCACGGCGGCGAGTCAGAACGTCCGCGCCGAGTCGGATGCCGTGGGTGACTCGGCCACCGACCTCACCGGCACCGGTGCCGACGTCATCGCGCTCGTCGAGATGGCGGCCGCCAGTCGCGGTGCGGCCGCAGCAGTGCTCGATCCGACCCACCCGCACTCGTACCATGTGGGCACCGTCTCGCTCTGGAGCGCCTATCCGATCGTCGACGCCGAGCCGTTGGATCTCGGTCTCGGATGGAAACGTGCGCTGCGCGCCACCATGCAGACGCCGGGCGGCGATGTGCGCATCTACGTCGTGCATGCCGCATCCCTGCGTCCGGGCGAGCAATCGGCTCGCGACACCATGCTGACCGCGCTCTCCGACGAGATGCGCGCCGACGACGCCGAGCGGATGATCGTCCTTGGCGACTTCAATGCGGCGAGCACCGACCCCGCGCTGGCTTCATTGCGGGACACGGCAGATCAGGTGCGACCGACCGACCCGAGCCTCGGGATGACCTGGCCAGCGGCATTCCCTCTCGTGCGGATCGACCATGTCTTCCAGCGCGGAATGAGCGTCACCTCATCGACGACGCTCCCTGCCGGAGCGAGCGACCATCTGGCGACGCTGACCACCGCGGAGTTCTGATCCGACCCCGCTGCTAGCGTGACGACGTGAGCGACTATCGCGCGGTGTTCGACGCCCGGATCTCCTTCGTCAACGGCGGAAGCCTGACCGCAGAGGGATTCCGACTCGACCTCCCCGGTCCTGAGGTGTCAGAGGACGACATCGCGCGCCTGCTCGTGCAGCACCTCGGACTCGCACTCGTCGGCGAGGTGCGGCTCACCAGGCTGCAGATCCTCGAGGAGCAGCATCGCGGCAGTCGCGGCATCCCGATCGGGGGCGATGCGCAGGCTCCCACCGGATTCCGTCTCGTCGACCTCAGCCACACGATCCGCGCAGGGCTCGTGACGCTGCCGGGCATCCCCGCGCCCGAGATCAGCCCGCTCGTCACACGGAAGGATGCCGAGAGCCGGTACGCGCCGGGGACCACGTTCGTCATGGACACCATCTCGCTTCCCGGCAACACCGGCACCTACATCGACACTGCGTTCCACCGCTACGAGGGCGGCGCGGACCTCTCGATGCTCGCCCTGGAGACCCTCGTCGACCTTCCGACCGAGGTGTTCCACCTCGAGGACGCGCTGACCCGCGGCATCCCGGCGTCGGTCTTCTACGATCGCGACGTCCGCGGCAAGGCGGTGCTGCTGCACACCGGCCGGGATCGGTTCTTCGGGACAGACGAGTACGCCGCCGAGTCCCCGTTCCTGACCGCGGACGGTGTGCGCCATCTCGCCGAGCAGGGTGCGACGCTCGTCGGCATCGACGCGGTGAACATCGACGACATGTCTGCGGATGCCGCGGGCGAGCGTCCTGCGCACTCGGTGTTCCTGGCATCCGGCATCCATGTGGTGGAGCACATGACGAATCTCGGGGAGCTGCCGCCGAGCGGTGCGACCATCACCGTGGTGCCGCCGAAGGTGGAGAACTTCGGGACGTTCCCGGTGCGCGCCTTCGCGAAAGTATCCGCGGCTTGACCTCAAGTTATGTTGAGGTCCTAGCGTCCTCATCATGACATCGAGAACAGACGCGACGCCGACGGCCGCAGGCGCCTCGCCGGGCATCCTGAGCAGCACCTACCTGTGGATCACGATCGGCGCATGCGCGCTCGTCTTCCTCGGAGCCTTCGAGTCCCTGGCGGTCACGACCGTGATGCCCGCCGTCAGCGCCGATCTCGACGGGGAGCGCCTGTACGCGCTCGCGTTCGCCGGACCGCTGGCGACCGGCGTCATCGGCATGGTGATCGCCGGCAACTGGTCGGATCGCCGAGGGCCGGTGGCGCCGCTGTACACCGCCGTGATGGTCTTCGTCGTCGGCCTGCTCATCGCCGGTCTCGCGCCCACCATGGAGATCCTCGTCGCCGGGCGCTTCGCGCAGGGACTGGGCAGCGGAGCCCTGATGGTGGCGCTCTACGTCGTCGTCGCCCGGGTGTACCCGCAGGCGCTCCACCCTGCGATCTTCGCCGGATTCGCGGCGGCCTGGGTCATCCCGTCGCTCATCGGACCGACCATCGCCGGCCTGGTGGCCGAGCTCTGGGGCTGGCCGTGGGTCTTCCTCGGAGTCGTCGTGCTCGTCCTGATCGCCCTGCTGATGGTGGTCCCGGCGCTGCGCGGGCTGAACAGCGGCGGCGACCCCACGACGCCGTGGGCGATCGGACGTCTCGGCTGGTCGGTGCTCGCCGCACTCGCCGTGCTGGGCCTTAACCTGCTCGGCGACATCCCCGGAGCCGGACCGGCGCTCGCGGCTGTCGCCGCGGTCGTCGCCCTGATCGCCGTGCGCCCGCTCGTCCCCCGTGGCACCCTGCGAGCACGCCGTGGTCTGCCGTCCGTGATCCTGGTCCGCGGGATCGCCGCTGCGGCGTTCTTCGGGGCGCAGGTCTACCTGCCGTACCTCCTGACCGACCGGTACGCCCTCACGCCGACGCTCGCGGGGCTCGCCCTCACCGGTGGTGCGCTGGCCTGGTCGGCGGCAGCCACGGCGCAGGGGCGCTGGGGTGCGCGCCTGTCGAGCGTGACGGCGATCCGTGCCGGCACGGTCTTCGTGCTCATCGGCATCGCACTCGTGCTGGCGACCGCAGCGCTGGAGCTCACCCCCGTCATGATCGCCGTCGCCTGGGTCGTCGCTGGACTCGGGATGGGCCTGATGAGCCCGAGGACCAGCGCGCTGACGCTGGCGATGTCGACACCGAAGACGCAGGGCTTCAACAGCTCTGCGATGACGGTCGCCGACTCGTTCGGAAGCGCCCTGGCGCTCGCGATCACGGGAACCCTGTTCACGTCCGTCGCCGCCGTCCTCGACCCGTTCACCGCGGTCTTCGCCCTCGCAGGCGGGCTCGCGGTCGCCGCCGCCGTGCTGGCTCCCCGGGTCAGACCCGCGACCGGTGGGACGCAGGCATCCGAGGAGGTGACGGCATGAGCGCAGGGCAGGGAGCGATGCGCGCGATCGTGCAGCGCGAGCTCGGCGCTCCTGACGTGCTCGTCCTCGAGAACGTCCCGCGGCCCGAGCCGGGCGCCGGAGAGGTCCGGGTGCGCGTCGCGTCCGCCGGCGTGCATGCCGTCGATACCGACCTGCGTCGCGGCGAGGGCCCGGCCTCGATGCCCGAGACCTTGCTGCCCATGACTCCTGGTCGAGAGATCGCAGGAACGGTCGACGCTGTCGGGCCGGATGTCGACGCGACCCTGGTCGGAACGAGAGTCGTCGCGCACGTCGGCTTCCGAAGCGGCGGCTACGCCGAGTACGCGCTGGTCACAGCCGCAGCGCTGCATGCCGTCCCGGACGGCGTCACGTTCTCGCAGGCCGTCGCCTCCATCGGCACCGGTCGGACGGCGCAATTGGTGCTGGATGCCGCGGGGATGGTGGCCTCCGACATCGTCGTCATCCCCGGTGCATCGGGAGGCCTCGGCAGCCAGCTCGTCCAATTGGCGCTCTCGATCGGGGCGACCACGGTCGCGCTCTACGGCGGCAAGAGCAAGCGCGCCGTCGTGCAGCAGCTCGCTCGTGCCGGCGGGGCGCATTCCGGGCGCTTGATCGCGCTGGACGCGACGGACGCGTCGTGGCCGATGCGCATGGTCGCCGCCCTCGATGGCGAAGCCCCATCGATCCTGCTCGACGGCGTCGGCGGCATGACAGCGCGTGCGGTGGTCGACAGTCTCGCGCGCGGAGCGCGCGTCGTGATCTTCGGATGGTCGAGCGGCGCGGTCGTGCGCCTCGATACCGATGACATCGTGGCCCGCTCACTGACGGTGACGGTACCTCTGGGCCGGCCGATCGCGGATCTTCGGGCGCTCGAGTCGCGGGCCCTCGCCGCGACCGCCGAGGGGCGCACGTCGCCTCCGGTGGACGAGTATCCCCTCGCCGATGCTTCGGCCGCGCATGCGGCGATCGAGCAGCGGCGGCAGCGGGGCAAGGTCGTGCTGGTGCCATAGCCCTGATGCACCGATCCTTACGGTTCGAGGACTTCCGGAACAAACCCCGTGACTCGGCGTTGCACTTCGACAAGACTGGGGAAGGTGCAGCACATGACAGACGAGTACGACCTCATCGTGATCGGGGCGGGTCCCGTCGGCGAGAACGTGGCGGACCGAGCGGTGCAGGGCGGGCTCACCGCCGTCATCGTGGAGAGCGAACTCGTCGGCGGTGAATGCTCGTACTGGGCGTGCATGCCGTCGAAGGCGCTGCTGCGCTCCGGTCAGGCGCTGCGCGCCGCTCAGCGCGTCCCCGGCGCGGCCGAGGCCGTGACGGGGACGTTGGATGCCGCGGCCGTCCTCGCTCGCCGCAATTCCTTCACGAGCGACTGGTCGGATGCCGGGCAGGTCGCCTGGCTCGACAAGACCGGCATCGACCTCGCACGCGGCCACGGCCGGCTTTCGGGCGAGCGCGAGGTCACCGTGACCGGCTCCGACGGTGCGACGCGGGTGCTGCGCGCTCGGCACGCCGTGGCGATCAGCACCGGCACGGATGCGGTGATCCCCGGCATCCCTGGCCTCGCGGAAGCGAAGCCGTGGACGAGCCGCGAGGCGACCAGCGCGCAGGAGGTGCCGGCCTCGCTCGCCGTCATCGGCGGCGGCGTCGTGGCGGTCGAGATGGCGACCGCCTACGCATCGCTCGGGTCCCGGGTGACCGTGATCGCGCGCGGCGAGATCCTCGGCTCCCTCGAGCCGTTCGCCGGGGAGCAGGTCGCAGCAGGCCTCCGCGAGCTGGGCGTCGACGTGCGCACGAACACGGCGACGAGCCGCGTCGACCGCGATGAGGACGGCGTCACGATCACGCTCGGCGACGGATCGACGGTCGTGGCGGACGAGGTCCTCGCCGCCACCGGGCGTCGACCCCGCAGCGGCGACATCGGCCTCGAGAACGTCGGCCTCGAACCGGGGCGCTACATCGACGTCGACGACACCCTCCGGGTCCCTGGTAACGACTGGCTGTACGCGGTCGGCGACGTGAACGGACGCGTGCTGCTCACGCATCAGGGCAAGTACCAGGCCAGAGCGGCCGGCGACGTCATCGCCGCCCGTGCGCAGGGCGAGGACATCCGCGACGACGCGTGGGGCCGTCACGTCGCGACCGCCGATCATCGTGCCGTGCCGCAGGTCGTGTTCTCGGATCCGGAGGTCGCGGCCGTCGGTCTGACCGCCGCAGCCGCGCGCGACGCCGGCTTCGAGACCGAGGTCGTCGACTACGACCTCGGCTGGGTCGCGGGCGCGAGCCTGTACCAGGACGACTACCGCGGGCAGGCCCGCATGGTGGTGGATGCCGAGCGCGACGTGATCCTCGGAGTCACGTTCACCGGTCCCGACGTCGCCGAACTGCTGCACGCGGCGACGATCGCGGTCGCCGGAGAGGTTCCGATCTCACGACTGTGGCACGCGGTGCCGGCATATCCGACGGTGAGCGAGATCTGGCTCCGACTGCTCGAGGAATACGGTCGCCGGTCGGCGTGAGCCACGCGCCGCGCGCCATCCGATTCCGCACCCGCTCCGAAGGCAGAGAGGAGCATGAAAGGACCGTCCATGGATGAAACCGCTCAGGACGCGCCGAGAACCGGACCCCACGGTGTCCGTGGCGTCCCCTACGCTCAGAACCTGATCCGAGGAGGACAGAAATGAAGGCTGTACTCGCAGGAACCACGATCGCCGAGGCCGAAGAGGGCGACCTGATCCGCATCGAAGGCAACTGGTACTTCCCACCGGCATCCATCGCCCCCGACGCCCTCGTCGAGAGCCCGACGCCGTACACCTGCCCGTGGAAGGGCGAGTGCCAGTACTATTCGGTGCGCGCCGGGGGCGACGTCCACACGGACCGCGCCTGGGCGTACCCGCACCCGTACCCGTCGGCGTTCGATCGGGTGGGGCGGGATTTCTCCGGTTACATCGCTTTCGCACCTGACGTCGAGGTCGTACCGTAGCCACTCCCCGAACGACCGGAGACATCACCGCATGATCGAGTTCCGTTCCGTGTCCAAGCGCTTCCCCGACGGCACGCTCGCCGTCGAGGATTTCAGCCTCGTGCTCCCCTCCCGCAAGACGACGGTGTTCGTCGGGTCGTCGGGATGCGGCAAGACGACGCTGCTGCGCATGATCAACCGGATGGTCGAGCCGACCTCCGGTGATGTCGAGATCGACGGGGACAGTGTTCTCGACGGCGACCCGGTGGCACTGCGGCGTCGCATCGGCTACGTCATGCAGAACTCCGGCCTGATGCCGCACTTCACCGTCGTCGACAACGTCGCCACCGTCCTGCGGCTGACCGGCGTCGCGAAGAAGCCGGCTCGTGAGCGGGCGCTCGCGCTGCTCGACACCGTCGGGCTCGATCGCGCGCTGGCCGATCGGTACCCGAGCCAGCTCTCCGGCGGGCAGCAGCAGCGCGTCGGTGTCGCGCGCGGACTCGCGGCCGACCCCAACATCCTGCTCATGGACGAGCCGTTCGGCGCGGTCGACCCCATCGTGCGCGCCGACCTCCAGCAGGAGCTGATCCGCCTGCAGGTGGAACTCGACAAGACCGTCGTGTTCGTCACGCACGACATCGACGAGGCGTTCCTGCTCGGCGACCAGGTGGTGATCCTCGACAAGGGTGCGCGGATCGTGCAGGTCGGAACGCCCAGCGAGATCATCGAGAACCCGGCCGACGACTTCGTCGCCGCGTTCATCGGCTCCGAGCGCGGCCGCCGCGCGCTGCGCCTCAAGAAGACGCCCCACGGCACGGTCGTCGTCGATTCGGAGGGACGGACCCAGGGCGCGCTGATCGAGGACGGCATATGACCTGGGTCCTCGACAACCTCGATCTCATCCTCGCGCTGAGCGTCGAACATCTGCGGCAGAGCATCATCCCGATCGTGCTCGGTCTCGTGCTGTCGCTGCCGCTGGGGTGGGTCGCGTGGCGGTACCGGCTCGTCCGCGGCCCGGTCATCGTGCTCACCGGACTGCTCTACACCATCCCCTCGCTGGCCCTGCTGATCCTGCTGCCTGCTTCCCTCGGCTACTCGGCGACCAGCCCGCCCAACCTCATCATCGCTCTGACCATTTACGCGGTCGCGATCCTGGTGCGCTCGGTCGCCGACGGCCTCGACTCGGTCGATCCGGCCGTCCGCCAATCAGCCACCGCGGTGGGCTTCGGCGGCGCGCGCCGGTTCTGGACGGTCGACATCCCGCTCGCCGGCCCCGTCATCCTGGCGGGGCTCCGCGTCACCGCTGTCAGCACGATCTCGCTCGCCACGGTCGGGATCCTGATCGGCGTCGAGAACCTCGGGTATCTGTTCACCAACGGGCTGCAGCGCCGCATCATCGCCGAGGTGTTCGCCGGCATCCTGGCCGTCGTGCTGATCGCGCTCGTCATCGACCTGCTTCTGGTGCTGGCCGGCCGCATGATGATGCCGTGGACGCGTGCGACGGACGCGACCACGACGCGTCGCGTCATCATGCCGATGAGGTCCGCCGCATGAACCTGTTCACGGATGCGCTGGCCTGGCTGTTCTCCCCGGAGCGGCTGGAAGGGCAGTACGCCCTGCCGATCCTGCTCGGCCAGCACATCTACTACACGATCGTCTCCGTGCTCATCGCGGCAGCGATCGCCGTCCCCGCCGGCTGGATCATCGGCCACACCGGTCGCGGACGCGAGATCGCCGTCGCGATCTCGGGCGCCGCGCGCGCGATCCCGTCGTTCGGCCTGATGATCCTGCTCGTCCTGCTGCTGGGGGTGCTGCGCGTTCCGGAGGCGGCGATCATCACGTTCGTGATCCTCGCGATCCCGTCACTGCTCGCCGGCGCCTACACCGGTCTCGAGGCGATCGACCGGCGCACGATCGACGCGGCGCGGGCTGTCGGGATGACCGGTTGGCAGGTGTTCTGGAGGGTCGAGCTGCCGCTCGGGCTGCCGCTGCTCGTCGGCGGCATCCGTGCCGCCCTGCTGCAGGTCATCGCCACGGTCACCATCGCCGCGTACGTCAACCTCGGCGGACTCGGCTGGCCCATCATCCAGGGCATCCCCCTGCAGCGATTCGATCAGGTGCTCGGCGGCGCGATCCTGGTCGCCCTCCTCGCCCTCATCGCCGACCTGCTGATGGCGCTCGCACAGCACGCTGCGGTGCCCACCGGCATCCGCGTCCAGCAGACCCGTCGGGTCGGCGGCCGGGCGCGCGCCACGGCATCCGCTACCGCCTGAATCCAGACCACCAAGAGAGGAACACCATGTTCACCGCACGAAAGTCCCGCATCGCGCTCGTCGGCGCCGCGGCGCTCGCCGCGTCGCTCGTCCTGGCCGGATGCTCGAACAGCAACCCGCTCGAAGAAGAACCGGCCGACGAAGGTTCCGGCGACGGCGGCGACACGATCGTCGTCGGCTCGCAGGCCTACTACTCGAATGAGATCGTCGCCGAGATCTACGCCCAGGCTCTCGAAGCCGAGGGCTTCACGGTCGAGAAGAAGTTCAACATCGGTCAGCGCGACGCGTACATCCCCGAGCTCGAGTCCGGTGCCGTCGACCTCTTCCCGGAGTACACCGGCAACCTGCTCGAGTTCTACGACCCGGAGGCGACCGCGACGAGCCCGGAGGACGTCTACGCGGCTCTGCAGGAGGCGCTCCCCGAGGAGCTCACCGCTCTGGACTACGCCGAGGCCAGCGACCAGGACACCTACACCGTCACGAAGGAGTTCGCCGAGGCGAACGGCCTCACCACCATCGCGGATCTCGCGAAGGTCACCACGCCCGTGACACTCGGCGGCGCGCCGGAGCTCGAGCAGCGACCGTACGGACCGGCGGGTGCGAAGGAGGTCTACGGCGTCGACCTGGCGTTCTCGGCGACCGGAGAGACCACGCTCGAATCGCTGCTGGCCGGTGAGATCCAGGTCGCCGACATCTACACGGCGGCTCCCGCGTTCCAGACCGAGGAGATCGTCGCACTGGAGGACCCGGAGAACCTGATCCTCGCGTCGAACGTGGTCCCGATCGCATCGAGCGACGTCGCCGACGAGATCGCCGACGTCATCAACGCCGTCAGCGCCGAGCTCGGTGCCGACGACCTCGTCGCGCTCGGTGTGCAGAGCACCGAGGACCAGATGTCGCCCGGCGACATCGCGACGCAGTGGCTCGAGGATGCCGGTCTGATCTGACCCCACGATGAACCGACGATGCCCCGGGAGCCATTCGGTTCCCGGGGCATCATCGCGTTCGCGAGGAGTGCGCGTCAGACGCGCGAGTCCTGGCGCGGCACCCACACCTTCTTGATGATGATGAGGATGGATGCCGTGACCGGAACGGCGACCAGGGCACCGAGCAGACCCAGCAGCGTGCCGCCCACCATCGCCCCGATGACGACGAGCGAACCGGGCACCGAGACGGCCCTGCTCATCACGCGCGGCGTGAGGAAGTACGCCTCGAACTGCATGTAGACGAGGTAGATCGCGGCGAAGATGAGCGCGAGCAGCGGGTCGCTGAACAGCGCGATCACCGAGCCGATCATCCAGAACAGCACGGATCCGACGAGCGGGATCAGCGTGATCATGAAGGCGGTCACCGCCAGCAGGAGCGGGAACGGCAGACCGAGGATCGAGTACAGCAGCAGCACGACGAGCGAGTTGATGAACGCCAGCGTCACCATGCCCATCACGTAACCGCCGACGGAGTCCGTGATCTGGTCGGTGATGATCTCGGTGTTCGCACGGTCGCGGGCCGGGACCATGCGCAGCATGGCCTGCTTCATGCCGGGCAACGTCGCCACGAAGTAGATGATCAGCACGAGCACGATGATCGCGCCCGAGATGCCGCTCGCGATCGAAGCTCCGACCTGCAGGGCACCGCCGCCGATCGCGGCGATGTTGCCCGGGTCGGTGAGGAAGCCCTGGACCTGGGCGACCAGATCCTCGAAGTTGTCGCCGAACTGCGCCTCGAGCGTCGCGTAGACATCGCTCGACTGGAAGTCGCGGATCATGCCCGGGACGTCCGCGATGAAACTCGCGATCTGCTGGACGACCACCGGTACGACCGCCCAGATCACCAGGCCCAGCAGCACGAGCAGCGAGACCAGCACCGTGACGAGCGCCCACGCCCGCGGCATCCGATGCCGTTCGAGGAACCGGACCGCAGGATCCAGGCCGAGAGCGGCGAACAGGGCGAGCGCGATGTAGATCAGCACGGTCGACAGGTTCGTCATGGCGAGACCGAGTGCGATGGCGGCGAGCCCGCCGAGCGTCACGAGGAAGCCGAAGGCGAACGGCTTGTCGATGCGTGTCCAGAAGGAACGCGTCGACGGTGTCGGCTCCACGTACGGCCGAGTGGTGAGCTCCGGCTCTGGATCCGGCTGCGGCGCTGGTCGGTCGGCGCGACGGCGCTTGTGCGGCTTCTCGGCGACGGGACTGACGTCCTCGGTCTCGTCCGCAGGATTCTCGGTGGTCATCCGTTCACTCTAGGGGAGGGCGATATCGTGGGGATATGACCGATGACGCCGCCCGGAACGAATTGCTGCGACTGCGCGCCAGCATCGACAACATCGACGCCGCTCTCATCTTCATGCTCGCCGAGCGTTTCCGCGCAACGCAGCAGGTCGGGCTGCTGAAGGCGCAGCACGCCATGCCCGCATCCGACCCGTTCCGCGAGGAGCAGCAGGTCGCCCGGTTGCGTGCGCTCGCCGAAGAGGCGCACCTCGATCCCGAGTTCGCCGAGAAGTGGTTCAACTTCGTCGTCGCCGAGGTCATCCGCCACCACACCGAGGCGGCCGAGGGTCGCTGACGGGGTTCCGCCTCGAAGGGGTTGACATCGCCTCTGCTCGCGCGCATGGTTAAGGTATTCATTAATTAAGGAATCGCTTACATGTATGCAGCGGACGAACTCGACCTCGTCTTCCAGGCTCTCGCCGATCCGACCAGACGTGCGATGATCTCGCGCCTCAGCAGCGGATCGATGACTGTCGGGGAGCTGGCCGCGCCGTTCGCGATGAGCCGACCCGCCATCTCGCAGCACCTCAAGGTGCTCGAACGCGCCGGTCTCATCGAACGCACGGTCGACGCCCAGTGGCGCCGATGCACGCTCCGCACGGAACCCCTCGACGAGGCGGCGGCCTGGGTCGAGCGGCACCGCGCCGAGTGGAACGAGCGCTTCGACGTGCTCGATGAGCGGCTCCGGGAGTTGAAAGGAAAGACCGATGCCTGAGCAGACGGCGACGAGCCGGAAGCAGTTCACGATCACCCGCGTCTTCGCCGCGCCCCGCGACCTGGTGTGGCGCGCCTGGATCGACCCCGACGAGGTCGCCTTCTGGTGGCATCCGCGTGGTGTGGTCACACCGCGCGAGAGCATCGAGATCGACGCGCGACCGGGCGGGCGATACCGCTACACGATGATCGCCCCTGACGGGACGGAGCATCCCACCGCCGGGGTGTACCGCGTGATCGCGCCCCCCGAACGGCTCGTCTTCACCTGGGGTTCGCCCGGCGACTCCGACGACTCGGCCCCCGTCATCACGGTCGATCTCGCGGAACACGGAGACGACGGCGAAGAGACCCTGATGACCTTCCATCTGCAGGGCATCGACGGTGCACCGGGCGATGAGAACGTCTACGACGGCTGGGACTCCGCCTTCGACATGCTCGATGAGCGCATCGACGCGCAGGAGCCCCTCGAGCCGGGGGCGCTCTGATGGGCATCCTCACCGTCGAGCAGATCGTGAGCGTGGACGGCTACGCCGCCGAGCCGGACGGCGGCATCGGGTTCATGGATGCCGCGGACGTCGGCAATGCGAACGACGACGACCAGCTCGAGTTCCTCCGGGACGTCGACGCGATCCTGCTGGGTGCCGACACCTACCGGATGTTCGCGGGCTACTGGCCGACGGCCGACCCCGGCATCGAAGTCGTCGCCGAACCGATCAACCGATTGCCGAAGTTCGTCCTCTCGAACACGTTGACCGAGGCACCATGGGGCGATGGTTCGATCGAGATCCTCTCGGGTGATGCTGCGGACGCGGTCGCAGCGCTCAAGGGACGGTACGACCGGATCATCGTCTGGGGCAGTCTCACCCTCACCGACACGCTTTTCGAGGCCGGTCTGGTCGATGAGCTCCGCCTCCGCGTCGTACCGGTGCTCATCGGCGATGGACGCTCGTTCTCGCCGCCAACGCTGGGTCAGCGCCGCCTCGAGCTCGTCCGCGTCGTCTCGCATCCGAGCGGTCACGTCGGGGTGACCTACCGGATGACGGCATCCGGCTGACGACGCAGAAGGTCCCGGATCGCCGACCGCGTTCCGGGACCTTCTCAGGGGAGTTACTTCGTCGTGCCCTGCGACACCGACCCCTGCAGCTGGCGCTGGAAGAGGATGTACACGATCAGCACCGGCACGATCGTGATGATCACCGCGGCGAACATCTCACCGAAATCGAGCGCGTAACCCGCCGATGAGGCGTAGGACGCCATGCCCTGCGAGAGTACGTAATTGCTCCGATCCGTGTTCAACGAGATCGGCAGCAGGAACTGGTTCCACAGTCCCAGGAAGTTCATGATCGCCACGGCGGCCATTCCCGGCCTCGCCATCGGCAGCATCACCTGGAAGAACGTGCGCCATTCGCTCGCGCCGTCGACGTACGCGGCCTCCTGGATCTCGTACGGCAGCGACTTGAAGAACGAGAACAGGAAGAACACCGTGAACGGCAGCGCGAAGGCGACGTACGTGATGATCAGACCGGGCAGCGTGTTCAGCAGCCCCATGCCCTGCAGGATGAAGAACAACGGGACGATCGCCAGGAACACCGGGAACGTGAGCCCCGCGAGCATCAGGTAGTAGATCACCCGGCTGCCCGGCACCGAGAACCGTGCCAGCACGTACGCGCACATCGCGCCGAGGACCATCACGAGCACGAGCGAGACGCCCACGACGATGATGGTGTTGATGAACATGCCGCCGAAATTCTCGCCCACCCACGCGTTGACGTAGTTGTCGAAGTTCCAGTTCGCCGGCAGTCCGAACGGAGAGGCGAAGATCTCCTTCGTTGTCTTGAAGGATCCGATGAAGGTCCACAGCATCGGCAGGATCACGACGAGCGACCAGATGGCCAGTACGACGTGGGATGCCCCGCCGACGGCCTTGTCGCTCGCAGTGGATTTCGTGGTGGTCGGCCGACCCTTCGCCTTCGGATCGATCGTGACGGCGGCGCGCGTGTCGACGCTCATGAGCGTCCTCCTTCGTCCTTGCCGCCGATGAGGCGGAACACGCCGATCACCACAGCGGCGAACAGCAGCGTGAGCACGGCCAGGACCACGCCCATGGCGCTGGCCAGGCCGAACTGCCCCTTCTCGAATGCCGTCCGGAACAGGTACTGGCTCATCACGAGCGTGCTGTTGCCCGGCCCGCCGGTGGAGTTCAGACCCGCCATGTAGACGAAGGCGTCCAGAGCCAGGATGCCGAGATAGATGTAGGCCGTCTGCACGTTGTCGCGGATCTGGGGAAGAAGGATCGCGGTGACGGTGCGGAACCTGCCGGCGCCGTCGATGCGCGCCGCTTCGAGCGTCTCGCTGGGGATCCCCTTGATCGCGGCGATGAACAGCACCATGTAGAAGCCGACCATGCTCCAGACGATGACGAAGATCGTCGCAGCCATGGCGGTGCGCTCGTCTCCGAGCCACGCGAAGCCGTTCGTGTCGATGCCGACCACGCCGAGCAGGCCGTTCAGCAGGCCGCTGGGCGTGTAGATCATGTTCCACAGGATCGCGATGACGATCGCGGGAATGACGTACGGGAAGAACGACACGACCCGGTAGAAGCTCGAGCCGCGGAGTCCCCGCACCTGACCGTGGCTCGGGCCGCCGATCGTGATCATGCTCGCGAAGACCAGGGCGATCACGATCGTGATCAACGGGACGACGATCGCCAGCAGCAGGTTGTTGCCCATCGCCTGCAGGAACGTCGGATCCTGGAAGAGCCTCACGAAGTTGTCGACGCCGACGAAGTCCATGTTCGGCGAGAAGCCGGTCCAGTTCGTCATCGCGTAGTACACGGCCTGGATGAACGGCGAGATGACGAAGATCAGGAAGATGGCGACCGGCAGGCCGAGGAACACCAGCAGGAACGAGACGTAGTCGAACGTCATCTTGCGCCGCAGCCCCGCACGGGGCGCCTTGCGGCGTCCCGTGCGGGTGGTGACGACGGCTCTGGTGTCCGGAGCCGCGTCGAGAGGGGGAGCGCTCAGGCTCATTTGATCTCGATCTTCTCGATGGAGCTGTCCTCACGGATCTTGTCGGTCAGCGCCTGGAGCTGGGTCGTGATCTCGGCGACCGTCATCTTGCCGTCCAGGAACGAGTTCCAGATCGGCAGCTGGTCGGAGTTCATGCCGTACAGGTTGAACGACTTGATCGTGAACATGCCCGTTCCGGCCGCCGCGATCATCTCCACCTGCGAGACGAGAGCGGTCGAACCGAAGCCGTCCTCGGGGACGATGTCCTTGACGACGGTCGGCGCGAGCTTCTCCTTCGAGAACGCCGACGCGGCCTCCTTCGAGAGCATCGTGCGCAGCAGCTCCTTGCCGCCCGCGACGTTCTTCGCCTTGGAGGGCACGATGAACGGCTCGCCGGCCTCGGCGCGCATGAAGCCGGCCGGCGTCGTGGCGTTGCCGTCGAGCGGCATCTCGCGCACGCCCTTCATCTGGAAGTTCTCCGCGGTCGTCTTCTTCATCTCGTTCTCGATCCACGAGCCGGACGGGTACAGCAGCGCCTCCTGGTCGAGGCTCCACTGCGACTGGGCCTGGGTGAACTGCGTTCCTCCGCCGCCCGGCTTGACGTAGCCGGACGCGATGAGCTCGTGCAGGATCGTCAGGATGGACTGCAGGGTCGGGTGCGACCAGCATCCCTCTTCCAGGTTCTCCAGCGGCAGGCGCACCTCGTCACCGGACTGGATGACGGCCGAGTCGACGACGAACGTCTGGTAGTAGGTCGCCGCCTCCTTGCCCCACAGGAACAGGTACTTGCCCTTCGCCTTCGCGGCTTCGCCGAGAGCCTTGAGGTCCTGCCAGGTCTGCGGCGGCTCCCAGCCGTTCTCCTCGAACAGGCTGCCGGAGTACCAGATGCCGTACGTGGTGAACACGTAGTTGATCGCCGCGAACTTGTCGCCGAAGGTGCCGGGCGCCTTGACGCCGTCGAACAGGGTGTCGGCGATCTTCTGCCCCTCGAGGTTCTCCGCTTCGAGCACGTCGCTGAGATCCTCGAGCTGGTCGAGGATCGTGTTCCAGCCGATCGAGTTGGCACCGGAGTTGTCGACCAGGTCCGGCGGGTTGCCGCCGACGAAGCGGGGCTGCAGCTCCTGTGCGATCTTGGTGGATGCCGAGACCTTGGCGGTGACGCCGTCCAGGCCCTTGTTGCCCGCCATGATCTCGGCGGCGTTCTCGACGTAGTCGACGCCGTAGCCGCCGTCGAAGATGACCGCGTCGACCGTCGTGTTCGCCGCGACGCCGAACGGGTTGTCGGAGGTGACCTCGCCTGCGGGTCCGCCACCGCCACCACCGCCGCCCGGGGCGGCGCAGGATGCGAGGGACATGCCAAACGGCAGCAGCAGCGCCGTCGCTGCCGCGCCGCGCAGCAGAGTGCGGCGGCTGATGGAGGATTCGGTGAGTTCCATCTTCTTACCTTTCGTTGGGGGTGTGCGGTCGGGTGGGTTCAGGCGCCGCGTCGGATGCGTCCGCGGTACCGGTCCTCGAGGACGGAGTTGTGCTCATCGCCGCCGGGGATGTTGGCGGAGATGTACATCGGCGGGATGTCGCCGCGATCGGTGATCCTGCGCGCCACCCCGAGCGTGAGCAGCTGCGCGATGTACGCGCCGGTGATCGACGAGATCGCTCCGGCGCCGATGCCGCCGGCGAGCTCGAGCGTCGTGTCGCCGTAGGGGGCCAGGTTGTCGATGACGACGTCTGCGACCTCGCTCAGGCGCCGGCCCGATGGATGCTTCGGCTGCACGCGCGCTGTGTGCTCGAGGCTGGTCACCGCGATGACCGGGTGTCCGCGGTCCTTCGCCCACAGCGCCGCGCCGACGATCGAACCGTTCACGCCGGAGTTCGAGGCGATCATGAAGACGTCGCCCTCGCCGACGTGCACGGTCGCCATGAGCTCGTCGACCACCCACGGCTCGCGTTCCAGTGACCCGGTGAGCACTTCGACGTCGCGATCGCCGTGCAGCACGAGGTCGCGCAAGGCGAAGCGATCGGTCGGGATCAGCCCGCCGGCGCGGCCGGAGATCTCCATCGCGAACGCCTCGGAGTGCCCGGTGCCGAACGCGTGGATCACGCCGCCGCGGTCGACGCAGGTGACCAGCAGGTCGATCGCCGCATCGAGGGCACCGGCCTCGGCATCCGCGGTGAGGCGCGCGAGACGCTCGTGCGCCTCGCGGAGCAGATCGGACGGCGTGGCAGTCATCCGGTGACCTCCTCGGCCGCGGTCGACGGCGCGCCCGGCGTGCGGGGCCGACGATGCCCCGACACGGCCATGGCCGTCGCGGCGAGCCGCTTCGCGGCCGGGTCGAACATCTGCTGGGCGATGAAGAGATACAGCAGGTCGATGACGAACAGCTGCGCGTGCTTGACCGACATGTCGTCCGGTCGCAGGTAGCCGACCGGAGCCGCCGTCGTGATCGATACCTCGGCGACGTCGGCGATCCAGCTCTCGTCGTCGTGGGTGATCGCGACCGTGAACGCGCCGGAGGCGCCCGCCTGGTCGAGCATCTGCACCGTCTCGTTCGTCTGGCCGGTGCTGGAGACGCCGATCGCCACGGAGGTCGCGTCCTGCAGGACGGCACTGGCCAGACCGTCGTGCACGTCCGACCACGCGTGCGAGCTGATGCCGATCCGGTGCAGTCGGCGCTGGAACTCGTCGGCGATGCCTGCACTGCCGCCGAGGCCGTAGATGTCGACGTGCCGGCTGGTCGTGATGGCGCGCGCGGCGCGGTCGACGGCATCCAGGTCGATGCCCTCGGCTGTGGTCTCGAGTCCGCGCACGTGCGCGTTCAGGAGCGTGCGCAGGATCTTCTCCGGCGCATCCGTGGGTTCGAACTCGGCGCCGATGTCGGTGTGCCAGGTCTGCTCGGCACTGCCGCGGCCCAGTTCGGTCGCGATCGCGACGCGGAACTGCGTGTAGCCGTCGAAGCCGAGGGACCGGCAGAAGCGGGTGACGCTGGCCGGCGAGCTGCCCGCGCGTTCGGCGAGTTCGGTGATGGTCAGCTCCACCGGAGCGGTCGGCTGCGAGATCACGAGATCCGCGATCCGCGACAGGGCGATCGGCATGCCGTGACGGCGCGCCGAGATGCGTCCGATGATCGCGCCGTTGTCGGCGTCCACGCTGCGTGGCACCATTGCCTCCAGAACTCGCCGTTGATAGTTCTCGTTGGGGTGAAAACTATTCTCACCGTGGACCAAGGTCAAGTTAGGACGCATAACATATGGGTCACGACATGCTGATGGTCGGTGTGGACGGCGGCGGAACCGGCACGCGGGCCGTGCTCATCACTCCGGGTGGCCGATGCCTCGGCTACGGGGTCGCCGGGCGGGGCAACCCGATCTCGGCTGGTGTCGCACCGGCCGCTGCCGCAGTGCTGACCGCGGTTCGATCGGCGATGGCATCCGCAGGATGCCGGCTGAGCGACGTGTCTGTGATCGTCGCGGCCCAGGCTGGGCAGCCGGCCTCCGGCGAGGGCACCGAGTCCTTGCGGGATCTGCTGCGATCCGCCGGCTTCGGTGGCACGGTCCGGTTCGAGTCCGACCTGCTGGCGACCTACTTCAGCGGCACGGCGGACGACTCCGGTTATGCGGTGGTCTCGGGGACGGGTGCCTGTGCGATCCGCGTCGTCGGCGGCCGGATCGACGCCGCAGCCGACGGTCTCGGCTGGCTGCTCGGTGACCGCGGCAGCGGATTCTGGATCGGGCAGCGCGTCGCGAAGGCGGCGATCCGCGACCTCGACGGCGCCGGGCCGGCGACCGCCCTGACGCGGGATCTGCTCGAGCATCTGGGTATCGCACCGGAGGCGAGCCGAGGAGGCGGTCGCCCCCCGTCGCTCGAACAGCTCGTCGGGGTGCTCTACGGGAAGCCGCCGATCGAGCTCGCCTCGTTCGCTCCACTCGCGTTCCGGTCGGCCGAGGACCCGGTCGCCTCGGGCATCCTGCGGCGTGCGGGCGAGCACCTCGCCGATTCGCTCGCCGCGGTGCTGGCGGGCCCCGGGCCGCTGGTCGTCGGCGGGGGAGTGCTGTTCCGTCCCGGCCCGGTGCGCGAGGCCTTCGTCCGGCGCCTGGGTGATGCCGCGGCCGACCTCGACCTGCGAGCGGTCGAGGACGGAGTGGTCGGAGCGGGTCTGCTCGCGTTGCGCACCGGCGGCCACCCGGTGACGACGGAGACGCTCGACAGGCTTGCCGACGCGGTCGCCCGTGTGCGGTGATCGTCCGCTCATGACGCTCCTCCCTGAGTGTCTGACGCCATTCTATGATCTAATTCACTAGAAACAATCACAACTGTGCATTTTCTTGAGGGGATCATCGATGATCGAATCGTCGGCCGGCGCACACATGCGTGCCGAGCTCCTGTCTCAGCCCGAGACCTGGGCTCGTGCTGCGGACATGCGACAGGAGCAGCATCGGCTTCCGGTGCACGGCACCCGCGTCGCCGTCGTCGGCTGCGGGACCAGTTGGTTCATCGCGCAGTCCTATGCGGCGCTTCGCGAGACCGCGGGTCTCGGCGAGACGGACGCCTTCGCGGCATCCGAGGCCTTCGTCGATCGCGGTTACGACGCGATCGTCGCCCTCACGCGCTCCGGTACGACCACCGAGGTGCTCGAGCTCACCACGCGCGCCAAGGGACGAGTGCCCGTGATCGGCGTGATCGGCGATCCGACGTCGCCGCTGGTCGATCTCGTCGACGACGCCGTCCTGCTGCCGTTCGCCGATGAGCGGTCCGTCGTGCAGACCCGCTTCGCGACGACCGCGCTCGCGCTGTTCCGCGCCTCGCTCGGCGAGGACCTCACCGGAGCGATCGAGGACGCCAGGAGCGTGCTCGCCCGGCATCCGGATGCCGAGCTCACCGCAGCCGAGCAGTACACGTTCCTCGGTCGAGGCTGGACCATCGGGCTCGCGCACGAAGCGGCCCTCAAACTGCGCGAGTCGTCGCAGAGCTGGACCGAGTCGTACCCGTCGATGGACTACCGGCACGGCCCGATCGCCATAGCCGCCCCAGGGCGGATCACGTGGCAGTTCGGTGCGGCGCCCGAGGGCCTCGCGGATCAGGTGCGCGCGACGGGCGGCATGTTCGTCCAGCACGGTGTGGATCCGATGGCGGACCTCGCGCGCCTGCACCATGTCGCACTCGAGCGGGCGCTGGCCGCGGGGCTGGACCCCGATCAGCCCCGCAATCTCACCCGTTCGGTCGTTCTGGGCGCGTGAGCACCTCCTCGCCCGCAGTCGGCCCCGGCGTGATCGGGGCCGGCGCCGCCGTGCTCGCCTTCGACGTCGGAGGCACCGACATCAAATCGGCCCTGATCGACACGCACGGCACGACGCTCGACCTGCGTCGGACGCCGACTCCGCATTCCGATGAGGATCCGGCCGGTGCGCTCATCCACGAGCTCGGCGCGCTGGCCGATGGCCTGCGATCGCGGCATCCGCTCGTGGTTCCGCAGGCGGTCGGTGTCGTGGTGCCTGGCATCGTCGATGCGGATGCCGGGGTGGGCGTCTTCGCGAGCAATCTGGGCTGGCGCGACGCGCCGCTGCGCCGACTGGCGGAGGAGCGCTTCGGGTTGCCGGTGGCGTTCGACCACGACGTCCGCACCGCGAGCTGGGCCGAGCACCTCCTCGGCGGAGCGCGCGGCCACGCGAACGTCGTCGTCCTGATCATCGGCACCGGCATCGCGGGCGCGATCCTCGTCGACGGGCGCCCCTTCACCGCCGGTGGATACGCCGGCGAGATCGGGCACTCGCCGATCGCCGACGGTCCGATCTGCGCCTGCGGCGCGCGCGGATGCCTCGAGGCGGTCGCGTCAGCCGGAGCGATCGTCCGCCGCTACGCCGCCGAAACCGGAAGCGAACCCGACGGTGCGCGCGACGTGATCGCGCGCGGCCGGACCGGCGACGCTGTGGCGGCCCGCATCTGGGGCGAGGCGCTGGATGCGCTGACGCTCGCGCTCGCGCAGCTCACCGCCGTCATCGCCCCCGACGCGATCGTCATCGGCGGCGGACTGTCACGCGCCGGTGGCGCCCTGTTCGACGAACTGCGTGCGCGGCTCGCTGCGCGGCTGAGCTTCCATCGCCTCCCCGAGCTGATCCCCGCGCAGCTGCACGAGGATGCCGGCCTGATCGGCGCGGCGCTGCGGGCGAGGGAGCTCGCATGATCCTCACCGCGACACCGAACCCCGCGCTGGATCTCACGTGGGTCGTCGACCGTCTGCAGGTCGGCGGCACTCATCGCGCTGAGGCCGGCGCCGTGCGCGCCGGGGGCAAGGGGCTCAACGTCGCGCGGGTCGCGCGCGCGGCGGGAGCCGACGTCCGAGCGGTCACCACGGTCGGCGGTGCGACGGGCGACGAGTTCCGACACGATCTCGAGGCGAGCGGTGTGCCGCATCGGCTCATCCCGGTTGCGGCGTCCACGAGACGCAGCGCCGCATGGGTGGATGACGCGCTCGGTGACACCACCATCGTCAACGAGCGCGGCGTGAACCCCTCGGACGAGGAGTGGACACGCGTGGTCGATGCCGTCCGCGAGGAGGTGACCACGGCATCCGTGCTGGTGATCGCCGGGAGTCTGCCGCCCGGCGCGCCGCCCTCGCTGCTGCCGCAGCTCATCGGCCTCGGTGCCGGAATCGACGTGATCGTCGACACGTCGGGCGCTGGTCTGCTCGCCGCAGCGGATGCCGGGGCCGCCGTCCTCAAGCCCAACCGCGCCGAGCTGGTCGAGGCCACAGGGATCGCCGATCCGTTCGCCGGCGCCCGCGAACTGCTGCGCCGCGGAGCAGGGCTCGTGCTGCTCTCCCTCGGGCCGGAAGGTCTTTGCGCGATCGGCGACGGAGCCTCGCTGCAGGCGCGCCTGCCCGAACCGTTGGCCGGCAATCCGACCGGTGCCGGCGACGCGGCCGTCGCGGCCGTCGCGTGCCTGCTGGATGCCGGCATCCGCGACCCCGAGACGATTCTGCGTCGGGCCGCCGCCTGGTCGGCCGCGGCCGTGCTCATGCCGTTGGCGGGGGAGATCTCGCTCCGGTGGCGAGAACTCGAACACGAACTCATCGTCGAGAAACCATCCGCCGCATGAGAAACCACGCCGGTAGTGGTTTCTCGCGCGCGGAGTGGCTTCTCGGCATCCGATCCCTGGGGAGGACCCCGCATGCCGCTCGTCCCCGCCCGTGACCTCGTCGCCGAGGCCGCCGCGGCGCGGCGCGGCATCGGGGCGTTCAATGTGATCCATCTCGAGACCGCCGAGGCGCTCGCCGCGGCATCCGAGGCGGCCGGGCTCCCGGTCATCCTGCAGATCTCGCAGAACTGCGCCGACTACCACGGCGGGCTCGAGCCGATCGCGCTGGCGACGCTCGCGATCGCGCGCCGGGCCGTGACACCGGTCGCCGTGCATCTCGACCATGCCGAGCGTCCGGAGCTCGTCGATGAGGCGATCGCCCTCGGCATCGGATCCGTGATGTTCGACGGCGGCGCGCTGCCGTACGACGAGAACGTCGCCCTGACCGCGCAGGTCGCAACCCGCGCTCGCGCTGCGGGCGTCCACATCGAGGGTGAGCTGGGCGAGGTGGGCGGCAAGGACGGCGCGCACGCACCGGGGGTGCGCACCGACCCCGACGAGGCGCGGGAGTTCGTGGCGATCACGGGCGTGGACGCGCTCGCCGTCGCGGTCGGCAGCTCGCACGCGATGACCGACCGCAGCGCCGCGCTCGACATCGACCTCGTCGGCAGGCTGCACAGGGCACTGGACATCCCGATCGTGCTGCACGGCTCCTCGGGCGTTCCGGATGCCGTTATCGTGGATGCCGTGCGCGCCGGAATGACGAAGATCAACGTCTCCACGCGCCTCAACGGGTTCTTCACGCGCGCGATCCGCGAGCGGTTGGACTCCGACGCGGGTCTCGTCGACTCCCGCAGGTACGTCGCACCGGGCCGCGAGGCCGTCACAGCGGAGGCCGCACGGATGCTGCGCCTGTTCGCGCTCCAGGGAGTCGCATGAAACGCGCCGCGCGGTTGAGCGCGATCCTCGATCTGCTCGCCGCCCAGGGCGAAGTGACGATCGATCAGCTCGTCGAGCGCTTCGGGGCGTCTCCCGCGACGAGTCGCCGCGACCTCGACAGCCTCGCCGAGCAGCGGCTGCTGACGCGCACGCACGGTGGAGCGGTCGCGCAGTCCGTGGCCTACGAGCTGCCGGTGCGCTACAAGAGCCATCTGCGCACGCACGCGAAGGAGCGGATCGCTCACGCGGCGGCGGCGCTCGTCGAACCGGGCGCGACCGTCGGACTCTCCGGAGGCACCACGACCACGGCGATCGCCGCCGCGCTGGCGGCGCGCGAGGACCTCGGCGAGATCACGGTGGTCACGAACGCGGTCAACATCGCCGCGCAGCTCGCCACCCGACCCGACATCAAGGTCGTCGTGACCGGCGGCGTCATCCACTCCCGCAGCTACGAACTGGTCGGGCCCTTCGTCGAGCAGTTGCTGGCAGGCATCCACCTGGATGTCGCCTTCATCGGCGTGAACGGGATCGCGGCTGATGCCGGGGCGACCACCCACGACGAGCGCGAGGCGGCCGTGAACCGGATGATGGCACAGCGGGCGACCAGGGCGATGATCGTCGCGGACTCGGACAAGGCCGGGGCCGTCGCGTTCGCCCACGTGGGCGACGCCGGGCTCTTCCCGCTTCTGATCACGGATGCCGGAATCGATGATGCGGCCGCGGACGATCTGGCCGGCGCCGGCTTCGAGATCATCCGCGCCGAATGAACCCAGTGGAGGCGCCGCGGCTGTGAACCGCGACGCCCCCTGAGCAGTCGATGTCGATCTTCGGCGCTCCCCAGCGCGCAACTCCCCAGTATCGAAGATTCCCCGCGACCCCCTCGCGTCCCCCTTCTGACGCTCCGCGTGACATCGTCTGAACATCAAGAGCGGCATCCGAGGGATCTGATACATCGAATCGAGAAATTCTTTCCCGGCCTGCTCGACCGGGCACCGGGCACCAGGTCAGAGCGCGGTGCCGTGCACCTGGAACGGGGTTCGCAGACCCGTCGCATCGGATGCCGCCGCCAGGGCGACCGCGGGGTCGTCGCCCGCACTGAGCCCCGCATGCACGGCGGCGAGCAGCTCACTCGCCACGTCGTCGGCGACCACCGTCGGCGCGGCGATCACCGCTCGGGTGCCGGCGTGCAGCCAGACCCGTGTCATCCCCAGGGCCTCCTCGCCCCACCGCACGGAGGATCGGCCGAGCTCGCAGGCCGACAGCACGACGGTGTCGGGGACGCGGGGGATGAGGTCCACGTCGTACCCGAACAGGGTCCCGTCGTGCAGCTCGAACCCGGCGAAGAGCGGGTTGTCGACGGTGTGCCTGCCGTGCGCGGCGATGTGCAGGACGTCGACGCGGTCGGCGAGCGCGGTCACGGCATCCACCCGCGCATCCTGGCCGGTCAGCAGGGTGGCGTTCGGCCAGGCGGATGCCGCGGCGCGCGTCTCCTCCTCCGCACGCGGGACGCGCGGGCCGGCGGCGAACCCCGCGGATGCCGCGCGACGCGGGGCACCGCGGTCGTCGAACCAGCGAGACACCGAGGGCGCGAGCACGAACGGGATCCCCGCCATCTGCGGAAGCATGCCCCACGGGATGCCGCCGAGGGCGCCGGGAACCGTGAGGACGAGACGCGACGCATCCTCCGTCGCCGCGAGTGCCGGCGCGAGCAGAGCGGCGCCGAGCGCACGCATCCGCTCGTCCAGCGCGCCGGCCACGACCGCCGCCATCGGGCCGGAGCGCACCGCCGCAGCGACATCGAGATCCGCGCGCAGACCTGTGGTCGCGCGTGCCACGTCGTCCCAGTTCAGCCGGACGATGCGGGCATCATGCGGCGTGGCGATCACGCACAGCAGCTCGCTGCCGGTGAAGACGTACGACAGCACAGCGGTTCCCGGATCGAGAACCGCACGCACCTCGTCGATGCCGACCCTGCGCCGTGTGTCGCCCGCGCCCGTGGCCGTCCACTGGCGCTCGCGGACCCGGTCTCGCAGCGCCCGCACCTGAGGGTGGGTCGTCCATTCGCTGCCGGTCAGTTCGGCGCGCAGCATCCGCAGCTCTGCGAGGTCGGCGGCGAGCTCCGGATCGTGCGGCGGACGAACGGGTACGACCTGCTGGCTGAGATGCCTGGCGCGTTCCGACCAGTCGAACAGGATGCTCGGGTCGCCGCTCTCGGCCGCCGAACGCAGCCCCTGGAAGATGAGGTTCGTCCCGTGCATCGCGACGGACGCCTGCAGGTCGAGCGCGCCGAACGAGCGCTGCCAGTCCGAAAGCAGATCCAGCCCGCCCGCGACGTGTCGGCGGGCGGCGGCGCCCTGTGACCGAGCCGCTCGCGCTTCGGCGGCGCGCAGCTTCAGCGGGGTGGGCGCCTGTCGGGGGAGACGAGGCAGCGGCATCGGCGTCCGTGCGCTGTGCGCGGCCGCCACGGCGGCGGTCAGTCGCACCGCGGTGGCCTCCGTCGGGAATCCGGCCGCCTTCAACGCGGACGCCGCCTCGGCGAACTCGGCGGCGGGCGGCGGCGATCCGGTGGCGACCAGCGCGTCGAGCCGCACGGCGGCGCTGCGCGCCGCCCAACTGTCGCTGCCGAGGGCGCGGAACCGTCGAGCAGCCGCCCCGGCGACCTTCGCGGCACGTGACGGGTCGTGCTGCAGCAGCGACCGCGCGAGGTGGAACTCCGCCTCAGCCCTGGCCTGGCGCATCTTCGCCGCACCGAAGATCACGGCCACGGACTCGAGAAGGTGCTCGGCCTCATCGACGAGACCGGCGTCGCGCAGCACCTCCGCGCGGTCCAGGTCGCTCATGGCCGCGCTGACGTCGGACTCGGCGGCGATGACGGGGCGCGAGCGCGCCATCAGGTCGAGGGCGGTGAGCAGGTCGCCCGCGAGCAGCGCGGCGTAGCCGAGGTTGTGGCGGGCTTCGGCCGCGGCGGCCGATTCGCCCGCCGACTCGTAGATCTCGGTGGCCCGCTGCAGATCGGCCTGGCCGGAGGCGAGTTCTCGACGCTGCATGTGCACGAGCGAGCGGTTCATCAGACAGTTCGCCAGCGCGACCCCGGAGAGCCCGTCGACGGCGCGGGTCAGCAATGCCTCGGCCTCGTCCAATCGGCCGGCCCTCGTGCAGATCACCCCGAGCTGTCCCGCGAGGATGGCCGTCGTCTCCTGGCTGAGCCCCTCGCGCGCGAGGGCTTGTCGGACGAGTGCTTCGCCGCCGGCCGGATCGCCGGTCTGAGCGAGGACGTACGAGAGGCTGCCGTCGATGCGGGCCTGCAGATCGGCATCCGCGTCCGGATGGGCCGAGGCGCGTGCGAACAGTCGACGGGCCTCGGCGAAGCGTTGCGCGTCAATGGCGACGCGCCCCCGCGCCCACAATTCCCGCGCCGATTTCCCCATTCGACCAGGATGCCGTGTTCCTGCCGCCCCCGCGAGCGGATGACATCGCGGGGCGTCGCCGATCGTTCACCCGACGTTCGGTTTCAAGTACGGCGGTCTCGTAATTGCCGGACACCTCCACGAGTTCGAATACAGGTGTTCTCGCAATTCCCCCTCATCCGAAAGGTTCCGCCATGCGCCGTTACACCCTCTCTGCGGTGGGCATGCTCGGTATTGCTGCACTCGCCCTGACCGGTTGCCAGTCTCCGGAGGCGGGCGCCGCTCCCGCCGCCGACGCGCCGATCACGATCGCCACCCTGCCTGCGTCGGACGACCCGACGCAGGAGAACCCCATCGAGGCCCTCGTCGAACTGCTCGAGGCCGAGACCGGTCGCGAGGTCGAGGTCACCGATGTGCCCGACTACCTCAGCGTCGTCGAGGCGATCCGCAACGACCACGTCGACATCGGGATCATGAGCGGCTTCCCGTCCGCACTCGCCGTCAACACCGGAGAGGTCGACGCACTGCTCGCCTGGAAGGGGTCCGAGGATCCCGTCTCGACCTGCGTCGTCCTGGAGGACTCCCCGATCCAGAAGCTGGAAGACCTCGAGGGCAAGACCGTCGCCTTCGCCGACCAGGCCTCCAGTTCCGGCTACTTCATGCCGGTCTACATGCTGCACGAGGTGGGGCTGGAGCAGGGCGAAGACTACGAGGCGATCTTCGCCGGCGGACACGAGGGCAGCTTCGCCGCGCTCGAGCAGGGCCAGGTGGATGCCGCGTGCACAGCGATCATGCTGACCGAGCTCGGGGCGCCGATGTTCCCGTTCGCCGATGGCGAGTGGCGCGGTGTCGGCGAGAGCCCGGCCATGGACGTCATGGGCACAGTGCTCTCCCGGCAATCGCTGGACGACGAGACCCGCACGCAACTGGAAGAGGCACTGCCGAAGGTCTTCTCCGAGGAGAACGCCGAGGCGCTCGCCGCTTACAGCTCCTTCATCGGTCTCGAGGTCGAGATCGCCCCGGACCCCGGCATCTTCTCGTCCTTCGCCGAGATCGCCTCGGTCGCCGGCGTCGAGCTCGAGGACCTGGAATGAGCACCGCGACGAAGCGAGGTGCGGATGCCGCGGCATCCGCTCGCCAGGCCTCGGACGTCCCCGTGACGACGGCAGAGCTGCGGCAGGCGCTGCCGCTCGTGACCGTGCGCGATCTGAGGGTTTCGTACGAGAAGAGTGCGAAGCCGGTGCTCGACGGCGTCGATCTCGATCTCTTCCCTGGCGAGACGGTCGCTCTGCTCGGGGCTTCCGGGTCGGGAAAGTCGACGCTCATGAAGAGCCTCACCGGCTTCGCGCCGATCTCCGGCGGATCCGTGCGGGTCGCCGGACACGACGTCACGAACCTCGCCGGCGGCGAGCTGCGGACGCTGCGCAGCGAGGTCGGTCAGGTGTTCCAGCAGTTCAACCTGATCCCTCGGCTCAGCGTGCTGACGAACGTGCTCACCGGTGGCCTGCACGGTGCTGGTGCGATCAACCTCGTCGGCGGATTCTCCCGCGAGCAGCGCACGCGAGCGCTGGAGCTGCTCGACCGGGTCGGCATCGCGCACAAGGCCACCGAACCCGCCCGCGCGCTCTCCGGCGGACAGCAGCAGCGCGTCGCGATCGCTCGGGCGCTCATGCAGCAGCCGCGTGTGATCCTCGCCGACGAGCCAGTGGCGTCGCTCGACCCCAAGCTCGCCGGATCCGTGCTGCGTCTGCTGCGCGAGATCGCCAGCGAGGACGGAATCCCGGTGCTGGTGAGCCTGCACGTGCTGCCGCTCGCGCTCGAGCACAGCGACCGCATCGTCGGGCTCCGACACGGCGAGATGCTCGTGTCCGGCGCGACAGCCGATCTCGACGCCGACGCGCTGTCGGTGCTCTACGACGAGGAGGACGACGATGACGACGACCGCTGAACCGCGTTCGCGGCGAGAGACGCCGCAGCTCTCTGACGCCGAGCGCGACCGGCTCGAGCGGGCCTTCCGGATTCCGCGGACCCGCTTCCTCATCGGGATCCCGGTGGCCATCGGGATCCTGCTGTGGTCGGCCAGCGGCGTCGGATTCGACTTCACGGCGCTCGCCGAAGGCACCGTCAACATGGCGGAGTTCATGTCGCGGCTGTTCCCGCCGGACTTCTCCGACATCGGCACGATCCTCGCGCTTCTGGTCGAGACCCTGCAGATGGCGATCATCGCCACGGTGCTCGGCGCCGTGCTGTCGCTGATCGTCGCGTTCGGAGCCTCGTCGAACATCGCGCCGAAGTGGCTCTATTACCCGTCGCGGTGGGTCATGAACATCATCCGCTCGGTGCCGGATCTCGTCTTCGCGCTGATGTTCGTCTCGGCGGTGGGGCTCGGGCCGTTCGCCGGCATCCTGGCCATGACCCTGGGTTCGCTCGGATCGATCGGGAAGATCTTCGCCGAGGCGATGGAGTCCGTCGACAACGGACCGATCGTGGCGATGCAGGCGGTCGGCGCCTCGAAGCGGCAGATCATCCAGTACGGCATCCTGCCCCAGGCCGCGCCCCTGCTGGTGTCCTACACACTGCTGCTGTTCGAGGGGAACGTGCGAGGTGCGACGATCCTCGGACTCGTCGGCGCCGGCGGCATCGGCCTCGAGCTCACCACAGCGATGCGGATGTACGACTACGGACATCTCAGCGCCATCATCATCTGCATCATCGTGCTCGTCACGGCGATCGACCAGGGCAGCGCCCTCATCCGAAGGAGAATCACATGACCACGATCGAACTCACCCTCAGCGCCCCGGTGAATCTGCGCGACCTCGGCGGCATCCCGATCGACGGCGGCGTGCTGCGCGAGGGAGTCGCGATCCGCACGGATGACCTCGCGTACGTCACGCCGGAGGTGGCGTCAGATCTCGTCGCGAACGGACTGACCGCGATCATCGATCTGCGGTCCCCGCTCGAGGTGACGACCACCGGCCGCGGACCGCTCGCCGACTACTCGGTCTCGTATCACCACCTGCCTCTGATCGCGGATGTCGGCCAGTCGATGAAGGACGGCCGGCCGCAGTTCAGCCACGAGTCGATGGGCGAGATGTACGTCGGGATGGTCGAGGTCGCGGCCCCGCAGCTGGTCACCGCGCTGAACATCATCGCCTACACGCCGGGGGCTGCGGCATTCCACTGCGCGGCCGGCCGGGATCGTACCGGCGTCCTCGCCGCGATGCTGCTGCTGGTCCTCGGCGCGAGCGACGACGACATCGTCGCCGATTACGCCCTCACCGGCGACAACATGCGCGAGATCATGCGCCGCAGCGAACCCGTGATGGGCGCGATGTGGCGGGCGCTCGGCATCGACGTGTCGACGCGCGACGAGACGACGGCTCTGCTGGAGGGGTCGATGGAGGTGTCGATGCGGATGCTGCTGCAGACGCTGCGCGACCGGCACGGCGACGCCCTCGCTCCGCTGCGGGCCGCCGGGCTCAGCGCAAACACGGAGGCGCGCCTGCGCGAGCGCGCGCTGGGCGCATGACGACGGCGGAGGCCGGGTCCGCGGTGCGCCGTGGACCCGGCCGCCCACGGGACGAGGACATCGACGGACAGATCATCGCCGCGACGCTCGCGCTGATCGATGCTGAAGAGGACGTCACCGTCTCGCGCGTCGTCGCGCGCAGCGGTGTGAGCCGCGCGGCGCTCTACCGACGCTGGCCGTCGCTGACGGCGCTCATCGCCGCAGCGCTGGATGTCGGTCGCACGGTTCCGCCTGCGGTGCCGACCGACGGCGATCTCCGGGAGACGGTCTTCGCCACGCTGCTGGGTGCTCCGACATCGGTGACCGCCGCGGGCTACTCCGAGGCCCGGTTCCGTCAGCGCATCCGGCTCGTGATGGGGGACCGCGCGCTGCAGAAGGCGTATTGGAACTCGCATGTCTCCCGTCGCCGGGTGCCGCTCGAGAACGCGTTCCGAGCGGGCATCGAGCGCGGCGTCCTGCGGGCCGACCTCGATGTCGAGGCATGCTTCGACGCCCTCGCCGGCGCGGCCTATTATCAACTCGTCGTCCGCGGGGACGGGATGGACTCTCCCGGAGCACGCGAGCGCCTGCATGCCGCGTTCGAGGTGGTCTGGCGCGGCATGCAGGCGTGATGTCCGCTCAGGACAGCGGCGCGTCCGGAGGCAGAGTGGCGAGTACGGCATCCACTGCGGCATCGACCCCCGCCCTCGGCACCTTCGTCGCGCTGTTGAGGGATGGGGCGAGCGCCGCTGCGATCCGGCCCGCTACGTACGGGGCGGCGAACGACGTGCCGCTCCATGCCGCGAAGCCGCCGCGGTAGTCATCCGGGTCGACGGTCTGCCGGTCGAAGCCCTCGAAATCGGCCCGGGTGGCCGCCTGCGAGCCGCCGGTGAACGCGGGCGTCGTCGAGACGACCGCGGCGCCGGGCGCGTAGGTGCGCACCCACGGTCCGACGTTCGAGAACAGTGCGAGCGACCGCAGCGACGGGTTCAGCGCGCCGACCGAGACGTGCGGCACGCCCTTGTCGTCGTGCAGGCCGTTGTCGGTGCCCGGCCATGCCCACAGCGATGCGGGGAAGGCCGGGCGGTCGACCGCGTCGTTGCCCGCGGAGCAGACGACGACCATCCCTGTCTCGCGCGCCGTGCGCAGCAGGTCGTACAGGGTCAGCGAGAAGAGACCGTCGGTCGGGGTCTCGTGGTAGTACCCGAGTGAGAGGTTGAGGACGTCGATCGGATGTCCGCCCGACTCGCCGGCGACCCACCGCCGGTGCAGCTCGATCACGGCGGCCAGGGAGGCGAGGAACACGCTCTCGTCCACGACGCCGAGCGAACCGGCCACGCGGATCGACACGATATCGGCGTCAGGCGCGGTCTGCCGCAGGATGCCGGCGATGAACGTGCCGTGGCCGGCGACGGCATCGATCTCGCCGTCGAGTTGGCCGTATAGATCCGGGAACCGCTCGGGGTCGTCGTCTCCGATGAGGCCGATCGGCTCGCCGTCGAGCGTGAGACTGCGCGTGACGATCGAATCGGGAAGCCAGTCGTGGATGCCGCAGCCGGTGTCGAGCACGGCGATCACCGCACGACGACCGCCCTTCTTCGGGTGCGAGCCGCGCACCGGACCCGGGCCCACCCAGGCGATGGGCTGGCGTCCGCCTCGCCCTGGTTCCAGGTAGTCGTCGGTACCGACCGCTCCCGCTCCGCGAACCGGGTTCGATCGCGTGAACGGGTTGGATCGTGTGAACGGGTTGGATCGGGTGAACGGATTGAGCCCGACGGGGTCGATCGACAGGACATGCTCCAGACTCGCGCGCGGCATCGGTCCGCCGACAGCCTTCCGCGCGCGCTGCAGCACTCGCCACGCGTCGGGGGCGATCGGCGACTCGCTGCCCTCGAGCTCATCGGGGGTCGTGATGTACGCGCGGTGCAGACCGGGGATGCCCGGCAGGCTCTCGGCGCGCAGGCCGGAGCGGACGAGGTCCTCGTCCTCGATGTGCAACCGCCAGCCGAACGAGCGGGCCGCTTCGTGCAGCACGTGCCGGTCACGCTCGTACGCGCCGTTCTCATCGTCGAGTCGCTCGGCGATCAGCATCCGGGTCGGCAGATAGGCCGTCGGATACGCGCGGATGTCGTCGATCGGATCGACGGTCGGATCCAGCGCAGTTCCCCGCGGGATCGACCCCTCTGCTCTGTCCTGCCAGGTCCAGTTCCTCGGCTGATCCATGCGTGTCCCCTCCCGGCGGCAGGGCCGCCGCGTTCATCCCCCGTGGAGCTCACACCTCGAACTGAGGCGTGAGCAGATCCTTGGCGTCCCCTGCGGTGACGGCCTGCACGCGGCAGAGCCCCGGCGGCACATCCTCGAACGCGAAGCGGCCGTGTTCGGCCGGCTGCGTCGTCCAGGTGCGCTCGCCCTGGGACAGCCGCACCTCTGAGGCGTCGGCGTCGATCCAGCCGTCGATGCGGCGTCGGCCGTTCTCGGCGCGGCTGATGTGCAGCAGCACCGTGGCCGCCCCGTCGCTGAACTGCATCGTCGTGGTCTCGGCGTCCCCGCGGACGGGCGACTCGATGCCCTCCATCAGCGTGAGCAGCGCGTACTCGCGGGAGAGGTCGGCGACCGCGACGACTGCGACCATGCGGTCGGCGAGATCCGCAGGCACCGGGTCGTGGAGTTCGGCCGCAGCGCGGAGGGCCGTGAACAGGTCGTCGTCGCTCATCGTGCACCTCCGGCATCCACCAGCGCCGTGCGCAGTTTGGCGAGGCACCGTTGTCGGGTCGGACCGATGCTCCCGATCGGCATGTCGAGGTCGGCGGCGATCCTCGCGTAGTCGGGTCGGTCGTCGAAGGCGACGACGCGCAGCAGCCGCTGACAGCGGTCGGTGAGTGTAGCGAGGGCCGTCCAGAGCCGGGCGGCTTCATCGGCGTCGGCGACGTGTTCCTCGGTGGACTGCTCGTGCGGAAGCATCGGATCGAGCACCTCGTCGGCCGTCGCCGTGGCGATCCGGTGCTGCTTCGCGACCCGCCACGCCTCGCGTCGGGCGGTGACCGTCAGCCACCCTGAGATCGCCTGCGGATCGTCGACCGACTCGTGGCTGCGCACGAGTGCGAGCCAGGTCGTCTGGACGACGTCCTCGGCGAGGGTGCGTTCGAGTCCGTACGCGCGCACGACATGCCAGAGCACGGGCGTCATCAGGCGCACCAGCTCGTCCATGGCGCGCGCATCGCCGGCACGCCAGTCGGCGAACAGGACCGCCGCACGTTCCCAGCGTGCGGTCCCATCGCTGACGGCGCCTTCGGGGGAGGCGTCGGTCATGGTGCTCATTGTGCTCACACCTACCAGGAGCAGGGCAAGAGCTTTCTGATACATGGACTGCGTCCGGATACGGTGGAGAGGTGATTCCCCTCGCGATCCTCCTGTTCCTCAACGCCGCCTTCAACGTCATCGTGTGGCCGCGGTTCTACAAGCGGGTCGCCCAGGACCCGCGTGCGAAGGATGCCGAGGGCAGGGCGACCGCGTTCCTGAAGGTGCACGTCGTGCTCATCGCGATCGCCCTCGTGCTCGCTCTCGTCTCCGCCATCGCCGGTGTGGCGGCTCTGGTCGGGGCGCTGTAGCCCCGGCATCCGACCGGACGGGCCGGCACGATTTCGGGTCCGGCGCGCTCTCTGGTCCGGTGCCACTTTGGGGGCCGACACGCCAGATGTCGGACGGATGCCGCGAATCGGTCCGACAAGTGGCGTGTCGGCCCCCGGATTGGCGCGGCGCTGACGGCGGGATGCCGGGGTGGCCGGGTCAGGCGCGGACGACGGGCTGCTGCAGCTCGGTGACCCAGTCGGACTGATCGTCCGAGACGGCGCGCACGTACAGCTCACGGCACGGTCCGGACGGCGCGAAGCCGCGCGCGACGATCTCGGTGTGGATCTCCTGCCAGCTCACGGCGATCCGGTCCATCGATCCGAGATGGATGCCGCAGATCGCCAGGTCCGCGGCGGGCAGGTCGATGACCTCGAAGCCGTCGCGGGCTGGGCCGGTGTACGCGTAGCCGGCGATGACCTCGGTGCCGTTCTCTGCGCCGGAGTACTGGGCGATGGGTGTGGTCAGCGATCCCTTCTCGTCGCCGATGATCTCGGCGACCGCATCGAAGGCCGGTCCGACGACGCCCGCGATCTCGGGCTGCGACGCGGCGGTCGCACGACGCGCCGCCAGTCGGACGGAGGGAAGGGGCTTCTCGATGATCTCGATGGTGGACATCTGATTCTCGCTTTCGATGAGGTGGAGGCGCCGTTCCACGTCGACGAGCCGTGCGGCCGCCAGCCGATGCTCCTGCTCGACCTCGGCCCGGCGGATCCGCAGCAGGGCGCCGATGCGCTCGGCATCCACTCCCTGTTCGAGGATCAGGGCGATGTCGTCGAGACCGAACCCGAGCTGGCGCAGCGCGACGATCCGGTGCAGCTTCTCGAGCTGCGACGGATCGTACGAGCGGTAACCGCTGAACTCGTCCACGTGGGCGGGCACGAGCAGCCCGGCCGTGTCCCAGTGCCGCAACTGGCGGTGGGTCACCTGGCCGATCTGCGCGAACGCTCCGATGGACAACATGCTTCTGTTCTCCCGCCTCACACGGTGTCAGAGTCAAGCATCCCAGTTCAGATCTCGAACTGTCGCGCGTGGGCGGCCCAGCCTGACTCTGCGGGGATCGCCCGCAGGCCCCGGTTCGTGACGGCCAGCACGACAGAGAGCGCGCACAGAGCCGCGGCGAACAGGATCGTGTTCTGACGGCCGACGAGCGTGAGCCCGAAGCCGGCGATGAGCGGGGCGAGCGGCATGGCCCCCATCCCGAGGACTCCGGCGGCGCTGTTCGCCCTGCCCAGCAGTTCGGTCGGCGTGGCCACCATGAAGTAACCCATCATCGACGCGTTCAGCGCGGGCAGCAGGAAGACGGACACGCCCAGTACGGCCGTGATCCACCACGGGTTCTCGAGCATCGAGACGACCGCGGCGCCCACCGTGGCTGCGAGGAGCCCGGCGATCGTCAGGGTGCCCGCCTTGACACGCGGGACGAGAACCGGGGCGATGAGCGCGCCGACGAGCATGACCGCGCCGAGCCCTGCCGACATCGAGCCGATCGTGAGCTCGGAGTGGCCTGACTGCTGCAGTCCGTAGACGACCGTGGTCATGGCGGCGTTGAAGCCGAGGTTGATGATCGTCGTGAGCAGCAGGACCCCCCGCAGGTCGGGCCGCGAGAACAGCCACGCGAATCCGTCGCGAATCTCGTGCCACGCGTTCGGAGAACCGGGATCATCGGCATCCGCATCGGCGTGTCCGGTGGAGACGCGCCGTCCGGCGGACATCTCGCCCCGGTTCTCCGACATCGCACCGGATGCCGCGGCATCCGCCGACCGATCGGCAACGCTCGCTCGTCGGGCGGAACGCCGCAGCACCCACGCTGTGGCGCCGGCCAGTGCGTACGCGAGGGTCATCGCGACCCCGACGAGCCACGCGCCGACGCCGAGCAGCAGACCACCGAGCGGCCCACCTGCCAGTCGCAGCGCCGCGTCGCGACCCTGGTTCGCGGCCTGAGCTCTGCCCATCGTCTCGTCGGGGACGAGCTCCTTCAGTGCGCTCTCACCTGCGGGATCGAACAGCCCCGAGTGGATCATCAGCAGCACTTCGATGACGAGGATCGTGGCGAACGTCAGTGCGTCGGCGAAGGCGAGCAGCGTGAATCCGGCTGCGAGGATCGTGGCCACGGCGGCGCCGAGAAGCATCAGCGCGAGGCGGCCGTGCCGATCGGCGAGGACGCCGCCGTACAGCGTGGTGAGAAGGCGCGTGACCATGCCCACACCCGCGATGATGCCGGCCTGCGCCGGGTCGTTCGTGACCGCGAGGGCGATGAGCGGAATGGCGAATCCGGCGAGCGCCGCCGCCAGGCCTTTGCTGGTGTCGCTGATCAACCAGAGCACGTAGCGGGTGTTGCTCCAGAGCCCTGCGGGCTTCTCTGCGGTAGTGGTCATGTCCTCACGATAGATCCGCAGGTTTATTTGCGCAAGTTAAATCGCGCAAATAAAACTGGATAGAATGGGGACATGGCTGAGACGGACACCGGGGGCCCTGCTGAACGGACGATGACGACGGCGATGCTGAAGGCATTCGCCAACCCGTTGCGGCGTCGCATCATGCGCGTGTTCACCAAGCGCGAGTTCGTCCGGGCGGCCGACATCGCGGGCGACCTCGGGGAGCCGGCGAACAAGATCAGCTTTCACCTGCGGGTGCTGGCGGATGCCGGCCTCATCGTCGAGGCGCCGGAACAGGCCAGGGATGGCCGCGACCGCGTGTGGACCCCGATCAAGGACTCGCTGCGCATCAGGGCATCGACGACCGACCCCGACGACATGGCGCTGAGCGACGCTGTGATCGCCGCCATGGCCGAGGATCATCTCGAGCTGGTGCGTCGCCTGGTGGCGCATTCGACCTCGGTTGCCGCACAGGATCCGGCCGACCACGGCACCCTGAGCGTGAGCAACCTGCGCCTGACCGAGGCGGAGTACTCGGCGCTGATGGACAAGCTCAACGGCGCGATCCTCGAGGCGGAGCGCACGCGGGACAAGGACGCCGGCGACGCGCGCGGCTGGCAGATCGATATCGTCGCCGCCGACGACACGCTCTGAATCACGGATGCCGCGGCATCCTGACTCGAACTGAGGTGTGCTCGAGCGTCAGCGCACCTCGAACTGGCGCGCGTGAGCGGTCCAACCGGACTCGGCCGGCAGCGCGCGCAGGCCGGGGTTCGCGACGGCCAGCACGACCGAGATCGCGCACAGCACGGATGCCGCGATGAGCGTGTTCTCGCGACCGATCGCGGCCAGCCCGAATCCGGCGATCAACGGTGCGAGGGGCATGGCGCCCATGCCGAGGACCGCAGACGCGCTGTTCGCCCTGCCGAGCAGCTCGGTGGGCGTCGCCACCATGAAATACCCCATCAGGGCGGCATTCACGGCGGGGATGAAGAACACCGTCACCCCGAGCATCACCATCAGTGCCCACGGCTCGTGCGCCGGGATCATGCCGCAGACCCCGACCGTCGCGACGGCGAGCCCGCCGATGATGACGACGCTCGCCCGCATCCGCGAGACCAGGACCGGGGCGACCAGCGCGCCGAGCAGCATGGCGACACCGCCGGCCGTTGCGAGCAGGCCGATCGTGATCGTGGAGTGGCCCGCCTGCTGCAGTGCGTAGATGACCGTGGTCAGCGCGGTGCTGAACCCGAGGTTCACGATCGTGGCCACGAACAGCACCCCGCGCAGGTCCGGGCGGGAGAACAGCCACCGGAATCCCTCGGCGACTTCGCGCAGCGCGTTCGGCTTTCCGACCGCAACGGCGGCCGCCACGAGACCCGTGGATGCCGCGGCATCCGCGTCTCCGACCTCGGGTGCCGCGTGATGTGCCGCCCTCGGCGCCGTGCGCAGCAGCATCCAGGCCGTCATCATCGCGATCAGATGGAACACGGCCATCGCCGCGCCGATCAACCAGGCCCCAGCCGCGAGCAGCACGCCGCCGAGCGGTCCGCCGGCGAGCTGCAGCACCGCGTCGCGCCCCTGGTTGGCGGCCTGCGCCCTGCCCATCGCGTCGTCCGGCACGATCTCCTTCAGCGCGCTCTCGCCGGCGATGTCGAACAGCCCGGTGCGAGCGGCCAGCGCGATGTCGATCAGCAGCAGGGTGGCGAACGTGAGCGCATCAGTGAGCGCGAGCACCGTGAATGCACCGGCGATCACCACGCCGGCGGCCGAGCCGATGATCATCATGACGATCCGGTGGTGGCGGTCGGCGAGCACGCCGCCGAACACCGTCGTGATCGTGCGGATCGTCATGCCGACCGCGCTGATGATGCCCGCCTGGGCCGGATCGTTCGTGACGATCAGCGCGATGAGCGGGATCGCGAACCCGAACAGCGCAGACGCCAGTCCCTTGGCGGTGTCGCTGATCAGCCAGGTGAGGTAGCGGGCGTTGTGCACCAGGCGGTGCGGCGTGACGGTGGTCATGGATCGAGCATAGATGCGCAACAGTAGGTGCGCAACAGTCATTGCGCAATGATTGGTGTGGATAGAATCCGAGAGTGGCAGAAGACAAGAACGCGAAGCCGGTGCATCCGGACGCGAAGCCTGCGACCACGGCGATGATGAAGGCCTACGCACATCCGCTCCGCCGCCGCATCGCCAGGGCGGTTGCGGGGCGCGGTCACGCACGCGCGGCCGACCTCGCCGCCGATCTCGGCATCCCGGCCAACAGCATCAGCTTCCATCTGCGTGTTCTCGCCGCCGCCGGCCTCATCGAAGAGGCCCCTGAGCATGCCCGAGACAAGCGCGATCGGGTGTGGAAGTCCGTCGAGGGCTCATGGAACGTCGGTTCCCCTGAGCATCCGATCGTCGACGAGGAGCTGGGCGGAGCGCTGATGCATGCTCTCGCTGACGATCATCTCGAGATGCTGCGGAAGGTCATGGCCTGGGCGCCCGAGTACGTCTCCGGCCGCGACCCCGTCGTGCACGGCACGTTCTCGCAGGCGAATCTCCGCCTGAACGAGGCGGAGTTCACCGAGCTCGAGAGTCGCATCCAGCAGGCCATCAGAGAGATCGGCGACGCCCACGATCCCGATGACCCCGAGACGCGCGTCTGGAGCCTCGACATCATCGCCGCGGACGACACGCTCTGAGGGGCGGATGCCGCAGCATCCGCCCCTCAGATCAGAACCCGCGCCTTACGGGATCGTCCTGCGGAACGCGAGGAACGAGATCACCGAGAGCACAGCGACGACGACCAGGCCCCAGAGCGCGAGACCGACGGCGCCCAGCGTCAGGATGCCCTCCCAGACCTGTCCCCAAGCATCGAGGCGTGTGACGAGGAACGCCAGCGCGACGAGGACGAGCACGACGGCGAAGCTCGCGATGAGGAGGACCATCTGGCCCCAGCTCTTGAAGATCGTCGCGCCGGTGAAGCCGACCACGAAGAAGAACAGGGCGAGGGTGAAGTAGACGACGAATGCGCCGAGCGGACCCGCCTCCCACAACCAGGGCAGGTAGAACACGTAGCCGTTGACGCCGTATCCGTTGGTGAGGGTCTCGATCCCGCCGCCAATCAGGAACAGCACGCCCATGAGCGCGCTGGCGAGGATCGCGGTGAGCATCGTGCCGAGGAAGAACTCGCGGCGGGTGATGCTCATGGCCTGGGAGAACGGGAAGGTCAGAGTCATCGCCGACATGCCGACGGCGAAGAAGTACCACAGCGGGGCCTGTCCGCCGCCGCCGTACTTGGGCTCATCGACGGGGATCATCGCGTAGATGAGGACCGAGATGACCACCGCGGCGGCGAGGATCACCAGCGGGTACCAGATGAAGGTGCCCTTGTTGATCAGCTGCAGTCGGATGACGTTGAGTGTGCGTCGCATCAGCGGACCTCCTCCATGGTGGATGCAGCGGCGGCTTTCTGGGTGAGGCGGACGACGAGCTGCTGCAACGAAACCGGAGCGAGATCCAATCCGGATGCCGCGATGCTGACGCGATCGTCGTCGGTGAGGGCGCCGAGCACGGTCACCGAGGCGACCCGTCCGAGCGCCTCGCGGTGCAAGAGGTCGCGCCCTGCGGCCCAGGCGTCGACCTTCTCCGCATCGCCGATGACGGTGACCGCGCGGTCGCGCACGGCATCCGTGTCCTCGTTCAGCAGAATCTGGCCGTTGTCGATGACGATGACCTTCTCGATGAGGTTGGAGACCTCGTCGATGAGGTGGGAGGAGAGGATGATCGTCCGAGGGTGCTCTGCGTAATCCTCGACCAGGCGGTCGTAGAAGATCTGTCTTGCCACGGCATCCAGCCCGAGGTACGGCTCGTCGAAGAAGGTGATCTCGGCCCGGGAAGCCAGTCCGATGATCACGCCGACCGCGGAGAGCTGCCCGCGGGAGAGCTTCTTGATCGTCGTCTTCATCGGGAGCTGGAACTCGGTGATCAAGTCGTCGGCCAGCTCCTGGTCCCAATTCTGGAAGAACAGGCTCGCGGCTTTGAAGGCGTGCCGGGGGTAGGCGTCGTCCGGGTACTTCTGGCTCTCGCGGACGAAGCAGATCCGGCTGAGGACGTGCGCGTTCTCGTACGGGTGCTCGCCGAAGACCTTGACGGTTCCCGACGACTCGAAGTTCTGGGCCGTGAGGATCGACATCAGCGTGGTCTTGCCGGCGCCGTTGCGACCGAGGAGGCCGTAGATGGCGCCGCCCTCGACCGACAGCGAGACGTTGTCGAGTGCGCGCTTGTCCTTGTAGCGCTTGGAGAGGTTCTGCACCTCGATGACGGCGGTCATGCGGGGTTCTTCCCTTCTGTGGTGGTGCCTGTGTTGGTGGATTCCGCCGCGCGCTCGCGCAGCAGCGCGGCCAGGTCCTCCGCGCCGAGCCCGAGCGTGCGGGCCTCGGCGAGGAGAGGGTCGATGTAGCGATCGGCGAAGGCGGCGCGGCGCTCGGTGCGGAGTTGATCGCGCGCGCCGGCGGTGACGAACATGCCGACGCCGCGGCGCTTGTACAGCACGCCCTTGTCGGTGAGCATGGCGACTCCTTTCGCTGCGGTGGCGGGGTTGATCCGGTAGAAGGCGGCCAGCTCGTTGGTCGACGGAGCCTTGGACTCCTCTTCCAGCGAACCGTCGACGATCGAGTCCTCGATCTGCTCGGCGATCTGCAGGAAGAGCGCTTTGCCTTCTTCGATCACGATGCCTCCGGTTGGTCTGTTGGTTACTTACTTGACTAAGTAACCATAGAACCTGGACCCCTGTCAAGGAATGCCGAAGGGCCGACACCTGCGGTGCCGGCCCTTCGGGTGATGCTCGGTGCGCGCGTCAGCGATAGAAGCCCTCGCGCAGGTTGATGCCGTGCTCGAGCCACGCCTTCATGGCCGCGAGCATCCCGGTCCAGCCCTCGCAGTTGCCGAATGCCGACTTCGCGCCATCGGCGGTTGCCTGCCAGGACTGCTCCGTGATGGTCACGAGCGTGCGGGCGCCATCGTCGATCGACGAGAACTCGAACGTGGTGCGGGTCTGGGCAGCGCCGTCTGCGGCATTGTCGCCGTCCCATTCGATGATGATCCGATCGGGAGCGGATGCCTCGACCACCGTGACGGGGAATCGACCGGGGAAATCCGCGAAGTCCCACGTGACGTCGGCGCCTGCCTCGAGCCGGCCGCGGGCGCCGCCGGTGGTGAAGTAGCGCGAGAGCTGCGCGGGGTCGGCGACGGCCTCGTAGACCTCGGCGATCGGTCGGGCCACGCGGCCCGACACGGAAAAGGACAGTTCGGTGAGCGTTTCGGTGGCTGACATGTTGTAAGATTACAACATGAATTCGAGCGAGGGAAGAGTTTCCGACGACGACCTCGTGTTCAAGGCTCTGGCGGCGCCGGTCCGGCGGCGGATGCTGGATGCGCTGCGCGCCGCGCCCTGCACCACGGGCGGCCTGTGCGCGCAGTTCCCCGAGATCGATCGGACGACCGTGCTGCAGCACCTCCGCGTGCTCGAGCAGGCCGAGCTCGTCATCGGGCGGAGGGTCGGCAGAGAGCGCCACCTGACCCTCGCTCCGCTGCCGATCAAGCGCATCCACGACCGCTGGATCGGCGAGTACGCGCGCGCCGCGGTCGACCTGCTCGCGGACCTGGATGCCGGGCCTCGGGACGCATAGCGGCGACGCCTAGGGTGGTGTGGTGTCCGAGTTCCCGTATGAGCGCCTGCGGCGCTTCCCCGACGTCGAGGCGCCGAATCTGCAGGCCCACGACGCGACCGATCTGCTGCTCGTCGAGCGGGGTCTCGCTGTCGCCTCCGACCGGGGCTTGACCGGTGCCGAGATCGTCGTGATCGGTGACGGATACGGTGCGATCACGCTCGCCCTGGCGGATGCCGGACTCGGAGGGCTCCGCGTGCATCAGGACCTCGCGACCGGTCGTCGGGCGCTGGTGCACAACGCAGCGGCGCTCGCATTGACTCGAAACCAGGACGCCGACCGCGTGTCGACCAACACCGAGGCCGGACGTGCCGGGAGTCATCCGGCAGTCGGCACGATATTCGTCCCGCACGAGCTGGATGCCGGGCTGCTGACCGGCGCTCGGCTCGTCCTGCTGCAGCTCCCGAAGGCGCTCGCCGAGCTCGAGGAGATCGCGGATGCCGTGGCGCGGTGGGCCGCGGATGACGTCGTGCTGATGGCCGGCGGCCGGGTCAAGCACATGACGCTCGCGCAGAACGACGTGCTGGCGCGTTCGTTCGCGCGTGTGCAGCCGCAGCGGGCGGAGCGGAAGTCACGGCTGATCGTCGCGGAGGAGCCGCGTGATGTACCGGAGACGCCGCCGTTCCCGGTGCAGGCGACGCATGATTCCGTCGGCACCGTCGGCGCACTGACCCTCGCCGCCCACGGCGGCGCGTTCGCCGGTGCACGCATCGACATCGGCACGCGGGTGCTGCTCGATGTGCTCGACCGCGTGCCGCCCGGTGATGTCGTCGTCGACCTCGGCTGCGGCACCGGCGCGCTCGCCGCCGTGTACGCGCTCACGCACCCCGGCGTCCACGTGATCGCGACCGATCGCTCGGCTGCTGCCGCGGCATCCGCTCGGGGAACCATGATCGCCAACGGCCTCGCCGAGCGCGTCGAGGTCACCCACGACGACGCCGGGTCGGAGCTGGCGGATGCTTCGGCCGATGTAGTGCTGCTCAACCCGCCGTTCCACCTCGGGACGAGCGTGCATACGGCAGCGGCGACGCGTCTGTTCGAGGCGGCTGCTCGGCTTCTCAGGTCGGGCGGCGAACTCTGGACGGTCTACAACTCGACGCTCGCGTACAGGGGTGAACTCACGCGTCTGGTCGGCCCGACCGAGCAGGTGCATCGCACGCCGAAGTTCACCGTGAGCCGCAGCATCCGCCGCTGAATCCGATACACCACTGCATCGTCCAAATCCCCGTTCAGGCGACGATTCCACGTGGTTCCGACACGCCGTCGATTTGCCCTGACCAGCCATTTTGTTACGGTGGAGAGTGGGCATGACGCCCGAAGACCAGTCCGCGACCGCGTCCTTCTTTCGATTTCAGCTGTGCTAACGAAGAGGCGTGGACGTAAGGTCGATGTTCTTTGCGGGGGATCCGAAATCCTCTGCCAGTGCCGCCATGCAGCGTTGTCGAAACGGCCTTGTGAACGTCACCCGGGCGCAACCGAAGCGGGCTCACCGAGACCCTGAAAACGGTGAGTCGCGGGGGAAACGTGACCGAAACCGCTCTTGAAGCGCGCCATCTGTTCAAGGTGTTCGGACGGAACCCGAACCAAGCCGTCCGCCGCCTGAAGTCCGGCGAATCCCGAAACGACGTCCTCGACGCCGGAACCGCTGCCGTCATCGACGCCAGCTTCTCCGTCAACAAGGGCGAGATCTTCGTCATCATGGGCCTGTCTGGTTCCGGCAAGTCCACCATCATCCGCATGCTGAACGGTCTGCACGACGCGACGGACGGCTCCGTCATCGTCGGTGGCGACCAGATCACGGGCATCCCGGCATCCCGCCTGCGCGAGATCCGCCGCGACAACGTGTCGATGGTGTTCCAGCACTTCGCGCTGCTGCCGCACCGCACCGTCGCCGCGAACATCGCCTACCCGCTCGAACTCCGCGGCGTGCCGCGCGCCGAGCGCCTCGCCAAGGCCGAAGAGGTCCTCGCCATGGTGGGGCTCGAGGGCAACGGCGACAAGTTCCCCTCCCAGCTGTCCGGTGGAATGCAGCAGCGCGTCGGCATCGCCAGAGCGCTCGCCGCCGACACCGAGATCCTGCTCATGGACGAGGCGTTCAGCGCCCTCGACCCGCTGATCCGCCGCGAGATGCAGGAGCAGCTGCTCGAACTGCAGCAGAAGCTGCAGAAGACGATCGTGTTCATCACGCACGACCTGAACGAGGCGATGTTCCTCGGCGACAGGATCGCGGTCATGCGCGATGGACGGATCGTCCAGATCGGCACACCGGAGGACATCCTCACCGACCCCGCCAACGACTACGTCGAGCAGTTCGTGCAGGATGTCGACCGTGCACGTGTGCTCACGGCATCCAACGTCATGGAGCTGCCGCGTCCGGTCGTCGCCGAGACGACGGGTCCTCGGACGGCACTGCGTCAGATGCGCGACGCCTACATGTCGGCCGCGTACGTCACCGGACGCGACCGCAAGCTCTTGGGGATCGTCACCGACCGCGATGCGATCAAGCTCGTCCGCAAGGGCGAGACGTCGCTCGCCTCGATCCTCAAGCCGGTGCCGCAGAGCGTCTCCGAGGACGAGGTCCTGATGAACCTGTTCGTCCCCGCGGTGGAGTCGCCGCTTCCGCTGGCCGTCGTCGACGGTGGCGGACGCCTCGTCGGCGTGATTCCCCGCGTCACGCTGCTGGCGGCCCTCGGCCCCGGCCCTGGCTCCACGGAGGAGATCACCCTCCCGCTGCGGCCCGTCCCGCAGGCCGAGATCGACGCCGTGCTCGATGAGGCGCAGGATGCCGCGGCCACCGCCGTCGAAGGCCAGGCACCAGAGAAGGAGGTGCTGTGATGGATGGTTTCCGCATCCCCATCGGCCAGTGGGTCGCGTCCGTCGTCGACTGGGTCAAGGACAATCTCGAGGGCCTGCTCGATCTCATCTCGTTCGTCGTGCGGTTCCTCGTCGACGGGCTGACCGACATCCTGGTCGGCACCCCGTTCCCGATCATGATCGCGATCTTCGCGCTCATCGCCTGGCTCGTCCGCTCCTGGCAGATGGCCGTCGGCACCGTCATCTCGTTCCTGCTGATCGTCTCGATGGACCTGTGGGACCTGTCGATGCAGACGCTGGCTCTCGTGCTGGTGTCGGCGGCGGTGGCGATCGCCATCGCGGTTCCGCTCGGGATCTGGTCGGCGCGCAACGACACGGTGCGGATGATCCTCAAGCCCGTCCTGGACTTCATGCAGACCATGCCCGCCATGGTGTACCTGATCCCGGCGATCGTGTTCTTCAGCATCGGCGTCGTCCCCGGACTCGTCGCGACCGTGATCTTCGCGCTCCCGCCCGGAGTCCGGCTCACCGAGCTCGGCATCCGCGGAGTCGACTCCGAGACCGTCGAGGCCGGACAGGCGTTCGGTGCGAAGCCGGGTCAGATCCTGCGCGGCATCCAGCTTCCGCTCGCGATGCCGTCCATCATGGCCGGCGTCAACCAGGTCATCATGCTCTCCCTCTCGATGGTCGTCATCGCCGGCATGGCCGGCGCGGACGGGCTCGGCAAGGAGGTCGTGCTGGCGATCTCGACCGTCAACACGGCCAAGGGCGTCGAGGCCGGACTCGCCGTCGTGCTCGTCGCGGTCTACCTCGACCGCGTCACCGCTGCGCTCGGCACGCCGAACGACTACCCGGCGTCCCTGCTGGGCGTCCTCGGCCGTCGCCGCGCGGCACAGCGCACACAGGCAGCGGATGCCGCGGCGAAAGCCGCCGCGGAGGCGGACCGCGCACAGGCGTCTCCGCACCGTGCGCCGAACGTCGGCGTCTGACGAAACCCACTGAACCCATACGGAACGCACCACAGCATACGAAAGGAAGCACCATGAAGAAGTACCGGCACATCACAGCCGTCGCAGCACTCGGAGTCACCGCATCCCTCGCCCTCGCGGGATGCGCGACCGGCTCGGACGACAACTCGGCCGGGGGCTCGGCCGAGGAGGAGAAGGGCACGATCACGCTCGGGTTCCTCCCCTCCTGGACCGACGGTCTGAGCATGGCGTACCTGCTCCAGGACCAGTTCGAGAAGCTCGGCTACGAGGTCGAGTTCGAAGAGCTCACGGAGGCGGGCCCGCTCTACACCGGTCTCGCTCAGGGCGACGTCGACATGTACCCGTCGGCATGGCCCGAGGTCACGCACGCGGACTACATGAAGGAGTACGGCGACGACCTCGAGGACCTCGGCGCGTACTACGAGAACGCCGTGCTGACGCTCGCCGTTCCGAGCTACACCGACATCGACTCGATCGATCAGCTCAAGGGCAAGGGCGACATGTTCGACGGCACCATCGTCGGCATCGAGCCGGGCGCCGGACTCACCAAGCAGACCCAGGAAGTCGCGATGCCGGCCTACGGTCTGGACGGCGAGTACACGCTGCAGACGTCGTCGACCGCCGCCATGCTGACGGTGCTCGGCGAGGCGATCGACAACAAGGAGGACGTCGTCGTCACGCTGTGGAAGCCGTTCTGGGCGAACAGCTCGTACGACGTCAAGACGCTCGAGGACCCCGAGGGCGCCATGGGCACCCCCGAGACACTGAACTTCATCGGCCACAAGGGCTTCGCCGAGGAGTTCCCCGAGGCCGCCGATCTCGTCGAGCAGATCAAGCTGGACGACGCCCAGTACGGTGCGCTCGAGGACCTCGTCGTCAACGAGTACGGCGAAGGCAAGGAAGCCGAGGCAGTGGACGCCTGGCTCGAGGAGAACGGCGACCAGTTCGACTGGGTCGTCTCCGAGTGATCCTCGCCTGAAAACGGGGGCGTCGCAGCTTCTGCTGCGACGCCCCCTTCCTTTTGCGCGCCCGCGCGCAGGACAACACCTACGGAAGAGACATACGGAACATGACGAAGCGCACACGCATCACCACCGGCATCCTGACTCTCGGACTGGGAGCCTCCCTGGTCCTCACCGGGTGCACGAGCGAGAGCTCGGCTGACACCCAGGGCCCATCGGAGATGGGCACGATCACGATCGGCTTCCTGCCGTCCTGGACGGATGCCGTCAACAACGCCTACCTGCTCGAGGACCAGCTGACCAAACTCGGCTACGACGTGGAGCTGGAGACGCTAACCGAACCGGGCATGCTCTACACCGCGCTCGCCCAGGGCGACGTCGACATCTACCCATCGGCATGGCCGGAGATCTCGCAGAAGGCGTTCATGGAGAAGTACGGCGACGACCTAGAGGATCTCGGCACCTATTACGAGGGTGCGCAAGGATTCCTCGCCGTCCCCGAGTACATGGACGACATCGACTCCGTCGACGATCTTCACGGCCAGGGCGATCGCTTCGACGGCCGGATCTACACGATCGAGCCCGGCTCCGGAACCGCGACCATGGCGGGCGAGAAGCTCTTCCCGACGCACGGACTCGGTGACGAGTACACGCTGACGTCTTCGTCGCTCGCGGCCATGCTGACCGTCGTCGACGATGCCGTGGAGTCGGAGGAGGACGTCGTGGTCACGCTCTGGAAGCCGTTCTGGGCCATCGACGCCTACGGCCTGAAGGAGCTCGAGGATCCGGAGAACGGGATGGGAGATCCAGAGGGGCTACACTTCCTCGGGCACAAGGGGTTCGCCGAGGAGTTCCCCGAGGCCGCCGACCTGATCGGGCAGATCACGCTCGACGACGAGCAGTACGGCTCGCTCGAGAACCTCGTCGTCAACGAGTTCGGGGCGGATCGTGAGGCCGAGGCCGTCGACGCGTGGCTCGAGGAGCACGAGGGGCAGCTCGACTGGGCGGTCTCCGAGTAAGGCGCGTTCCGCGCGCCGCGCGTCAGGACTCCGCGGTGACCAGCGGATCCGGCGTGCGGCGTGCGATCACGCCGCCGGTCTCGATCGGGTAGCCGTTGCGCACCCAGTACTCGTACCCGCCGAGCAGTTCGCGCACGTCGAGACCGGCGGCGAGGAGCACGCGGGCGGTGGCCGCGCCGCCGTTGCAGCCCGGCCCCCAGCCGTACACGATGAGGGTGCGGTCACGGGGGAGATCGCCGAGCCTCGCGTCGATGTCCGCGGTCGGCAGGTGCAGCGCTCCGGCGATGTGTCCGTGATCCCAGGATTCGCGGCGACGGGTGTCGACGAGCACCGCGGCATCCGATTCGACGGCCTGCGCGGCGGCGGTCACCTCGATCTCGTAGGCGAGGCGAGCGTCGACGTGGGCGAGCCGTGCGTCGAGGTCGGTCATGAACGCTCGGCGCCCAGAAGACCGGCCAGCTGCGGCAGCTGCGCCGGGTCCTCCAGGGCGGACCCGACGGCGACCACGCGGGCACCGGCGCGCAGGTACTCGCCGGCATTGGCGGCGCTCATGCCGCCGGTCGCCACGAAGCGGGCCTGCGGGAAGGGCCCGCGCATGGCGGTGAGCCACGACGCGCCGAGCACCGAGGCCGGGAAGGCCTTCAGCCACGTCAGCCCCGCCTTCATGGCGAGCTGCACTTCGCTCGCCGTGCCCACCCCGGGGATGCTGAGCAGCCCCGCGTCATGAGAGGCGCGCACCACGTCGAGATCGAGGCCGGGGCTCACGGTGAACGCGGCTCCGGCGGATGCCGCCTGGGCGACGTTCTCAGTGGACACGACGGTGCCGGCGCCGACGATCTTGCCGCGTTCCCTGCCGGCGGCGGCGACCAGCCGCAGCGCCTCGAGGTCCTCCGCGGTCTGGATGGGCAGCTCGACGACGTCGATGCCGAGGTCCCAGGCGGTGGTCGACACCGCGAGACTTCTTTCGGCGCCCATCCCGCGAAGGATCGCCATCAGCGGAGAGCCGCCGAACAGCTCCTCGAATCCCGAGTTGTCCATGAGGTCGCCTTTCCCTGTCTGCGCCATCGTCATTCCCCTACCTCCGTCGCCGCGACGCCGACTACGTCCTCGGTGGACTGCAGCACGAGGTGCGCCCGCTCGTGTCCGCTCTGCAGTCGTTCCTGCGGCGGAGCACCGGCGAGTCTCGCTGCGAGCCACCCGGCGGCGAAGGCGTCTCCGGCACCGACGGCCTCGACGACCTCGGTCGGGATCGCCGGTACGAACTCCGCGCCCTCGAGCGAGAACTCGGTCGCCCCGACGTCGCCGTCCTTGACCACGAGGTGGGCGGGAGTCGGAACCAGCGCGCGCACGTCCTCCGGTGTCGCGCATCCCCACAGCGTCTGGGCTTCGTCGAGTCCGACGAAGACGATATCGGAGCGATTCGCCAGCGCGAGCAGCACGGGGGCCGCGACCGGCGCAGCCCACAGCGCTGCGCGATGGTTCACATCGAAGCTCAGTACGGCCCTGTCGGCCGCCGCGACCCTGTCGACGATCGCGTCGATCATGGCGGCGCAGTCCTGCGAAAGAGCGGGCGTGATGCCGGAGATGTGGACGATCTCGGCATCCTCGAGAGGAATGGCCGCGACGCTCTGCGGGCTCATCCGGGATGCCGCGGATCCTGCTCGGTAGTAGTGCACGCCGTGACCCGGGTCCTTGAAGTAGACCCCGGTGGGGGCATCAGGGTCCAGCGTGACCCAGCCGGTGTCCACGCCCTGTTCGGTGAGAGTGCGGCGGACGCGGTGTCCGAGCGGGTCGTCGCCGAGCGCGCTGACCCACGCCGCGTGGTGTCCGAGCAGCGCGACATGCGCGGCGACGTTCGATTCGGCGCCGCCGACGGTCAGGCGGAGGCTCTCTGCATCGGTGAGCCGCGTCGCGTCGTGGGGAGTGATGAGCGCCATCGTCTCGCCGAGGGCGATGAGTGCCGGGGCGGGGTGCATCGTGCGATTCGTGAGGTCCATGATGAGTCGCCTACCGGCCGATCCTCGCCTCCTCCAGGTAGCTGTACGCGGTCACTCGCGAGATGCCGAGTCGTTTCGCGATCGCCTCGACGGACTTGCGCATCTGCGTCGCGCCGCGCTCGTCGAGGCGCTTGAGGACGCTGATCTTGTCGTCGCGGGACATGTTCTCGACCGGTCGGCCGATCTCGTGGATGGCGTCGCTGATCATCGAATCCATCACCGCGACGAGGTCCGTGCCGAAGTGCTCCTTGGGGCTGTCCGCCGTCGCCGTCGACGGCAGGAGCGCGGTGAGCATGTTGCGCACCTGCTGGAGCGGGCTGAGGTCGACGTTGATGCACAGCGACGCGATGATGTCGCCGACGGAGTTGTGGAAGTACACCGACGAGCAGCGCAGCTCCCGTCCGTCGCTCGTGTAGCCGGTGTAGCCGAACGCGTCGTGGTCCGCGCGTCGGTCCTTCATCACGTCCAGTCCGAGCGACGTGGACGGACCTCCGACCGCTCGCCCGGTGACATGGCCGTTCTCGATCGCCATGATCGTGTGACCGAGGTCGACATCGGCCCCGTCGAGGTTGTGCAGCACGACTTCGGTCGTCGGACCGGCGGCGGTCGCGAGCGCTCGCATCACGGGCCGATAGAGGCGCAGCACCTCCTCGGCGCTCTCGTACGTCTGCCGTGCCGCCTCGCCGGCGAATGCCTCTGCTGCGTCTTCTGCTGCGGTCCTGATCGTCATCGCTCACCCACTGAACAAAAAATTCGAGAGATAGACAGAATGTCTATCCGCCTGCTAGCTTAGCGTCACCCAACACGAGACGTCGAGGCCGAACATCCCGTTCCGGCCCGTCCTCACCCAGCAAGGAGGCTCGGATGACGACTGTTTCCGCATCACGTGGTCTGTCCCCGAAGCAGCGCAAGACGGTCGCTGGCGGGGCCATCGGCACGCTCATCGAGTACTACGACTACTACCTGTACGGCCTCGCCGCCGCCGCGGTGTTCCCTGCCGTGTTCTTCTCGTCCAACGATCCCCTGATCGCTCAGCTCGCGTCGTTCGCGACGTTCGCCGTCGGGTTCTTCCTGCGCCCGCTCGGCGGCATCATCTGGGGAATCGTCGGCGACCGCGTCGGCCGCAAGGTGGTGCTGATGAGCACCGTCGTCGGCATGGGACTGGCCACCACCGCCATCGGCCTGATCCCGTCCGACCAGACGATCGGGATCGCGGCTCCCCTGCTGCTGCTGTTCTTCCGAATGCTGCAGGGCTTCTTCGTCGGCGGTGAGATGGGCGGGGCCGCGACCATGGTGGTCGAAGCCGCACCCACCGGCAAGCGCGGACTCTACGGGGCATTCCTGATCACCGGCGCCGGCATCGCCAACGTCGCCTCCGGCGGACTCATGGCACTGCTCGGCCTCACCCCCGAGTCGTGGTTCCTGCAGTGGGGCTGGCGCATCCCGTTCGTCTTCTCGATCGTGCTCGCGATCGCGGCCGTGATCCTGCGCCGTCACCTCGAGGATTCGGACGAGTTCATCGAGACGCAGGCGCTGCAGATCGCCGCAGCCGGGAAGAAGGCGAATCCCCTCGTCGAGGCGTTCCGTCACCCGAAGAACGCGATCATGGGCATCCTGATCGGACTGCCGCAGTCGATCGCAGGCTACGTCGTGCTCACCTTCGGTCTCGCATACATGCTGTCCGATGAGAACATCCCCGTGTGGGTCGGCTTCGCCGGAACGATGATGGTCGGTCTGCTGCAGATCGTCGTCGCGCCCCTGTGGGGTGCGATCTCGGACCGCATCGGCCGGCGGACCGTCTACATCATCGGATGCCTCGGCTTCGCGGCCATGGTGTATCCGACGTTCGCGCTGTTCGACACGGGGAACATGTGGTTGATCTGGCTCGGCCAGATCCTCGGCTTCGTGGTGTTCGGCGTGGCGATGCAGGCCACGCTGTCGACGATGCTGGTGGAGATGTTCGACCCGGAGGCGCGCACGACCGGCGTCAACATCGGGTACCAGATGTCCAACACGCTCGGCGGCGGGCTCGCACCGCTGATCTGCACCGCGCTGGTCGCCGCCGCGGGCGGCGCGTTCTGGCCGGTCGTCATCTACGCGGCCGTGATCGCCGTCATCGGCGTGATCGCCACGCTGATGGCATCCATCCGTCCCGATGTCGAGGGCGCCGGTCGACTTCACGAACTGGCGGCGACCGCGACTCTCAAGACGGTCCGCTGAGGAAGGGGTCCGGAATGCTCGACAGGGATGAAGCGCCGCTGACAGCGCGCGACAAGGGGCTGCCCGAAAGGGCGGTCGGCGCGACGATCGCGGAGTTCCTCGCGACACGTCCGCATCTGGACGAGTTCTGGACCCCTCTCATCGCGCTCGATGACGCCGCGATGGACGCCAACGTCGCCACCATGGCGACCTGGTGCGCCGAGCGAGGCATCGAGATCATGCCGCACGGCAAGACGACGATGGCGCCGGTGCTCTGGAACCGGCAGCTCGACGCCGGCGCGACGGGAATCACCCTCGCGACGATGGGTCAGGTGCGAACGGGGCGCGACCGCGGTCTCGACTCCGTCATGCTCGCCAACGCCGCGGTCGACCCCCGTTCGCTCGGGTGGCTCGCCGGCGAACTGACGGACCCGGACTTCCGGTTCGTGAGCTGGGTCGATTCCATCGCCGCGGTCGAGGCGATGGAGCACGGACTGCGCGCGGCCGGTGCGTCGCGCGCCGTCGACGTGTGCGTCGAGCTGGGCACCGCCGGCGGCCGTACCGGCGCGCGTTCGGTCGCCGAGGCCGTGCGCGTCGCCGAGCGCATCGCGGCTTCTCCCTGGCTGCGCCTCGCCGGCGTCGCCGGATACGAGGGCAGCCTGGGCCACGACCGTTCACCGGCCGCGCTCCGGGCCGTCACGACGTACCTGGAGGCGCAGCTCGAACTGCACTCCGCACTCGCGTCGCTCTACGACGATGGCGACATCGTTCTGACGGCCGGAGGCAGCGCCTACTTCGACATCGTCGCGGACATCTGGGGCGGCGTCTCCCGCGACGAGAGGACTCGCTTCGTCCTCCGCTCCGGCGCGTACATCGTGCACGATGACGGCTTCTACCGCGGCATCTCCCCGTTCGACGAAGGAGCGGCCGACTCGGCCGGTTCGCTGCGGTTCGTCAATGCCATGCACGGATACGCCCGGGTGGTGTCCAGCCCCGAACCGGGTCTCGCACTGGTCGACGGAGGCAAGCGCGATCTGCCGTACGACGAAGGGATGCCGATCCCACGCGCGTGGCGTGCCCCGGCGTCCGAGGCGTGGAACCCGTTGCAGGCGGAGGTCTCCGCGATGAACGATCAGCACTCGTATGTGCGCTCCGAGCAGTCGTTGCCGATCGGATCGGTCGTCCGCCTCGGACTGTCGCATCCGTGCACCGCGTTCGACAAGTGGCGCATCCTGCCCGTCGTCGAGTCAGCGGAGTCGGACCTGGTGGTCGACCTCGTCCGCACCTGGTTCTGAGGAGGAGCCGATGAACACTCGCACCGTGCTGCGCGGCGGATCCGTGATCACTCCGGACGGGCCGGTGCGCGCCGACGTCGCGATCGAGACCGGCGAGGTGACCAGGGTGGGGCGCATCAGCGCCCGCGAGGACGACACCGTCCTGGACGTCTCCGCTCGATTCGTGCTGCCCGGTTTCATCGACGTGCACTCGCACGCCGACGGACTGCTCGGAGACCCCGAGGTCACGCGGACGCTGCTGCGGCAGGGCATCACCACAGTGATCGCAGGGCAGGACGGCGTGTCGTACGCTCCGGGCGACGGCGCGTACGCCTCCGAGTACTTCGCCGCGATCAACGGGACCCACCCGTTGTACCGGGGCGGCGGTGTGGCCGCGTACCTCTCGGCCGTCGAGGGCACGTCCGCGGTCAACGCGGGTTATCTCGTGCCGGCCGGAACGGTGCGCTTCGAAGTGTGCGGTCGGGATGACCGTCCGGCGAGCGATGACGAGCGGCGTCGCATGGCGGATCTCATCGCGGAGGGGATGGATGCCGGGGCGCTCGGCCTTTCGAGCGGACTCGACTACGTGCCGGGGATCTTCCAGGACGCAGCCGAGATCGCCGCGCTGTGCGCGCCCGTCGCCCGAGCCGGTGGCGTCTACGTCACTCACATGCGCGGAGGATACGAGTCGAACACCGCCGCCGGCATCGCCGAGGTGGCGGAGATCTCACGACGGGCCGAACGCGAGTCCGGATCTCCGCTGAAGGTGCACATCTCGCACTTCCATGCCGATGCCGACATCGTGCTGGGCCAGCTGGGCGCGCTCGAGGAGTCCGGGGTGGACGCGACGTTCGACGCCTACCCTTACGTCCGCGGGTGCACGCTCCTGGGCATGCCCCTGCTGCCCCCGGAGATCTCGGCATTGCCCAGGGAGCAGGCGGTCGCGGTGATCGCGGACCCCGCACGCCGTGCAGACCTGCGCGAGGCCTGCACGAAGCGCGCGGCGCAGAGCGCCAGCCTCGGACCGGACTGGCCGGACATGATCACGCTCGCCCACATCGCCGCTCCCGAGTGGGCATGGGCGATCGGACTCACGCTGCGCGCAGCGGCCGAACGCGCAGGCGCATCTCCGATCGACATCGCGCTCGACGCGCTCGCGGCCTCCCACCTGGAGTGCAGCGCCGTGATGGCGGTTCGTCATCCCCGATCCAGCACGGAACTCGCGCGCATCTTTTCCCATCCGGCGCACACCGGCGGCTCGGACGGCATCCACATCGGCGCGCACCCGCACCCGCGTGCGGCGGGAACGTTCGCGCGTTTCCTTCGCGAGTACGTGCGCGAGCTGGGTTCCTGGAGCTGGTCCGATGCCGTGCATCACCTGTCGGCGCTGCCGGCTCGCCGATTCGGACTCGGTCGACGCGGTACCGTCGAGGCCGGGTCGGTCGCCGATCTCGTGATCGTCGACCCGGCGACGGTCACGGACACGTCCACCTACGAGCGTCCGCGCGTCTCGGCGGTCGGCATCGACGACGTCTTCGTCGCCGGCATCCGCGTGCTCGCCCGTGGCGAGCCGACGGGGGCGCTGCCGGGCCGCGGTCTCCGCCGGGCTCCCGATCGCCCCTCCTGAGGTTTCCCCGTGCGGGGATCAGACCTGTTGTCAACAGAAAGGAAAAGCACCATGCCGAAGACCGGTTTCCACACCGAGGGCGTGCCCGCTCCCGCAGGCCCCTACAGCCATGGAGTCGTCGCGAACGGCTTCCTCTACACGGCCGGGTTCGGCCCGCAGGATGCCGCGAACGGCAATGCGATCGCCGAGAACGTGGGCGACCAGACCCGCCAGGTCCTGCGCAACATCCGGACCGTGCTCGCCGTGCACGGGCTGACGATGGACGACGTCGTGAAGTCGACGGTGCACCTGCAGGATCTCAGCGACTTCGCCGAGTTCAACGTCGCCTACGAGGAGTTCTTCACCGCTCCGTATCCGGTGCGCACGACGGTGGGCTCGCAGCTGGCGAGCATCCTCGTCGAGATCGACGTGGTCGCCGCCCTCCCGCAGGGCTGATCCGTCCGAGCGGGGGCGCGGCGCGCCCCCGCTCGCCGATGCGTGCGTCGGAGCGACTGTCAAGTCCCCGTTCACCGCAGCATCCGGTGACGTAGCCTTCTGGCATGGACGGTTTCGCGGCTGTCGACTTCTTCTTCGCACGCGAGGTCCTGCAGAGAGGCGTCGCGGCGCTGTATCTCGTCGCGTTCATCTCGTCGCTGAACCAGTTCCGCCCGCTGCTCGGAGAGCGCGGCCTGCTCCCGGCTCCGCAGCTGCTGGAGTGGGTCGGCTCGTCGGCATCTCGAAAGCGGATGCTGCACCCGACGCTCTTCACCCGCATCCGCTATACCGACAAGCGGTTGGTCGGTCTGTGCTGGGCGGGCATCGTGGTCTCGGCATCCCTCGTCGCCGGCATCCCGCAGTGGGGACCGAGCTGGGTGCCCATGCTGGCGTTCCTCGCCCTGTGGGGCGGGTACATGTCGATCACGAGCATCGGGCAGACGTTCTACTCGTTCGGGTGGGAGATGCTGCTGCTGGAGGCCGGATTTCTCGCGGCGTTCCTCGGATCCGTGCACGAACCGCCGCCGACCGTGGTGATCGTGCTGTTCTGGTGGCTGGTGTTCCGCCTCGAGTTCGGCGCCGGGATGATCAAGATCCGGGGCGGACGCGAGTGGCGCGACCTCACCGCGCTGACCTATCACCACGAGACGCAGCCGATGCCGGGACCGCTGAGCCGGCAGGCGCACCTGATGCCGCGGTGGTTCCACAAGGGCGAGGCGGTGGGCAATCACTTCGCGCAGCTGGTCGTGCCGTTCTTCCTGTTCGCGCCGATCCTGTCGCTCGTCGTACCAGGTCCGCTGCCGCTTCTCGTCGGTGCCGTCGCGGCGGCGATCGTCATCGCGACGCAGCTGTGGCTCGTCGCGACGGGCAACTTCGCCTGGCTGAACTGGGCGACCATCGTGCTGGCGTTCTCAGCGATCGGGATCCCTGGACCGGCTCGCCAGGAGCCCATCCCGCTGTACTGGATCGTGGTGACCTCGGCCGTCGGCATCCTGTACGTCGTGCTGAGCTGGCCGGCCCTGCGGAACCTGTTCGCCCGCCGGCAGCTCATGAACGCGAGCTTCAACCGGTACCAGCTCGCGAACGCCTACGGCGCCTTCGGCACCGTCACCAAGGAGCGGATCGAGATCGTCGTGGAGGGCACTCTCGCCGAGGAGCCGGGGGATGCCGACTGGGTCGAGTACGGGTTCAAGGGCAAGCCGGGGGCGCTGAAGCGGATGCCGAGGCAGTTCGCGCCGTACCATCTGCGCCTGGACTGGCTGATGTGGTTCCTGCCGCTCGGACGGTCGCTGAACGACTGGTTCACGGCGTTCCTGGTGCGGCTGCTCGAGGCCGACCCGCCCACGCTGCGTCTGCTCGCTGCGGATCCGTTCGATGGGGAGCGTCCGCGGTGGGTGCGCGCCGTGTCGTACCGGTATCGGTTCGCCCCGCGCAGGGCGGATGCCGTGTGGGTGCGCGACCGGCGCCGCGAGGTCATGGGGGCGGTGTCGCTGCGCTGACGGTCAGAGCTGCTCGAGCCTTTCGGCCAGCAGACCCGGTTGCTGCAGGGGGATTCCGTGCCCGGCATCCGGGACGAACTCCAACGCGCTCCCCGGCAGTGCGCCGTGCAGCGCTTCCGCGGACGACCGCAGGAGGCTCTTCTCGCGAGACCCCGCGAGAATCAGTGCCCGGCCGGGGAAGGCGCTCCACCGGTCGGGCACGGTGAAGCGGATGTTCTCGCCCACCGCGGCGACGAGGCTCTGTGCCGTCATCGCAGCCGATGTCCGCAGATAGTCGTCAAGCAGCGCGGGAGGGACGAAAAGCTCCTTCGCCTGCAGGCGGGCAAACCATCGGACCCGGGCGAGGCCGGACGTGGCCCGCAGCAGGCCCAGAGTGAGACCGGGAGCCGGCGTCGGTTTCGCCTGGGCGCTGATGACGACGACGCGGTCGACGAGGTCAGGGCGCGCCGCCGCGAGCAGCACAGCCAGCTGGGCACCGAGCGAGAAGCCCACGACTGCCGTGGGAGAGGGCCCGTCGTCCTCGAGAATCGATACGAGGTCACGAACCGTGTCGTCGTGCGAGGAGTACGGCTCCTGCGCACTGCGATCGTGGCCGGGCAGATCCGGGATCAACAGATGCGTTCGGTGATCGAGGTGCTCGCGCAGCGGCGTCCACATCCACCCGCCGACGCCACCGCCATGGAGCAGCAGGACGCGCGGTCCCTGCCGGTCTCCATGGTGCTCGACATGCATACAGCGGCTCACGCCTTCCTGGTGCGTGCGACGTAGATCGTGTTGGACGAGGTTCCGCCGGTGACCGGATTGTCGAAGTCGACGACATGCGCGATCGCGTCGTCGAAGACGGCATCCAGTTCGGTCATGAACTCGTCGTCCGGCGGATCGTCCGACCACAGCGCGAACACGCCGCCCGCGGCGAGATGCCTGTCGAGAGAGCGCAGTCCGTCCGCGTCGTAGAGATCCGCGTGCGTCGGGTCCAGCTGGTGACGCGGCGAGTGATCCACGTCGAGGAGGATCGCCGAATATCCCTGATGACCTTCGGGCGGCGCCGCGCGTACGAGAGCGAAGAAGTCGGCCTCGACCAGTGTCGTGCGCGGATCGCCGACGAGCTCAGCGGACGCGGGCAGCAGCCTCCGCTCGTGCCACGAGATGACCGTGCCGAGCCGATCGATCACCGTCAGCGCGCTCACTCTCGGATCGCGGAGTGCGGCAACCGCCGTGTATCCGAGACCGAGCCCTCCCACCAGGACGGAAAGCCGCTCACCGACCACGGCCGCGAGGCCCAGATGCGAGAGCTCTTCTTCAGCGACCGTGAACAGGCTCGACATCAGGAACTCGTCGCCGAGCTTGACCTCGTAGATCTCCTGGCCGACCGCGGGCTCCGTGCGCCGTCGCAGGGTGAGCTCTCCGATGGGGGTCTGCTGCCAGTCGAGTTCTTCGAACCGAGCGATCACTGCGGCATCCCTCCGTCTTCGGCCACACTACCCCGGGTCGGGACACGACGATCATCGGAGGTCGCCAGCGGCGCGGCCGCACGAGCGGGGTCGCTTTGGTCGCGCCCCACAGGGATCACGCGTCGTCGGTGCCGGGGTGTCAGGATGCCGGAAGGCAGCGACAAGGAGAATCGATGACGACCTCGCCGATCAAGAAGACCTACGACGCTCTGCGTTCCCGCCCGTTCGGGAATCGGATCTTCAGCACGATCGTGAGCTTCACGGCTCCGTACTTCCGCACCATCCGCCCCGCGATCATCTCGCTGGAGCCGGGGCGAGGGGTGGCGCGCATTCGCGACCGCTGGGGCGTGCGCAATCACATCGGCACGGTGCACGCGATCGCCTGCTGCAATCTCGCCGAGCTCGTCGCCGGCACCACGATCGACTACTCGCTGCCCGAGTCGCACCGCTGGATCCCGAAGGGCATGAACGTGGCGTACCTCAAGAAGGCGAAGGGCACGCTCACCGCCATCGGCACGATCGAAGGACTGGACACGCTGGAGGTCGGTGAGGCGCGCGACGTCATCGTCGCCGTCGACGTCACGGACCGTGCAGGCGTCGTCGTCGTGCACGCGGACATCACGATGTGGGTGACGCCGCGCTCGGCATCCTGACGCGCGGCGTCGGCCGTGCCCGCTACGGCACGATCGCGTCGATGTAGCCGCCGTCCACGCGGACCGCGGCACCCGTCGTGGCCGACGCCAGCGGAGAGGCCAGGTACGCGACCATGTTCGCGATCTCCTCCGGTTCGATCAGCCGCTGCAGCAACGACTGCGGGCGGTGCAGGCGCATGAACTCGCGCTGGGCGTCCTCCCAGGGCAGCGCACGGTCGACCAGTTCGTACACGAACGTCTCGACACCGCCCGTGTGGGTCGGACCTGCCAGCACGGAGTTCACCGTGACGCCGGTGCCGGCGGCATCCTTCGCGAATCCGCGGGAGACCGCGAGCAGAGCCGTCTTCGACATGCCGTAGTGGATCATCTCGGCGGGGATCACGACGGCGGAGTCGCTGGCGATGTTGAGGACGCGACCCCATCCGCGCTCCTTCATGCCGGGCAGCGTCGCGCGGATCAGGCGCACGGCGGCGAGGACGTTCACCTCGAAGTAGCGGCGCCACTCGTCGTCGGAGATCGTGAGGGCGTCCTCGGCGCCGAAGATGCCGAGGTTGTTCACCAGCACGTCGACGGGCCCGGTCGCGGCGAGCACGGCATCCGTCCCATCCGTCGTCGTGACGTCCCCAGGGGCGGCGACCAGGGTGCGGTCCGCGTTCTCTACCCGGAGCTCGGTGATTACGGATGCCACGGACGACGCGCTGCGTCCATTGATCGCGACGCGAGCCCCGGCATCCGCCAGTGTCGCGGCGATCGCGCGGCCGATGCCCTGGGTCGAGCCCGTGACGAGGGCGGTTCTGCCGGTGAGGTCGATGCGCATGGGGATCCCTTCGTTGCTGCCGACCGTAGGTGCAACGCGGCGGATGCTCAAGACATGCCCGCGCCTAAGCTGGGCGCATGACGAATCGGACCGCAGTCATGCCGGAGCTCGGACGCATCGAGATCGTCGATCGAGTCGTTCCCGAACTCGCCCCGCGACAGGCTCTCGTGCAGTTCGAATCCGTCGGGGTGTGCGGATCGGATGCCGCGTACTTCACGGTCGGCTACATCGGCGACTGGGTGGTGGATGGACCGATCGTGCTCGGCCACGAGGCATCAGGGCAGGTCGTCGCCGTCGGAGCCGACGTCACACAGGTCGCCGTCGGCGACCGTGTCGCGATCGAGCCGGGTACGCCCTGTCGCGACTGCGCCGACTGCATGGCCGGCCGCTATCACCTGTGCCCCGATCTGGCGTTCCTCGCGACGCCGCCGTACGACGGGGCCCTCACACAGCTGCTGGCCATGGATGAGCGCAACCTGTTCCGGATGCCGGAGAGCATGTCCTTCGACGAAGGAGCGATGCTGGAGCCGCTGTCGGTGGGGATCTGGGCGTGCCGTCGGGCGGGATTCCAGGCGGGGGACAGCGTGCTCGTGACCGGCGCAGGCCCGGTCGGTGTGCTCGCCGCTCAGGTCGCGCGGGCGTTCGGTGCCTCACGCGTCCGCGTCGCAGACGTGTCGGACTATCGCCTGGAACTCGCGGCATCCCTCGGTTTCGAGGTCGAGAAAGTGGGTGCCGAAGCCTCGCACGAGCCGGAGTTCGACGTCCTGCTGGAGTGCTCGGGCGCACCGAACGCGCTCGCCGACGGGCTGTGGCGGCTGAACAACGGCGGACGGGCGGCCATGGTCGGAATGCCGAAACAGGCCGTCGAGCTGCCGCTGTCGAAGCTGAACGTGCGCGAGCTCTCGGTCGCGCTCGTCAACCGCTACGCGCACACCTGGCCGACCGCGATGGCGCTCGTCGCCGACGGACGGGTGGATGCCGCGGCGATCGTCACCCACCACTTCGGCTTGTCCGAGACGGCCGAGGCTCTGATGCTCGCGAAGACGGAGCCGAATTCGATGAAGGCGGTCATCCGGCCGCAGGAGTGAGGATCCCGGTCACCTTGCGATGAGGCGGTGCGCCGTGCCGCGCGCGATCGCGTCGAGCTCGGCCGCAGCCAGAGACGATGCCGTGAGCTGCAGCATGCTCGCCTCCGGCGTCTGGACGGGATAGCCGCTGCCGAAGACCCACCGGCCGTCCTCTGCGCCCAGCGCATCGACGATGTTCAGGGGGCCGTTCACATGCCAGAGGTCGAGGAAGGTGTGCGGGAGCGCGATGTCGTCGAGGTGGCGACGGGTCTGCTCCCACTCCTCGATGCGCAGCCCGCTGAGCAGGATGCGCGTCCGCGGCGCTGATCGGATGAGGTCGGCGATCTCGTGCGGCTGCGGCTCCTCCGCTGGAAGGTGCGGGTGGCGGACCCTGGCATCGTCGAGACGCACGAGCACCTGCAGCGGAAGATCCAACTCGACGCAGGCCGCGGCGAGGTCGCGCGCGGCCCCCGCGGGATAGCCGTGGATGCCAGGAGCGATCCGGATGCCGGCGACGCCCTCCGCTGCCATCCAGGCGAGCTCCCGTTCCCAGGTCGTCTCCGTCGGGTCGAGGACCGCGAAGACGCGGAACAGGTCGTCGCCGCAGCGCCGGAGGGCTTCCGTGTTGCCGGAGCGGGTGTCGAAGCCGAACAGTGCCGCGAGGTGCGAGACCCACACCGACGAGAGCGCGTGGCGCTGCGCGTACGAGCGGAGGTCCTCCGCGGATGCAGCCGCCCGCAGGCGGAACGGCCACTGGCCCAGGTGGCAGGTCGTGTCGACCGCATCCAGCTCGCGGAAGTCGTCGAGCAGGCGGATCGCCGCCGCCCCGATCACGTCGCCACCTCATTCAGCCAGCGGCGAGCATTGGCTCCGAGCACGCGATCGAGGTCCTCGGCATCCAGCCCGGCGCCCAGGACCTTGCCGACGTTCTCCGCCAAGCCGGAGTGGTGCAGGTCCGATCCGAAGGCGACGCGGTCGGCGCCCAGGCGCTCGACCGCGATCGCGACCTCGCCCGCCCCGATGATCGTGCCGGAGGTGTCGATGGCGACGTTCGCATAGGGCCGGACGGCGTCGACGGCTGGTTCCACCCGACCGCCGAGATGCGCCATGAGGAACCGCGTGTCCGGGTGGCGCGCGGCCGCTCGGGCGACGTGCTCTGCGGTGCTCTCGAAGGGCAGCTGTCCTGTCGTCTTGCGCCACGCGTGCGTGAGCACGATCAGGCGGTGCGCCGCCGCGTACTCGAGATACGGATCGACGAGAGGATCGTCCGCGAATGTCGAGACCCAGAGCTTGATGCCGATCATCCCGGCGTCCTCGACGCAGCGCCGGAGATCGGCCATCGTGGCGGCACCGCCGCGCGGATTCACGTAGCAGTATCCGAGGAGGCGGTCGGGGAACCGGGCCATCTCCGAGATCATCACGTCGTTCATGGCCCGCACGTCCGACGGGCTCGGATGGTGGACGTAGGCGCCGATGTTGCTGCACAGGAAGGTCGAGATCCCGAGTCGCTCGCCCTGCGCGAGGATCGCGGGATCGAATCGCCCCTCGCGGAGATGGGTGTGGGCATCGATGCCGCTCATGCGATGCCCGCCCATGCGCGGTCGAGTCGGCGCAGCGCATCGTCGATGTCGGCATCCGTATGGGCCCGGTTCACGTACACGACCGAATAGAGAGAGACCCCTTCGGCGAATGCCGCTCGCAGCAGCCGGGGGATCAGCTCGGGATCGTCGGAGACGAACTGCGGGCAGACCTCGAGCCCCGCGAGCCGGGCCGCGATGCCGTGACGCATCAGGATGCCGTTGATGCCGTTCTGAAGCCGCGAACCGGTTCGGTGCAGTTCCGCGACGACGTCCTCGTCGCGGAACGCGGTCATCACGGCGACCCCCGCCGCGAGCGAGAGCGTCTCTCCGCCGTACGTCGAACTGACGACGACCTCGCCGCGGTCGAGGACGCCCAGCACATCACGTCGTCCGCAGTACACGGCGAGCGGCATCCCGTTCGCGATCCCTTTGCCGTACACCGCGAGATCCGGGATGACGCCGAAGCGCTCCGCGACGCCGCCGATCGCGATGCGGAAGCCCGTCACCATCTCGTCATACGCCAGGAGTGCGCCGTGGTGCGAGGTCATCTCGCGCAGGCACCCGTAGAAGCCTGCGGCATCGGGGAGGGAGGGATAGTCGGCGGCGACGAGCACGAGCGCGATCTCGGACCCGTGCTCAGCGAACAGCGCGGCCAGCGCCGCTCTGTCCTCCCACGCGACCTGATGATGCAGCACGGCGAGCGAAGCGGGGACGCCGGGGACGACGTCCACCGCAGCGCCGGGGAGCACGCGGGCCCCTGGGGCAAGGCTGTTGAGCCAACCGTTGTAACCGATCTGCACGACGCGGTCGCGTCCGGTGCTGGCGCGGGCGATGCGGATGACGGCCGCCAGCGCTTCGCCGCCCGTCTTCAGGAACCGAGCGGCTTCCGCGCCCGGCACCAGCTCGCAGAACAACTCGGCCGCGATCGTCTCCAACGGATGCGGATGCCCGAACAGGATGCCGTCGGCCAACTGCGCGCTGATGGCGGCATCCACCGCTGGGTCCGCGTAGCCGAGCGTGACCGGACCGAGCGCATTGCGGAAATCGATGAACTCGCGGCCGCGGTCGTCCCAGACCCGGCACCCGCGACCCCGGACGATGACCTCCGGCTCCTCGGGGAGCAGCGCGGGCGCCTTGGAGTTCGTGCTCGACCCCACGGGCATGACGGCGAGGGCGCGCTCCTTCCAGCTCTTGTCGTGCGCTGCGGTCATCATCGTCCTTCGTTTCGCGCCGTCAGGCGATCGTCATCACTTCGCCGCCAGCGGCGGCCGACGCCTGCGCGGCTTTGACGATCTCCACCGTCCGGACTCCGACGCCCGCGTCCGGCTGCGGACGTCTGTTCTCCCGCAATGCGGCGACGAATTCCGTCAGCAGCAAAGCGTCCAGGTCGGGTCCGGTGGGAGCCCAGGTCTCGCCGGCCGCATCGTGGCCGGCGATGCCCTTCGCGAACGGGCTGACCGTGAGCGTCGCCGTCTCCGTGACGATCTGCAGCGTCAGACCTCCCCAGGTGGGGGAGGAGACCGGCCAGCTCCACGAGCAGTCGATCGTCGCGATGATGCCGCTCGGGTAGCGGACCGTGACCATGCCGCCGGTCTCGACCTGCAGGTCGTGGTCCGCGTACAGGATGCCGTTGGAGACGGCTCTGACGGATTCGGCTCGCTCGCCGAGCAGCTCGTCCAGGAGGTCGGCGCAGTGCACGACGTGATCCACGAGCGCCCCTCCTCCGGCGAGGTCCGGATCGGTGAACCAGGCGCGATCCGCCGGCAGTTTGCCGTTGTTGATTCCGGTGACGCCGAGGACGCGTCCGAGTGCCCCGCCGCGGATCTGCGCGAGTGCGTCACGGAATTCCGGGGCGAAGCGCACGGGATAGGCGACCATGAGCGTCACCCCCGCCGCATCGCACGCGGCACGCATCGCGACGGCGTCGTCGACGCTCGTCGCGAGAGGCTTCTCGCACAGCACATGGACGCCGGCGTCGGCGGCGCGCAGCACCAGATCGCGATGGCGCGCGTTCTCCGCTGTCACGATCACGGCATCCGGCTTCCACGCGAACGCCTCGTCGTAACTGTCGACGTAGGCGACACCGAGCTCCGCGGCCAGTGCTGCTCCGCGGAGCGCCGCATCGGGCGCCGATGCCCCGTCGGGGTCGGCGGCGAGCAGTTCGACGTCCGGCATGCGCTGCAGCGCGGCGACGTAACTGAGCGCATGCCCGTGCGCGAACGACAGGAGGGCGATCTTGAGCGTCATCGGGAGACCTCCGCAAGAGTGACAGGACGGCCGGAGGCGATGGATTCGTACGCGGCCTCGGCGACGGCGACCGCCGCGACCCCGTCCGCTCCCGTGACGCGTGCGGGCGACCCCTGACGCAGCGCGTCGACGAAATCCGCGATCTCGCGGAAGTAGGGGCTGTCGGTCGGCGACATCGGCGGCATGTAGTCCGTCGCCGCGGTGGGGAGCGCGTCGACGCGGAGGGAGGAGTCCTCAGCGCTGCGGTATGCGAGTCGGCCGAGGCTGCCAGACACCTCGACGCTGGTGCGGAACGGGAGACCCGGTGCGACCCACGTCGCCTGCAGGTGGGAGATCGCGCCGCTCGCGTGGGTCAGAACCACCTGAGCTGTCACCGGTCGGGGGACGACGTCGTCCACGGTGGGTGGATTCTGCACCGAGTACACGCTCACGGCCGGCCCCGCGAACCAGAGTGCCTGATCGATGTCATGGATCATGAGATCGCGGATCACCCCGCCGCCGGCGCTCTCCTGGAAGAACCAGGGCGTCGATGGCGCTGATCCCATACGGAAGAAGCGCTGCGTCGCCACTTCTCCGATCGCGCCGGCATCGATCTGCTCCTTGATGCGGGCGTACTCGGAGAAGTACCGCACGACGTGGGCGGGGAAGATCCGCACACCGGCTGCTGCTGCCGCATCGACGATGCGCTGGGCCTCGGCGGCCGTCGGCGCCAGCGGCTTCTCGCACACGACATGGACGCCGGCCTCGATCGCGGCGAGGGCGAAGGCGGGATGAGTGCCGCTCGGCGTGACGATGTCGACGACGTCCACCTGGGACAGCAACGTCGGCACATCAGGGGCGACAGCCATCCCGAACTCTGCGGCGATCGCTTCTGCGCCGGCGAGGGACGTCACGATCCCCTCGGCGCCGAGGGCGCGCCAGGCGTCGGCGTGGACGCGGGAGATGCCGCCGGCGCCGATCAGGCCGACTCTGAGCACGGACATGGAGCTCCTTCTGCGGGGTTCAGACGCCGACGGCGTCGACGGACGCTGCCGGTGCGAGCGGGGTCACCGGGGGCGGAGACATCTGCGGGATGCCGTAGACATCCTCGATGCACCGGTGGAAGGCGAAGATGAGGGCGCCGTGCGCTGCAGCATCGGCGCCGAGTCGCGCACTGACGATGGGCACGTCGATCGGCAGGCCGATGTGGCGTCGGACGGCATCCCGCAGCGGGGAGAGCAGCCGTTCGCGCGCCAGCGAGAGACCACCGCCGATGACGACGATGGCGGGGTCGACGGTCATCACGAGGGTGGCGATGCCGTGCGCGAGCTCGTCGACGAAGGCATCCAGCTCCCCCTGTGCGGAGCGGTCGCCCTCTTCGGCCCGGCGGAACACGGCTTCGGCCGACTCCGCGCTTCGCCAGTCGATCTGCCCGGTGCGGGCATTCAATCCGCGGAACGCGAGACGCCCGATGTCGCCGGCGACGTTGTGCACGCCACGGCGTGCACGCCCGTCGAAGATCAGTCCGGCGGCGATGCGGTTGCCCACCGAGAGATAGAGGACCTCGTTCACCAGGCGCGCCGCGCCGAGATGGTGCTCCGCCACGGCGGCGAGCCGCACGCCGTTGTCGACGACGATCGGGCAGCCGAAGGCGGATCGAAGATGGGCGACGATGTCGATGCCCGCCCAGGTGGGGATGACGACCGAGGCGATCACTCGCCCGCCGTCGTCGACGATGCCGGGGAGCGAGACCCCGACGGCACGGAAGCGGCTCAGCGGGATTCCGGCAACGTGCGCGGCATCCGTGACGACCTGGACGACCTGGACGAGCTGGGTGGCTCCATCGGCATCCGCGTCGAGTCCTGGAGCCGTCGTCTGGGCGATCACCGCGCCGGACAAATCCGCCAGCACGACGCGGATGCTGTGCGCTCCGACGTCGACGCCCGCGACGACCCCGCCGGCGTCCTGGAACGCGAATCGCCGCGCCGGGCGGCCGGCGCCCTTGGCACCCTCGGCCGGTGCGTCGCCGACGAGACCGCTGTCGAGAAGTGCGCCGAGCGATGTCTCGACCGACGTGCGCGACACGAGCAAGGCGTGAGCGAGCTGGGTGACGGTCGCCGGTCCGTGCTCCCGGAGGTGCAGCGCCAGTCGGACGGGAAGCGGTGCCGGTGCCTGCTGGCTCATGCGCCCCTCCCTTTCGTCGTCGCGGGAACGTGCGAACAAATTAGCACACCGATCTCTCGAAAATCGAGATGTGAATCTTCGCCGCGTCATCCGCCGAATTCACGTGGTAACAAACTCGTTACATGAGAACTCTTGACCAATTATCACAGCCTGCTGTCATAATGGCACCACCCTGGACGGTTCAGCAAAGGAGCACCATGCGAGTCAAGAAGTTCATCGGCGCAGTCGCAGGACTTGCCGCCGTCGGCCTTGTGGCCGGATGTTCGGCCGGAGGCGGCGAAGCCGCTTCCGGTGACCAGCACGTCACCGTGTGGCTGTACCCCGTGATCGCCGATGAAGCCGCTCACAAGGAGTTCTGGGATCAGACGATCTCCGACTTCGAGAAGGCGAACGAGGGGATCACGGTCGACTACGAGATCTTCCCGTGGGCGAACCGCGACGAGAGCCTTCAGACCGCGATCGCGGCGAACAAGGGTCCCGATCTCGTCTACCTGATCCCCGACCAGCTCACCGCGTACGAATCGTCGATCGAGCCGATGGACGACTACCTGAGCGATGAGCATAAGGACCAGATCCTCGAGAACGTCACGGAATCGATCACCCTCGACGCCGGCATGATGGGCGCGCCGCTGCTGACCAGCGCGATGACCCTGATCTGCAACCAGGCCGCGTTCGATGCTGCCGGGGTCACTGAGTTCCCGGAGACCTGGGACGACATCAAGGAGATCGCGCCGGCGTTCGCGGATGCCGGGATGTACGCCCTCAACTACCCGGCATCTGCCGAGAACACGCTCAACATGACTTACTACCCGTTGCTCTGGCAGGCCGGCGGTGAGGTCTACACCGATGACGGTGAAGTCGGCTTCGACAGCCCGGAAGGTGTGAGCGCGCTCGAGTTCATCACCGAACTCGCCGAGATGGGTGCGCTCGACCCCGACGCGCTCACGACGTCGGTTCCGCTGGAGCAGACCGCCATCGCGCAGGGCAAGGTCGGCTGCACCTGGAACAACTCGGTCCCTGAGCTGGAGCCGTTCTGGGGCGAGGAGAACATCCGCGTCCTTGCGCCGCTGACGGATGAGGAGTCCGTGGCCTACGGCACGGTCGGGTCGCTGTCGATGCTCAAGAGCACGGAGAGCAAGGACGCCGCAGGCGCCTTCGCGGAGTACGCGACGAGCGCCGAGGTCATCAAGCCGTACCTGGAGGCCTCCGGTTTCTTCTCCGCGCTCGACACCGACCCGATCTATCCGGCGGACTCGCTGCTCGGCCAGGTGGAGCAGTACGTCCCGCTCACAACCGTCGGCGAACTCGCCGAGAGCTCCCGTGCGCTGATGGGTGTGCTCTCGCCGGAGATCCAGGCGTCGCTGCTGGGGCAGAAATCGCCGGAGGACGCACTGAACGACGCGGCGACGGCCGCAGAACCGCTGCTGAAGTGACCCGCTGATGACGGGGCGCATCTCCGATGGTGCGCCCCGTCATCGAGCCGAACGAGGTGTTGAACATATGACCACGACCAGTCCCACGAGGAAGCGGCCGGGCCTGACGACCCGCGTCCTGGCGCGACGGGAAGCGCGGGTGGCGCTCCTGTTCGTCCTGCCCGCGTTCCTCCTGTTCCTCGCCTTCCGCTTCGGGCCGGCGATCGCCGGCGTCGCGCTGAGCTTCTTCGACTACGACATCTCCGGCGAGATCGCGTGGCGAGGGCTGGATCACTTCCAGCGGCTCATGGCGGACCCGTTGTTCTGGCGCGCGCTGTCCACGACAGTGCTCTACACGGTGTTCGCCGTGCCCATCTCGCTGGTGCTCTCCACCGTGATGGCGCTCGGCGTACGCCGGGCGTTCAGGGGCTCGCGCTTCTTCCGCTCGATCTTCTTCCTGCCCGTCATCACCTCGCTCGTGCTGGCCGGCTCGATCTTCGTCTGGATCTTCTCCAGCAGCGGTCCCTGGTCGGCGCTGATGACGCCGCTCGGCCTCGGGGGATCCTGGCTCGCCAGTACCGTGCTCGTCATCCCCGCGATCGTGGTCGTCGGCGTGTGGTCGCGATTCGGCTACGGGATGATGATCATGATCGCCGCGATGCAGGACATTCCGCGTGAGCTCGAAGAGGCAGCGCTGGTCGACGGCGCGAACGCCTGGCAGCGATTCCGATTCATCATCCTTCCGCACCTGCGGCCGACGGTCTTCTTCCTCGCGGTGATCGAGACCACCGCCGCCTTCCAGGTCTTCGACGTCATCTACGTGATGACGCAGGGCGGCCCCGCGAATGCGAGCTATTCCCTCGTCTATCTCATCTACGACCAGGGCTTCAAATACTTCGAATACGGATATGCGGCCGCGGCCGGCGTCGCGCTGTTCGTGATGACCCTCATCGTCGCGCTGATCCAGCGCCTCGTGATCGGAAAGCAGAAATGACCACCGCTCTTCGCACCGTGAACCCGCGCGGCAAGCAGCGCTCCTTCCGCGCACTCGAACCCTCGGGCAAGGGGATCCTGCTGCGCTGGCTCTGGCTGGGCATCGCGGCGATCTTCAGCTTCTTCCCCTTCTACGCGATGGTCGTGCTGAGCCTGAAGCCGGACATGGTGGTCGACTTCCCGGCCTCGCTGCTGCCCTGGGGAGACATGTCCGTCGCCTCGTACGAGCAGGTGCTCGGAGGGCAGAACCTCCTGGTGTGGCTGTTCAACACCCTGGTCTACTCGCTGGTGTCGGTCGTGGCCGTGCTGTTCCTCTCGGCGATGGCCGGGTACGCCTTCGCCAAGAAGCGCTTCGCCGGCAAGGAGGTCATCTTCTGGTCGTTCCTGTCGATGGTGATGGTGCCGTTCCACGTCACGCTCATCCCGACCTTCATCCTGATGGCGAACCTCGGCGGCGTCGACGAGTACTGGGGGCTGATCCTTCCGACGCTCGCGAACGCGCAGGCGGTGTTCCTCATGCGACAGTTCATCGAGGGCCTGCCCGATGAGCTGTTCGAGGCCGCGCGCATCGACGGCGCCGGCGAGTTTCGGATCTTCCTGCAGATCGTCCTGCCGCTGTGCAAGCCCGTTCTGGCGACGCTGGGCATCTTCGTCTTCCTGTGGCACTGGAACGACTTCCTGTGGCCGTTGATCATTGCGAAGTCGAACGACATGTTCACCCTCACGGTCGGCATCTCATCGCTGCAGCAGCAGAACGTTCCGCTCAGCGTCATGCTGGCCGGGTCGGTGGTCGCGCTCATCCCGATCTTCATGGCGTACCTCATCGCGCAGCGCTATGTGCAAGAAGGCGTCACCGGGACAGGGATCAAGGGCTGATGGAAGGAAGAGAACACGTGACACATCAGGGATTCGCTACGGAGGCGGAACTGGAACAGGCCCTCGGCACACCGAGTGCAGCACTCGTCGAGGATCTGGCGAAGGGCAGTGGGGATCTCGTGATCCTCGGCGCCGGAGGGAAGATGGGGCCCACCCTCGCGATGCTCGCCCGGCGCGGACTCGACGCGGCAGGGAGAGCGCAGGACACCGTGTACGCGGTCTCCCGCTTCGGTGACGCCGATGTCCGCGCCAGACTGGCCGCGGCGAACGTGGAGGTCGTCCCGTTCGACCTGATCGACAGCGACGACCTCTCGGGACTCCCGGACGGCGAGAACGTGGTGTTCATGGTCGGTGCGAAGTTCGGCGCGGCGACGAACGCCTCCTGGGCCTGGGAGGTCAACGCCGCCCTGCCCGACCGCATCGCCCGCCGCTATCGCGACAGCAGGATCGCGGTTCTGTCGACCGGCAACGTCTACCCGTTCGTCGCCGCGGCATCCGGTGGAGCTGACGAGCAGGTGCTGCCCGCCCCGATCGGCGAGTACGCGCAGTCCTGCCTCGGCCGTGAGCGCGTCTTCGAGTTCGGTGCACAGGAGCGCGGAACCCGGGTGGCGATCATCCGGCTGAACTACGCGATCGATCTCCGGTACGGCGTCCTCGCCGACATCGGCCGTGCCGTGCACGCGGGGGAGCCGGTCTCGCTCGCGACCTCGAACGTGAACGTGATCTGGCAGGGCTATGCGAACGAGGTGGTCCTGCGCAGTCTCACGCACGCCTCCGATGAGGTGTTCACGATCAATCTCACAGGTCCTGAACTGCTCAGCGTCGAGTCCATCGCCCGGCGCTTCGCCGACCTGCTCGACACCGAGGTCTCCTTCGTGGGAGAACCGCAGCCCACCGCGCTGCTCAGCGACGCCCGCCGATGCATGGCGCTGTTCGGCTATCCGGCCGCATCGGCCGAAACGCTGATCGAGTGGCAGGCGCAGTGGCTGCGGGACGGGCTCCCTCTCATCGCGAAGCCGACGAAGTGGGCCGTGCGGGACGGGAAGTTCTGATGCCGGCGATCCCCGCGCTGCGCCCGGCTGCAGCGGAGACCCTGTCCACCGGCGCCGTGATCCCGGCGCATCCGCTCGCACTCACCGCGCAGCGCACGCTCGACGAGAGACGCCAGCGGGCGTTGACGCGGTACTACATCGCGGCCGGCGCCGGTGGGGTCGCGGTCGGCGTGCACACGACGCAGTTCGAGATCCGCGACCCCGAGCATGCGCTGTTCGAGCCGGTGCTGGCACTCGCGGCCGAGGAGCTCGATGCGCGGGCAGACGAACGGCTTGTGCGGGTAGCCGGAGTGTCCGGCGGTACTGCACAGGCCGTCGCCGAGGCCGAACTCGCCCGTTCGCTCGGATACGACGCCGTGCTGGTGAGCCCACGTGTGCCAGGGGCGGATGATGCGCAGCTGCTCGATCGCGCCCGCGCCGTCGGCGAGGTGCTGCCGATCATCGGTTTCTACCTTCAAGAGGCCATCGGCGGGCCTGTCCTCGACCGGGCGTTCTGGCGTGCGTTCGCGCAGATCCCGTCCGTCGTCGCCGTGAAGTCCGCTCCCTTCGACCGCTACCGCACACTGGAACTCGTGCGGGGCGTGGCCGAATCGGGACGCGCGGACGACATCGCGCTCTACACCGGCAACGACGATGCGATCGTGTCCGACCTGCTGGCGGAGTTCCACGTGGAGTCGCCGCAGGGCCCTCGCACGATGCGTTTCGTGGGTGGTCTGCTCGGGCAGTGGGCGGTCGGCACCCGTGCCGCCGTCCGGATGCTGGAGGCGGCGCATCGCGCGGCGGCCGGCGACGTCCAGGCCTACCGCGACCTCGGTGCCGTCTCGGCGGACATGGTGGACGTCAACCAGGCCGTCTTCGATCCGGGCAACGACTTCCACGGCGTCATCGCCGGCGTGCACGAGGTGCTGCGTCAGCAGGGGCTGCTCGAGGGCGTCTGGTGCCTGGATCCGGCCGAGGGGCTGTCGCCGGGGCAGTCGGAGGAGATCGCTCGGGTGCGACTGGCGTATCCGGCGCTGCACGACGATGCGTTCATCGCCGAGCATCGGGATGCGTGGTTGTCGTGACCGCACCGGTGATCGTTGCCGTCGTGCCCGAGGGGCTCATGCGCGAGTTCTTCGGAGACGAGGACCGAGAGATGCTGGAGCGCGCGGCCGGGATGCTCGGCGGCGGGTTCCTCCACGTCGACGCGTTGGCCGATGTGCCGGACCTCAGCGCCGTGAAGGTCATGATCACGAGCTGGGGCGCGCGCCCCTTCGACGCCGCGGTGCTCGCCGCGATGCCGGCTCTGGAGCTGGTCGCCCACACCGGGGCGAGCATCCGCCCGTTCGCCACCGACGCCCTGTACGACCGCGGCGTCCTCGTGACGCAGGCCGGCGCCGGTATGGCGCGCTCCGTGGCCGAGGTATCGCTGACGTTCACTCTCGCGCTCCTGCACCGGGTGCCGCAGATGCACGACGCACTGCGCCGCGGCACCGGCTGGTGGGAGCCGACGCTCGTCCAGCACGAGATCTTCGGCGCGCGGATCGCGGTGATCGGAGCATCCCGTACGGGACGGGCGTACCTGGAACTGGTCCGCGCGCTCGGGGCTGACACGATGCTCGTCGACCCCACACTGAGCGCAGACGAGGCCGCTGTTCTCGGAGTTCCGCTTCGCCCCCTGGACGACGCGCTCGCTGCGGCAGCCATCGTCGCCGTGCATGCGCCGACGCTGCCGGAGACGCGCCACCTCATCGGCGCGCGCGAGCTCGCCCTGATGTCCGACGGTGCGGGATTGGTCAACACGGCGCGGTCCTGGCTCGTCGACGAGCAGGCGCTGCTCGCCGAGCTCGCGACGGGCCGTCTGTCCGCGGCGATCGATGTCTTCGACGAGGAGCCTTTGTCGGACGACAGTCCGTTCCGCTCGGTGCCCGGGGTGCTGCTCACTCCGCACCGTGCCGCCGGGACCGAAGAAGGGCGGCGACGCCAGGGGCGGATCGTCACGACCGAGATCGGCGCCTTCGCGGCAGGCGACCCGTTGCAGCACGCGATCAGTCGCGAGCAGCTGGCGGTCATGGGCTGACCCATGCGGATCGCGTTCGCCGGTGTCGCTCATTCGCATCCCTTCGCGGACGCCGCGAATCTCGTTGCGCGCGGGATGACGATCGCCGGCGTCTGGGACGCCGACGATCCGTCGCGCCAGGCGGACTTCGCCGCGCGTTTCGGCGCGGAGGTCCATGGCGGACTCGACGACCTGCTCGCCTCAGCACCGGACGCCGTCGTCGTGACGGTCCGCACGCGGCGCGCCTTCGAGGTGGCCCTGGCCTGCGCGGATGCCGGGGTGCCGGCCTTCTTCAACAAGACCGTCGCCGCGTGCTCGGCAGACCTCGATCGCTGGGCGGGCCTCTCACCCGCGTCCCGTTTCACATCGTCGGTGCTGCGTTTCGCGCCCGCACTCGCGGACTTCGCCGAGAACCTCCGAGCAGCGGGGCTGCGCGCGATCGACGTGCACGTGCAGCACGACATCACGGGGTTCCTCGTCAGCGATCGCGCCTGGCAGGACGATCCTGGCGGTGCCGGCGGCACGATGGTCAACATCGGGCTCCATGCGTGGGAGATGGTCGACGTCCTGCTCCCGGGCGCGCAGGCGGAGATCCTGTCGGCCTTCCGAGTCCGCGGTGCTGTCGCGACGGCGTCCGAGGTGCTCGGATCGGTGCATGCGCGCATCGATGACATCCCGGTGACGGTGACGATCTCCGGTCTGGCGGGTGCGGATCGCTACGCCGTCCTGGCATGGACGGACACCGGAATCCGTGAGCTCGTGCTTCCGGACGACCTCGACGGTCTGGGGTACGGCGGAACCGCCGACGCGATCGCCGCTCTGGCGCGAGGCGGCGCCGTACCCGTCTCGTCGCAGCGCACGATCTCCGTGTACCGGAACACCATCGCCTCCGCCGATGCGGCGCGGGGTAGCAGACCTCTGGGGAGGACACCCCGTGGGCCGATGCCCGCACCCGATCGCGGCCCGGCCGCGGAGAGAGAGGCACCATGACCGAGACCATCCACGACGACACCGCGACGACCGGAGAAGGACGCACCCGGCGGATGGTGCTGGCGGGCTTCGGAGCAGCAGCGCTCGGCGGCATCGTCGCCGTCGGCTCGGCGAATCCGGCGAACGCGGCACAGCCGACGATCGTGCAGATGTCGCGCGAAGCAGCATCGGCATCCGATGTCGCGGCGCTCGCCGAACTCAGCGCCAAGGCTGACGACATCGTCGCCGTCGCCGGCTACGCATCGCCGGGAGACGGTGGGGGAGGGCTGTTCCGCTTCGTGACGAAGCAGCCACCGGAGGCCAACGGTGGCACCGTCGTCCCTGGCGCGAAGGGCGTCTGGGTGCGGGTGCACACGGGGACGCTCGACTTCCGCGCGTTCGGGATCTTCGGGCCGGATGTCCCGGCCGACGATGCGCTGGATGCTCTGGTGAACGACGCCTCGGTCCATCGGATCGAAGCGCATACGGATCTGAACTTCGTCCGACGGCACCGGCTCTCGCGCTCGAACATCGTGCTGGACTTCGGCAACCACCTGATGACGACCGAGGGCATCGAGAACGCGGGAGCAGACGATCCGTTCGCCGCCGTCCTGTACTTCCAGGGCGCCGTCACGGACGCGGTGCACGAAGCCGGACTCGGGGAGACCGTGCCGGACCTGGCCGATGTGTTCCCGGTCGGGGACTCGTCGTTCTTCGAAGTCGGCGCCTGGTACGCCGCGGAGGTCAACGCCCTCGCCGGGCGCTGGGAGCGGGAGCTGCAGCGGTTGGTGCAGGTGACGCAGATCGTCGACGGCCGTCACATCAGAGTGAATTACCACAACGGATGGCCGCTCGGCGAGGACCGCACGATGACCTGGCGCCGAGTCGAACCGGTCCAGGACGTGCGCGTGTCGAACCTGCGATTCCGGGGCAAGGGCACCGATCAGTTCACCGGGTCGCACCCGCTCGCGTTCGAGTACGCGGTGCGCTGCGACGTCGATCACATCGACGGCACGGCGACCTTCTGGCCGCTGGTCATGCGGCGCTGGAACACGTACTTCACGACAGACACCTGCAACCTCACCAATCCCACGTCGGTCACATACGGCGGTGCCGGGTACCTCACGCAGCAGATCTACTGCCTGTACGGCTACGTGGCGAACTGCCACACCTCGAACGCGCGGCATCTGAACGACTGGACGGCGAGCGCCTACGGTCTGGTCGAGAACTGTCACGGCGACGGGGACGACCAGGGGCCGTTCGTGACCCACGGGCAGTACGAGCACGACCTCACGTATGTGGGCAATTCGGGGCTGATGACCTTCGCGAACTCGGGAGCGGCTTGGGGGTCTGCGGCGAAGCGCATCACGGTCCGCCAGCACGTGTGCTCGTGGTTCGTCGCGCGCGTCAAGGTCACAGACCTCACGCTCGAAGACGTGAAGGTCATCGGCAAGCCGTCGCTGTCCGGTTCAGGGATGCTGTGGATCAACGCGGACGGGGCTCAGCTGCGGGGATGCTCGGCGACGGACACCCTCGTCATCACGCAGGCGTCCGACGCCTCGAAGCGGCCCACGGTCATCGAAGCATCGGAGTTCACGTTCGTGGCCGCCGGAGAGCTGACGAACGCGACGGTCAAGAAGCCGGTGACGTTCGTGGACACGACGCTGTCGGGCCTGAACGGCATGAAGATCGGCGGTGGCGCGCCGGTGACGTTCCGCGGCGGCCGGTTGACCGGCGGTGACCGCGACGGAGCACTCACCTCCTCATCAGCGCGACTCCGGTTCGACGGGGTTGACCTCGAGGGCGTCAGCGTGGTCGCCGCGGGCGGTGATCAGTCGATCGAGATCATCGGCGGATCGTCCGTCTCCGGTGCGAAGGGGACAGCGCTCTCGCGCGGCGGCGATGGCATCCTGAGCGTCCTGCTCGCCGACAGCACCTTCTCCGGTGACGCCGCGCACGTGTCGCTGACCGGGGGGAAGAACCACTATCGCGCGACAGGGTGCCGCTTCGACGGCGGAGCACTCGAGCTGGCGCCCGGTGCCTTCGGCGGCGGCTCGACGCTGCTGCACTCCGTCAATGTCGAGACCGGCGTGAAGCGGACCATTCCGGAGGAGGCCGACAACGTCGTGCTCACAGGCAACCTCACGATCTGATCGCGGAGGATTCGGGGGATCGGTCTTCTCGGCCGATCCCTCGTCGTCGTCAGCTCGTGCCGTCGCCCGCCGGGGTCGCGAGACGGATGCGTGCGAAGGCCGTCGTCACGTGTGCGGCGATGACGTCTCTGGCGCGGTCGGGATCGCCGCTGGCGATCGCATCGAGGATCTGCTGGTGGCTCTGCACGTGCTCCTGCTGCTCGGCCGGATCGAGCGCGGCGTTCGCGGCATGCAGGAAGCCGGTGATGCGCCCTCGCAGCTGAGCGCTCACCTCATCGAGGAATCGATGCTCGGCGAGTTCGGCGAGGGTGGCGTGGAACAGCTGATCCTGGCGGAGCACCTCCGCGATGTCGCCCGGCTCTGCACGGGACATGGCATCGACGATCGCGGTCAGCCGCGCGGCCGACTCGTCGCTCCAGCGCTCCTGCACCCGGATCGCCATGAATTGCTCGAGCACGATCCGCAGGCTGGAGATCTCTTCCAGATCGAGGGGGGTGAGCTCCGCGACTCGCGCTCCGCGACGCGGTTCCCGAACGACCAGCCGCTCCTCGCTCAGCCGCGTCAGCGCTTCGCGGACAGGGATGTGACTGACGCCGAGTTGCGCTGCCAGCTTCCGCTCGACCAGGCGTTCACCAGGCGCGAGCTCACCGGAATGGATCGCTGCACGCAGCTCGTTCGTGACCTGCTCCGCGATGTTCTGGTCGGTGACGCTGCGCACGCCTCCGATGCTATGGCATCGCGTCGAACACTGGACAACTTCCGGATATTGCTAGATGCTATAGCAAAGTTCGAAACCGTTGACGGAGGAGTTGTCATGTCACAGGCGCGTCCCCTCGACGCCGGCGCCGCACTCGGCGCGAGCGCTATGAAGAAGGCCATCTGGAGGCTCGGTCCGTTCCTCGGGCTGCTGTACCTCGTCGCCTACATCGATCGCAACAATGCCGGGTTCGCCAAACTCGAGATGACCGAGGCGCTGCAGATGACCGAGGCCGCCTTCGGGTTCGCGGCCGGGATCTTCTTCATCGGCTACCTGCTGTTCGAGGTGCCGAGCAATCTGCTGCTCGAGAAGTACGGCGCGCGGAAGTGGATCGCCCGGATCATGGTCTCCTGGGGGATCGTCGCCGTGCTGACAGCTTTCGTCCAGGACAGCACCCAGTTCGCGATCGCGCGCTTCGTGCTCGGCATCGCGGAAGCCGGCTTCTTCCCCGGCGTCCTGCTGTATCTGACGCTGTGGTTCCCGAGGCAGTACCGGACCCAGGTGCTCGTCGTGTTCGCCCTGTCGAATCCCATCGCGAACGCCGTCGCGGCGCCGCTGTCCGGTTGGATCATGGAGATGCATGGGATGTGGGGGCTGGACGGCTGGCAACTGGTGTTCATCCTCGAAGGCATCCCGGCCGTCGTCCTCGCGTTCGTGGTGTTCTTCTGGCTGCCTGATCGACCGCAGGATGCCCGCTGGCTGACATCGGCGGAGCAGGGTTGGATCGCAGACACCGTCGCGCGGGAGACGGCGGCGACGGAGCAGCGCCATGGACGACTTCGCCTGGGCGAAGTGTTCAGCAATGGGCGACTCTGGACTCTGATCCTGTTGTTCTTCGGCGTCGTCTTCGGCGCGTACGGGCTCGGCCTCTGGCTCCCGACGATCATGCAGGCCATGGGTGACTTCTCGAATTCGACCACCGGTTGGCTCGTCGCGCTGCCGAACATCTGCGCCGCGCTCGCGATGATCCCGTGGGAGCGTGCTGCGCGCAGGCAGGGCAACATCCCGCTGCAGATCGGCATCACGCTCTCGATCACCGCGCTCTCCCTCATCGCGGCCGTCGCCGCCCAATCCATCCCGGCTGTTTCGCTCATCGCTCTCTGCATCGGAATGAGCGCGCTGTTCTCGACGACGCCGCTGTTCTGGAGTCTCCCGCCGATGGTGCTCACCGGCACCGCAGCAGCGGCCGGGCTCGCGTTCATCAACTCGGTCGGAAACCTCGCCGGGTTCGCAGGACCCTATGCCATCGGCTGGATCAGCCAGACCACCGGGTCGACGATCTGGGGGCTTCTGCTCATCGCCGCCCTGACCGTCCTGGGTGCTGCCATCGGCTTCATCCTCAGCCGACGCCCCGAATTCACCACTCCGGCCGACATCGACGTGTCGATCTCGGCCGGCCCGACCGGACGCGACTCATGACGCAGGCATCGGCGAAGTCCGTGCGGTCCGCAGGGCGCCGCGCTCTCATCGCCGGAATCGGAGCGGCGGCTCTCGGGTCCGCTGCCGCCGTCGCCGGCGGATCTCGGGCGGACGCCGCTGAGGGTCCGAGAGTGCAGCATGTCGGGACCGTGGCCGATCTGGCCGGCATTCGCGCGACGCCGGGCGACGTGGCGATCGCCGCCTGCTATCGGGAACAGGGAGATGCCGGACTGCTCGTCTACGCCGGTGCGGACGGGAAGGACCGGAAGGCCAATGGCGGCACCGTCATCGCAGGAAGGCGCGGCACAGTCTGGCTCCTGCAGCACGACGGCACGGTCGACTTCCGCGCGTTCGGGATCGCCGGCCCGGAATCAGCGGCCGATGACGCCCTCGCCGCGATGGTGACGGACACGTCCATCCGTCGGATCGAAGCGCACACGGACCTGTTGTTCCAGCGTCGACACCGGTTCACGCGATCTCTTCTTGAGATCGACTTCGGCGGGCATACGGTCTCGAGTGAAGGCATCGAGAAGAACTCCCACGACAACCCGTTCGGCGCCGTGATGTTCTTCACCGGCGAACCGGTGGAGGACACCGTCGAGCACGCGCTCGCCGAGGCGTGGCCGGAGCTCACCGATGCCGTCGCGGTGCCGGATTCCGGCCGTTTCCCGGTCGGCTCGTGGTGGGCCGTGCAGTGCGCACCGGTCGCCGGCGGTGGCGCGGACGAGCGAGAGCTGCAGCGGTTCGTCGAGGTGACCCAGCAGATCGACGGGAACCACATCCGCATCGACTATCTCAACGGCTGGCCGCTGGCTGAGGGGAGGCAGCTGACCTGGCGCCGCTACGAGCCCGTCTCCAGCGTCCGCATCTCCCGCATGAGGTTCCTGGGTGCCGGGCCCTTCGAAGGCCCGACCGACGGGAGCCTGCCGGACTCTCGGGAGATGACAGGGTCGCACCCTCTGGCGTTCGAGTACGCCATCCGTTGCGACGTGACCGATGTGCATGCCTCGCGCACCTGGTGGCCGGTCGTGATGCGCAGGTGGAACACGCATTTCCGCACGGAACGCTGCTCGATCGAGAATCCGCCCACCGTCTTCTACGGCGGAGCCGGATACCTCACCCAGCAGATCTCCTGCCTGTACGGGCGGATCAGCGATTGCACATCGTCGAACGCGCGGCACCTGAACGATCTCACCGCCAGCGCCTACTGCATCGTCGAGAACTGCCACGGCGATGGCGACGACCAGGGCGGCAACCCGTTCACCACGCATGGCCAGTACGAGCACGACCTCACCTTCATCGGCTGCTCCGGGCTGATGGACATCGCGAATTCGGGCGGGCAATGGGGCACGTCGGCCAAACGGATCACCGTCCGCGATCACGTGTGCTCATGGTTCGTGGCGGGGACGAAGATCACCGACCTCACGCTCGAGAACGTGCGTGTGCTCGGCCGGTCGACTTTCGACCCGCAGGCCACGATGACGATCAATGCCGACGGCGCCCAGCTGCGCGGGTGCTCGGCCGGCCTGCTGGCCATCGGACAGCGCAGCTCGCGCTCCACGCGCCCGACCACGATCGAGGACAGCACCTTCGCGCTGCCGACGGAACAGGTTCTCGTCCAGACACCGGTCGCCGCCACCGTCTCCTTCGCCCGGTGCACGATCACCGGTCTGGACGGGACGAAGATGCGCGGCTCCGGACACGTCCGGTTCGTGGACTGCGATCTGAGCGGCCCTGCCACCGGGGCGCCGGTCGAGATCTCCTCATCGCGGGTGACGATCAGAGGAGGCACGGTGCGCGACGCGGCGCTCGTCATGACCGCATCCCGAGATCAGAGCGTCGTCCTCGACGCCGTCGAACTGAGCACGGAACGCACGGACGGGGCGATGGTGAGCAGGGCTGCGGGCGCAGGCGTCATCGCCTGGCGCGTCAATGGTGCGACTTCCACGGCGGCGGGTGCGGCGGCGCACCTCGATATCGGAGCCGGAGTCAACCATGCGCGCATCGTGGACGCGCAGTTCATCGGCGGTCGGCTGCTGCTCGAGAACGGCTTCCCGGAGGCCTCGACGCTGCTCTACAGCGCATCGTCCGAACGCGGTGTCGAACGCAGACTCCCCGACGAGAGTGAACGGGTCCTGATCGCAGATTCGATCATCATCGTTTGACCGCATGCACATCATCAGCACCATCGGAGAACGGCAGGACCTTGGAGAACATGAAGCACGCGCCCACGGCCGCGACCGACTCCGGCGTCGCGCTCGGCGACCGCATCAAGGTGCCGCGCAGCGCCGTGCGGGTCGGCGTCGCCCGTCGCGACATCACTCCGCCGATCGGCATCCGCGCGAAGAACTGGGGGCCCGCCGACTGGGAACGCTCCGAAGGGGTGCACCGTCCGTTCGCTCTGACGGCGCTCGCCCTCATCGGCGGTGACGACCGCCAGCGACTGCTGCTGGCCGTCGATGGCACCTGGTGGCGCCGAGTCGCCGACGAGCGCCGCGTGCGCGAGACGATCCTCGAGGGGCTCGGACTCGAGCCCGATCAGCTGATGCTCTCGTTGTCGCACACGCACGCCGGCGCCGTGCTCTGCGCCTCCGACGCCCACCTCCCCGGCGGTGAGCTGATCCCGGGATACCTCGACGCGCTCGCGGCTGCGGGCATCGCCGCCGGTCGCGAGGCGCTGGTCGGGGCTCAGCCCGGGCTCATCGAATGGACGCAGGGTCGCTGCGCGCTGGCGGCCGACCGCGAACTCGACCTCGATGGTCGAGCCCTCGTCGGGTACAACCCCGCAGGCGGATCCGACGACACCGTCGTGGTGGGTCGGATCAGCGTCGGCGGCGCGGTGCGCGCGACGCTGGTGAACTATGCCTGCCACCCCACGACGCTCGCCTGGCAGAGCCGCGAGGTGTCGCCCGACTACGTCGGTGCGATGCGCGAGACCGTCGAGACCGCCACCGGCGCCGCGTGCCTGTTCGTGCAGGGAGCCTCCGGGGAGCTCGCCCCGCGTGAGCAGTACACCGGCGATGTCCTGGTGGCCGATCGGCACGGGCGATCGCTCGGCCATGCCGTCCTCGCTGCGCTCGACGGCCTTCCCGCACCGGGAGAGGAGGTCGTGCTCGACCGGGTCGTCGAGTCGGGCGCTCCGCTCGCCGTGTGGACTGGTCGTCCGGCCGCAGCCGACGCCACGTCCGCGGGAACCGTCGACGCCGTCGAACTGCCGTTGCGCGATCTGCCCGCACTCGACGAGCTCGCCGAGGAGTGGAAGGACATCGATCCGCGCTCCCGCGAGGAGCGTCTCGGCCGAGCGCGCAATCTGCGCGAGGGGTACATCGATGGATCGACGGTGGCGCATCCGGTCTGGGCGTGGCGGTTCGGCGATGCGATCGTGCTCGGACACCCGGGAGAAGCGTATTCCCGATTGCAGCGCACGTTGCGGGCACGATTCCCCGAGACGACGATCGTGGTGATGAACCTCACCAACGGCCCCGGTTTCGTGTACCTGCCCACCCGCGAGGCCTATGACCGCGGTGCCTATCAGGCCTGGCAGACACCGCTCGCGGCCGGCGCGCTCGAACTGCTCGAGGAGCACGCCTGCCGCCTCGTCGCCGCGCTGCTCGAGGCATCCGTTCCCGGAAATCTGTCCGTATCGTGAGGAGAACCATGACCACTCATCCACCCGTCGCCGTCGTCACCGGTGGGGCCGCAGGCATCGGCTGGGAGATCGGACGGCGCCTCGCCGCCGACGGCTACCTGGTCGTCGCCGCCGACCGAGTCGCCGGTCAGACGGCAGGTGCGAATCCCGATGGCATCCTGTGGCGCGAGCTCGACGTGACCGATCCGGCGGCCGTCGACGGGGTGTTCGGTGAAATCGAGGCCGACCTCGGTCCGATCGAGGTCCTCGTCAACAACGCCGGCATCCAGCGTCACCGCGGCATCGAGGATCTCTCCTGGGAGGAATGGGCGGCGGTCGTCGACGTCAACCTGCACGGCGTCTTCCTCTGTCTGCAGGCGGGAGGGCGGCGGATGCTCGCTCGCGGCGACGGCCGCATCGTGAACATCTCGTCCATCTCGTCGCGTGGTTCCGCCGGTCGTGCACCCTATGCCACGACGAAGGCGGCCGTCATCGGACTGACGGCGACGGCCGGCGCGGAGTGGGCCGCCCGTGGCGTTCGCGTGAACGCCGTCGCGCCCGGCTACGTCGACACCGGCGTCTTCCGCCACGGCATCGAACAGGGCACGCTGGATCTGGACACGATCCTCAACAGGATCCCCGCGAAGCGACTCGCCGACGCGAGCGAGATCGCCGCGGCGGTGAGCTTCCTCGCAGGAACGGACTCTCGATACATGAACGGTCAGACGCTGTACGTCGATGGCGGATTCATGGTGGACTACGGCATCCCGCTGGCGAAGAAGCCGCTGTGACGATCGATTCCGTCGCGACGGCGACCACCGTCCTCCCGCTTCCGGTGCCCCTGCGCCTGGGCGCGATGACCGTCGAGCGCCGTGAGTACACCGCGGTGCAGGTGCGTGATGCCGAAGATCGCATCGGTCGCGCCTACTGTCTGTCGCGCGAGGCGCCGATGGCCGAGATCGTCGAGCGGCTCGTCGCACCGCACGTGATCGGAGCCGACGCGGACGATCCGGCCTCGGCCTGGGATCGAATGCTGCGGGGCAGCGCGATCGTCGGCCGCGTCGGCCTGGTGCGCCGGGCGATCGGCCTGGTCGACATCGCACTGTGGGACATCGCCGCTCAGCGGGCCGATCAACCGCTCTGGCAACTGCTCGGGACGGACGATCAGCCGCGCCCGTCGATGCTGGTCGCGGCCTACCCGACGCCGGAGCGGTCGCCCGCGGAGGTCGCGGATGAGGTCCTGGCACAGGCGGAGGGCTGGACGACGGTGAAGATCTCGCGCCTTCCGGACCCGACGTACATGCGAGAACTCATCTCGCTGGTCACCGAGGGCCTTCCCGCGCGGACCGGACTGGTCGTCGACGTCGGTTTCGGTTGGCGGGATGCCGACGAGGCCCTCGCCGAGATCGCACGGTGGGGCGATCCCGAGCTCGCCTGGCTGGAAGATCCGCTGCTGCCCGAGGACGTCGCGGGCTGCGCACGGATCCGCAGGGAGACCGGGCTGCGGCTCGCCGTCGGCGACGAGGTCACCGACCCCGCGGTGCTGCGCGCGCTGGTCGACCAGGGAGCGGTCGACGCGCTCCGGCTCGATGTCGTCGCGATCGGCGGCATCACGCCGGCGCGCGAAGTCATCGACTGGGCGCTGGCGCGCGGCGTGCCGGTTTCCGGACACGTGTACCCGGAGGTCACGGTGCATCTCGGCATCGGTGTCGAGACGTTCGCTCGAGAGGGGAATCCGTACGACCCGTCGCCGTCCCTCGTCACGGGCGGACCGCTGTTCGACGGCGCGGTCCGTCCCGCTGCGACGCCCGGTCTCGGATTCGCGTTCGCGCAGTCCGGTTTCGACTTCGGAGAGGCACGAGCATGAAGAGCATCGTCGTGACAGGCAGCGGCAAGGGCATCGGCCGAGCGATCGCGGAGCGCCTCACCGCCGAGGGGTGGATCGTGGTCGGGCTGGAGCGCTCAGCCGGCTCCGGAACAGCCGAGGCGGGCGTCTGCGCCGACGTGATCATCGGCGACGCAGCCGAGCGGTCCGCGCACGAGGCCGCCGCGGCGGCCGCCATGGCGCTGGCGCCCCTGAGCGGCTGGGTGAACAACGCCGGCATCACTCGGCGCACGCCTCTCCACGACCTCGACGAGGATCTCGTCCGGGAGATCGTCGGCATCAACGGCCTCGGCTATCTCTGGGGGAGTTCGGTGGCGGTGTCGGCCTTCCTGGAACAGGGCGTCCAGGGGGCGATCGTGAACGTCGGATCGATCCACGGGCGGGCCAGTTCTATCGATCACGCGGCCTATGAATTCACCAAGGGGGGCATCGACGCGCTCACGCGCAGCATCGCGACGACGTACGGAGGTCTCGGCATCCGCGCCAACACGGTTGCTCCCGGTGGCGTGCGGACTCCGCACCTCGAGGCGCAGATCGCGAACTCCCCGGATCCCGTCGCGGCCGAACGGGCTCTCTCCGAAGGGCCGCCCATGGGGCGGATCGCGCGGGCCGAGGAAGTGGCCGCTGTCGCGGCGTTCCTGCTCTCGGACGAGGCTCCCTATCTCACCGGCCAGTCGATCGCCGTCGACGGCGCGTGGACGGCATCCTTCGGCGACATCGCGATCGATCCGGCACTCCGAGCGCGCTTCCGCGGCTGACGGGGTTTGACGGCGCCGGGCGGGTGTTCAGGCCTTGAGCATCGAAGCGCGGGTGATGACGCCGGCCACGACATCGAAGGTCGCGATGGTCTCGGTGGAGACGCCGGCATTGATGACGCGCTCCTGAGCCACCACCCAGCGCGATCCGAAGAGCACGTGGGTGTCGATGAGACACGAGAGATCGGGGTTCGCCAGGCGCGGCTCGTAGAAGGCCCGGATCGCCACGCGACCCCGGAGAGGCTCCGGAGCGACGCCGGTGATGACGGCATCCTCCTCGTACGTGTCCACGAACGCATCGAGGTCGTGCGCGTTGAACGCGTCCAGCTGGGCCTGCACGGTGTCCAGGGCGCTGCGGTGCTCAGTCAATGCGGACTCCTCCGTTGACGTCATACGTGGCTCCCGTGATGAAGCGGGATCGTTCGGATGCCAGAGCGGCGATGATCCAGGCGACATCGGCCGGCTGCCCGAAATCGCCGAGCGGGATGGACGAGGCGAGCTTCGTGCGTCCCTCGCCCTGCAACTGGTCGGTGATCGCGCTCGCGACAGGGCCGGGGGTGACGGCGTTGACCCGGATGCCCTCGCCCGCGAGATGCCGGGCGAAGCTGCGGGTGAGAGCGAGGATCGCCCCCTTGCTCGCCGCGTAGTGCAGCCCGGTCTGGAGCGCGCCGACCTGCCCGGCGATGGACGAGATGTTCACGACGGATCGATCTCCGGATGCCGCCCGCAGCAGCGGCAGCGCGGCGCGGGTCAGCAGGAAGGTGCCGCGCGCGTTCGTCTCCATCACGAGGTCCCACTCGTCCGCATCGATCTCGTCGTACGGGGTGTAGGGACATACGCCGCCGTTGTTCACGAGAACGTGCAGGGCGCCCCACTGCAGGGTGAGGTCGGCGATGAGCGCGTCGATGGACGAGCCGTCCCGCAGATCGAGCTGCGAGACGTGGACCTCTGGCGCCCCGGCGGCACGGCACTGCTCGGCGACTTCCGCCGCCTCGGCGGCACGCCCCGAGTACGTGATCCAGAGCGCGCAGCCGATCTCAGCGAGTTCGAGGGCGGCGGCGGTTCCGATTCCGGAACTGGCCCCGGTGATGAGTGCACGGCGAAACGTCATGCAGAAACGCTATAGCAAAATCCTCGATCACGCGAGAGGTGCTGCTATTTGCTATAGCATCAACGTCATGATTCAGCCTCTCATCCTGGTCAGCGATTGCGACCTTCCTGGAACGGTGATCGAAGACACCCTGCGCACTGCCGGACTGCGCGCCGAGCGTGCCGCATCGGCTGCTCCCGCAGACCTGGTGGCCCGCGGGTCGGAGATCGAGGGTCTCGTCGTCCAGTGGGCACCGATCACGGCCGAGGTGATGGACGCGCTGCCGAACCTCCGGATCATCAGCCGAGTCGGCATCGGGTACGACATGATCGATGTCGCAGCGGCCACGGCGCGGGGCATCGCGGTCGCGAACACGCCGAACTACTGCATCGAAGAGGTCGCGGCGCACACGATCGCCATGATCATGGCGCAGGCCCGCGGACTTCCCGCCTATGACCGTGCGGTCCGAGAGGGAGTGTGGAAGGCCGTGGATGCTCGGCCGATGGCGGTGCGGCCATCGTGCACCACGGTGTCCGTGCTCGGATTCGGGCGGATCGGCTCACTTGTGGCCAGGGGGCTGCGGGGCCTCGGATTCGGGGTGGTCGTCGCGGATCCGTATGCGGATCCCGACGCCGTGCGCGCCGCCGGCTGCGAATCGGCCGGCATCGGAGAGGCCATCGCCCGTGCCGACATCCTGACCCTGCACGTGCCGCTCACCGAGAGCACCCGCCATCTCGTCGATGCCGGAGCGCTCGCCACCATGAAGCCCGGTGCGGTCGTCGTGAACACCTGCCGAGGTCCGCTCATCGACGAGACGGCTCTCGCCGCAGCCCTGCGCTCGGGGCATCTCGGCGCTGCGGCTCTCGACGTGTTCGCGGCGGAACCGCTGGCGGCGCAATCGCCGCTGCGCGATCTGGACCGTGTGCTGCTCACGCCCCACGCCGCATGGTTCTCACCGGAAGCACTTGAAGATCTGCCGGTGCACGCAGCGGAGAACATCATCCGCCATCTCGCCGGTGAGGACGCCCCGATCGTCAACCCGTCGTACGCCGACGCGAAGGAGAGATGATGCAGCTTCTGCGACTCGGCGCGATGGGCCGCGAACGACCGTTCGTCCGTGATGACGACGGCATCCTCCGTGATCTCTCACCAGTGACCGACGAGATCGATGGTGCCTTCCTCGCCGCCGATGGCATCGCACGGACGCGACGCGCGCTCGCGGAGGGCGGGCTTGCGGAAGCGGATGCCGCGGGTCTGCGCATCGGCGCTCCGATCGCGCGACCGCAGGCGGTCGTGTGCATCGGAATGAACTATGCCGCGCACGCCGCGGAGTCGGGTTCGCATCCACCCGAGCAACCGGTGATCTTCTTCAAGCATCCCAACACCATCGTCGGACCCGATGATGATGTGCTGCTGCCGCCGGACGCGCTGAAAGTCGACTGGGAGGTCGAACTCGCGGTGGTGATCGGTGCACGGGCGCGCTACCTGCCCTCGCTGGATGCCGCCGGAGCCGTCATCGCGGGATACACGGTGTCGAACGACGTATCGGAGCGCGACTATCAGCTCGAGGTCTCCGGCGGGCAGTGGTCGAAGGGCAAGTGCGCTGAGACCTTCAATCCTCTCGGGCCGGCGCTCGTTCCTGCGGACGAGGTCGATCCGCAGGCGCTCAGGCTGCGGTCATGGGTGAACGGCGAGTCGCGACAGGACTCATCGACCAGCGACATGATCTTCCCGGTGCTCTCGCTCATCCAGCACCTCAGCCAGTACATGGTCCTCGAGCCGGGGGATGTGGTGAACACCGGCACACCCGAAGGCGTCGCGCTGTCCGGCCGCTTCCCGTACCTCGTCGACGGCGATGAGATGAGAATCGAGATCGAAGGTCTCGGCGGGCAGCGTCAGCACGCTCGCCGCGTGATGCTCTGACGACTCAGCCGGCGAACGGCATCACGGGCATGCCGGTGACGCCGAGGCGGATGCTGAAGACGGAGCCGGCCTCTGTCCCGTGGTCGTGTCCCATGTCCTGTGCCGAAGTGGTGATGAACAGGGTGCCGAGGTCATCCGCGCCGAATGTGCATGCGCTGACCTGATCGACGGGGAGAGGCACGCGCTCGAGCAGACGCCCACCGGCGTCGTAGCCATGCACGGCGGATCCACCCCAGAGCGCGACCCAGACGCTTCCATCGGCCGCGACGGTCAGGCCGTCCGGTGAGCCGTCGCCGTCGTCGATCTGCACGAACGGTCGACGGCCCATGAGTTCGCCGTCGACGACGTCGAAGCGGTCGACCCGCCCTGTCGCCGTGTCGACGTAATACGCCACGGACCCGTCCGGTGAGAAGGCGAGTCCGTTGGAGACAGTGACATCGGACAGGATCGTGCTCGTGGAGAGATCGCTCCCGATCCGCAGCAGACGGCCGGCTGCCCCGGCATCCGATGCGGCCATGGTTCCGGGGAGCAGCCGCCCGTCCTGGTCCGCGCACCCGTCGTTGAAGCGCGCCGCACCCAGGGCGAAACCGCCGGCCGCCGTGGCAGGGCCGTCGGCGGAGTCGGACAGATAGAGGGTGCGCGCGCCGAAGGCTGCGAAGCCGCCGCTCGTGCGCGGTCGGACGAAGGCGGCGTATTCGTCATCGATGTGCAGACGATGGATTCCGTCTCCGCGCAGGGTCAGCAGGTCGCCGGCGTAGCCGTCGACCCAGCGCAGCCCGCCCCAGCCCGACCACCACACCGGTCCCTCGGCATGGCCGCTGATCGGTCCTGTGACGTTCTCGGGGATCACGCGCGCTCGTCATCCCGACGCAGCGGCATCCGTTCGGGTTCCGGGGCGGATGCCGGGGTCACCGGCTCCGGCGCCGTCGGCGCCGCCGTGATCTCTCGCGCGACCTGCTTCTCGAGGACTTCGACGGCCGCGTCGGACAGCAGGATCAGCCCGTCGAGCTCCTCGCGGACCCTCTTGTACGCGATGTTGCGCTCGGCCTGGGTCGCGGTGTCGTCGACGGCGACCTTCAGAAGCTGCTGCGCACGGTCGAGCTTCTTGCGCTCCGCCTCGGTGAACGTCGAGTCCCGCAGGCGCCGGGCATCCCGCTCGGCGACCTCGAACGCGACGGCGTAGTTGCCGACGGCGTCCAGATACTCGGCGACCTGCTGCTCGGTCACCTTGGCGTCGGCGGATGCCGGCCGCAGCGTGTCCGCGAGCTTCTTCGCGCGGAGGAACGCCGCGGTCAGCGGCTGGCGTCCGTCGCTCATGGCGGGGAAGGCGATCAGCTTCGCCACGTCGAGCTCGTATTCCAGCCAGCGCGCGGTGATCTCGTCATGTTCGATGAACAGCCGCTCGAGCAGCTGGTTCGATGTCACCTGCGGTTCGGCCGGGATCTGCCGCGCCTGAGTGCTGACGGGTGCCGTCTGCCCGCGTGCAGCGATCTGGGCGGCCTTGATCTCGCCCTTGATCCGCAAAGTCTCCAGGCGTCGTTCATGCCGCTGCTTGGAGGCGCGTTCCCACGCCTTCCCGATACCACCGGCGACGCCCATGATGGGGAAGATCAGCCACCAGTAGTGCCCCGCGAAGTCCCAGAAGCCTTGGAGGAACACGTCCATGATGGCCTCAGCCTAGCCGTGTCGCGATTCGCGCGAACCCGCTCAGGAACGGGGGAGCTCGCCGATCTTCGTGCCGGCCTCGTCCATGACGATGAGGGTGTCGCCCTCGACCTGCACGACGCTGATGCCCCGCAACCAGTCGTCAACGCCCTGGCAGGCCTTGAGCGTCGAGACGTACGGCGCGATCTCGACCGCATCGTCGACCACGGTGTACGTGCTGCCGATGCCGTTGCAGCCGTCGGTTCCTTTCACCGTGCCGTCGTCGGTGAACTCGAGAAACGGTTCTCCCGCGGCATCCGACCCCCAGGTGCCGACGACATCCGACCCGGCCGGCGATGCGGTCGAGGTCGGCGCGGAGCCCGGTCCGCCTGCCGGCGCGCAGGCTGTGAGGAGGAGGGCGGCTGCGGCCAGGACGAGGCTGGTGCGGATGCGGTGGGAGGCCATGTCTTCGATGGTACTCAGCACGCGCCGGACGCGGCGAAGATCAGGTGAATTCTCGACTTGGGGAGAACTACCCATTGGAGTCTGTGCGAATGCTGTGTACTCTGAACGAGGCTTTGCGCTTCGGTGCCAGCCGCCGCATGTTCTTCCGGAGTAGGTATAGGGGTATTCAGCTCCGGCGGGGGGACACTGCGTATTTTCCGCAGCGATAAAGGACACTCATACATGACCAGAGGAATGGGGCGCCGTTCACTGGCGCTGACTGCAGCCGCGACGCTGACGCTCGGAGGCCTCGTCTTCGCAGCTCCGGCCGTCGCCGCCGAGACCACGCCGGCGCCGACGCCGACCGCTTCTTCGACACCGGAAGCGAGCTCGACTCCGGCCGCGGAGGAGACTGCCGCGCCGAAGGAGACCGAAGCGCCCGAGACGAAGATCACCGAAGAGCAGGTCGACAAGGCCGCCGACGAAGCGGCCGCGGCCGAGGTCGAGATCGTCGCAGTCGGTGTGAACGCTCAGGGTGACGATGTCATCGTGGTCACCGAGGACAGCGTCTCAACCGGCAAGGGTGAGGATGCCGTCGAGGCCTTCGCTGACAGTGTTGACGCCAAGAACGCCGAGATCGTCACGGTTCCGGCTGTGCTCGAGGCCTGGGCCGAAGGCGACGTCGTCGGTGGTCAGGGATACATGACCGAGACCGGCGGCGCCTGCTCGATCGGTTTCTCCGCCTACACGCCCGATGGTGCACCTGCGCTGCTCAGCGCCGGACACTGCGCCTTCGACGAAAACGGTGACAAGACCGCCCTCACGGCTCTGACCGTGCCCAGCGAAGAGCCGGCCGTTGACGGTCCGGGCTGGGTCCTTCCCGAGCCGACGGTCATCCTCGGTGAGTTCGGGTTCGCGCAGTTCGGTGGTCCTGGCTACACCTCGGGTGCGGAGAACAACCCGACCTCCATCGACATCTCGGTCATCGACATCAACGAGGCCGGTGGGTGGAACCCGCTTCCCGCCGTGACCGACTGGTCCACGGCCGGTGAAGCTCTCGACTCTCTGGCTGAGGGCTCCGTGAAGGTCACCTCGGTCGGCGAGCCGACGTACGGTTCCGTCTCGAAGAGCGGCCGCACGACAGGTTTCACGACCGGAACGATCGATCCGACTCTCGACATCCTCGACGGTTGGGCAGAGATCGTGGACGGCAACGGCAACGGACACTGGGTCCGTGGCTTCTCCAGCGATGTCGAGGGTGCTCCCGGCGACTCGGGTGGCGCGGTCATCCAGGGCAACACGGCCGTCGGCCTCATCAGTGGTGGCAAGCCCGGCGTGTTCACGTGGGCCGCGTCCCTGACCAAGAGCCTCGAGTTCACCGACGGCTACACGGTCGCTCTGTCGATCGACAAGCCCAAGATCGATGCAGGCGACACCGTCGAGCGCGGCTCGACCATCACCGGCACGGTACCGAGCAACAACGCCAAGTCCGTCATCATCACGCGTGACGGCGGCGAACCCACTTCGGTCAAGGTCGAGGACGGCAAGTTCAGCTTCAAGGTCGAGAACAAGGGTGAGTTCTCCTACACCTTCACTGCCGTGAACGGCTACAGCCGCTCGGCGACCACCACGTGGGACGTCAAGGTCGTTCCGCCGGCGGTGGCAGCTCCTGTCATCACGTCGCCGGCCGACGGCTCGACGCTGGCCGCTCCGCTCACGAGCATCAGCGGCACCGGTGTCGCGGGTCACACCGTCGAGGTCAGCCTCGGTGACGACAGCAGCGGTGACAGCTTCGCGCCCGTCACGGTCGCCGAGGACGGCACCTGGACCATCGATGGCCTGTCCGTCGAGTCCTACGGCGAGTACACGGTCACCGCGCAGCAGTTCCGCAACGCAGAAGAGTTCTCGGGTGTCGTCCGATCGACGTTCACCCTGGCACCGGCCGCTCCGGCGATCACGTCGATCTTCGACGGCCAGGTCTTCGGTCCCACGGCCGGCCCGACGGGCCTGTCCGGCACCGGCATCGAGGGCGCAACGGTCAAGGTCGCGCTGAACGGTGTGGATGCCGCCAGCGCCACCGCGGTCGCCGCACTCGCGGCCGAGAGCGGCAGCTACCGCGCGACGGTCGTCGACGGCACATGGAGCATCGACTTCGAGGCGGCTCTCGAGCCGGGTTCCTACACGGTTCGCGCTGTTCAGACCGTCGACGGAGTCAACTCCGCTACGGCAGCTGAACTGGCATTCTCGGTATCGGCTCCGGCGCCCGCACCGGCACCGGCTCCGGGCGGCAACGGCGGCGGCGAGGCTCCGTCCGCCGGTGGCGACGGTGAGCTCGCAACCACGGGTATGGACACCACGGTCACCCTGACGGCCTCGGCCGGTGCGCTTGCGCTCATCTCGGCGGGCATCGTCCTGCTGATCGTGCGTCGTCGCAAGCTCGTTCAGGACTGACGAGTCTGACTGAGGGGCGGGCGCCGCAAGGCGCTCGCCCCTTCGTCGTCCCTCCGCGCCCCTGTCCCCCCCACGCGGCCGTCGCGCCGTGTCCGATTTCCGCCAGCATCCCTTCACGCATCGGTCCAGGATGGAACCGACCCGGCGCCGCCGGGCAGGAAAGGGACACCGAACATGAGCACCATCGCATTGGTCACCGGAGCCAACCGCGGCCTCGGACTCGCCGCAGCAACTGCTCTCGCCCGCACCGGAGCGACGGTCATCGTCGCCGGGCGCGACGAAGCGGCGGCCCGGGACAGCGCACAGAGCCTCGTCGACCAGGGGCTTCGCGCAGAGGCGCTGACGCTCGACGTCACCTCGACCGCCAGCGTCGCCGCCGGCGCTGCCGAGATCGAGCGCCGTCACGGCCGACTCGACGTCCTGGTGAACAACGCGGGGATCCTCCCCGAAGCGACGGCATCCGGCGCTCGCGAATTCGTCGACGTGGCATCGCTGATCGCCACGTTCGAGACGAACGTGTTCGGCGTCGCCAGCGTCACCGAGCAGTTCCTGCCGCTGCTGCGACGCAGTGAGGGCGCGCGCATCGTCAACGTCTCGTCGACCATGGGTTCGCTGAGCGATCAGTCCGACCCCGAGTCACCGTTCTACGCGAGCGTCGTACCGGCGTACCAGGCGTCGAAGGCAGCCGTGAACAGCTTGACGATCGGTCTCAGCAAGAAGCTCGGCGACGGGCCGATGAAGGTGACATCGGTCTGCCCCGGCTGGGTGCAGACGGACCTGGCACCGGGCAACCGCGAGCACGCGCCGACGACTCCGGAGGATGCCGCGCGGGTCATCGTCGCTGCGGCGACCCTCCCCGAGGACGCGCCTTCGGGGACGTTCATGGACATCGACGGTCCGGTCCGCTGGTGAACGAAGTCCGGGCGGTGAGCCTCACCGCCCGGACTTCTCCGCGCACGGCACGCACAACTCGGCGAACGGTCGCGCCTCCAGACGCTCCGACGGGATGCCGCGGCCGCAGTTCGTGCAGACGCCGTATGTCCCGGCATCCACCCGGATCAGCGCATCCTCGATCTGATGCAGTTCGGCCTGCGCGGCATCCGCGAGACCGGTCAGGCGCGACCATTCCGACGACAGGGTCACGCCTTCGGGGTCGTGCTCGTCGTCGTCGTTCGCGCCTTCGCGATCGTGCGTCAACTGCGAGAGTGCCGCGATCGCCGCCTCGGCGCGTGCGAGCGCGTCGACGCGCAGCTTCTCGAGACGCGTGCGCGGGTCGGCGGTCATCCCGCCATCCTGCCCTGCTCGAGCCACTCCGTGACGAATCGGTCGTTCGCGTGCACATGCGTCGCCTCGTAGGTGCCGCCGTCCAGCACCTCGAACCGATGCGCGATGAGCGCTGGCACGACGAGGATCTGTCCGCCCACCCCGACGACCTGTTCCTCGCCGACCGTGAACAGCGCACGACCGCGGTGGATGACGAACGTCTCGGCATAGGGATGCCGGTGCAATCGCGGACCGGAGCCCGGCGTGCTGTCGAACTCGCGGATGATGCTGACCGGCGACCCGATCAGATAGCCCTCGACGTTCTCGTCGGGACCGACGTTCCTGGGCTGGATGGTCATGGCTCTCCCTTCCATGACCGAGGGTACGCCGGACCCCGACGGTCCTCAGCGAATGACCTTCTGAAACCCGGAGGCTCCTTCGCCGGTCCAGCGATACAGCTCCAGAGTGGCGGCTTCCTGCTTGTGACCGCTGGAGTGGTCGTCGAAATCGCGGGCGACGTAGAAGTAGCCGTGACCGATGGGTTCGATGCCGACGTCGGACTTGAACTCCCACCCGTGGATGCCGGTGGGCTCGTGCGGCAGGCCCTGCTGCAGGAGCGGGAGTACGAGGCCGGTCTCTCCGTCGGACTGGCCCTGGATAGGCTGCTCGGTGACGGCTGCTGTCCCGTCGACGACGTACATGGTCCGGTTCGGGTACTCGGGCTTGCTGCCTCGGTAGACGCCCAGGTACCAGAGGCGGCTGTCGGCATCGTAGGACAGGTTCTGCACGCCGTAGTGGGTGTTGCCGGTGCGGACGAAGTACTTGGCGTCCTCTTCAGCGGGACCGGAGGTGTGCGGATCCGCCTGGGTCAGAGGCCGCTCGTACTCTCCCCACCCGGAGACGTCATACTGCAGGATCACCTGATTGTCGTTGTCTGCCCGGTCGTTGTTGCGGTAGACGCCGTAGGCGACCATGAGCTGCTGCTTGCCGTTCTTCGCGCCGAACGCGGGTCCGAAGGAGACGCCGTCGATGCCGCTCGAACCGTACCGGTGGTCTGCGGTGTCGCCCGTGTTGCCGTCGAACGTGCCGTCGCCGTCCATGTCCGCGGTGTAGTCCTCCACGACCTCTTCGAGGTAGACGGCGGTGACGATGCCCGAGTCCTCGGCGTCCATGCCCGATTCAGTGATCTTGTCGACGTCGAAGACGGCGATGTAGAAGGCCTCCTCGGCCTTGTACTCGAGGGAGCCGTAGACGCGGCCGTCCTTGCTGTTGAAATCCAGGTCGCCGAGATGGCCGGTGAACCCCTCGACGGTTCCCACGACGTTGCCGTGAAGGTCGGTCTTGACCAGCATGTCCGTGAACGAGTGGTAGACGAACCCGTTCTTCTCGTCGATGGCGATGCCCTGGATGTGTCCGGCATCCCACGACCCGGATGCGATCGTCTCCGGGTAGTTGTCGATCGCCTTCGGCGTCTCGGCGTGGCCGGGAGGGAGCGGGGAATCCGCCATGGCGGCGCCGGCAGGAGCTGCCACGCTGAGCACGGCGGCGAGTGCAACGGCACCGGTGAGAGGTGCGAATCTTCTTTTCATCAGTGAGGTTTCCTTAGGGTCTGGTGGATGCCGGAGGATGCCGCGGTCAGCCGACGGTCGCCGCGATGTCGGGCTGGTCGCTGAAGATGCCGTCCATGCCGGCATCCAGGAAGACCTGGATCTCGCCGACCAGGTCACCAGCGGCGGCCGGGTCGGTCGACGAGCGGAACTCGACCGGCAGGAACTGGTTCTCCAGGCGGAACGTCCAGCCGTGCACGTCGAGTCCTGCGGCGTGGGCGTCCGCGATCACCGGAGCGGGGGCACCCAGCGTGCCCTGCGCGGTCCGCGGGATCAGCACCGACTTCTCAGCGCCGATGCCGTCGGCGTACTCCGCGATCCCGGCGAGGCCGCTCGGCGTCACGAGGTCCGCGTACGTGCGCGGGTCGCCGGCGAGCGTGAAGTCGTACGGGCGTCCGGACGAGCTGATCAGCTGCGCGAGTGTCACATCGGTGAGGCCGGCGAGATCCTTCAGGTTCGACACCTCGAAGCTCTGCACGATCACCGGGGCATCCGCGGAGTCGACCCCATTGGCCTGCAGCGCTGCGACCAGCGGCTCCTCGAGCGAGAGCCCGATGGAGTCGAAGTAGCTCGGGTGCTTCGTCTCGGGGTAGACGCCGATCTGGCGGCCGTCGCAGCTGATCGAGTGGCGCGCGAGGTCGATGACCTCGTCGAGCGTCGGGATCATGTACAGGCCGTCGAATGCGGTGTTGCCCGGGCGGACCTGAGGCAGGCGCTCCTTGGCGCGGAGCGTGCGCAGCTCGGCGAAGGTGAAGTCCTCGGTGAACCAACCGGTGATGTTCGCGCCGTCGATGACCTTGGTGGTCCGACGGCCGGCGAACTCGGGTCGCGTCGACACGTCTGTGGTGCCGCCGATCTCGTTCTCGTGGCGCGCGACCAGGACGCCGTCCTTCGTCGACACGACGTCCGGCTCGATGTAATCGGCGCACTGGATGATCGCCTGCTCGTACGCGGCGAGCGTGTGCTCGGGGCGGTAGCCGCTGGCGCCGCGGTGGCCGACGACGGTGATGAACTCTTTCTCGATCTTCGTGCGGTCGAGGTCGATGACAGCGAACTCGGTGTCATCCGGGGTGCCGGTCGTGCGCGCGTCGTTGCCGGGGAAGTTGTTGTCGTTGGCGATGAGCAGGTTGCCGTCCTTGAGCTGCACGACCGTCTCGAGCGACTGCACGGGCAGCGACCAGACCTCGCCGGTGCCGTATCCGTTGCCGGCGCTCAACGCGTCAGGGTTGGAGATGCGGAGCGCGTCGAGCACCAGCTTCTTCTCGACGTGGCCCTCGGCATCCGTCTTCGTCAGATCGATCTCGTAGATGCGCTTGGTGACCGCCTGGTCGCCCTCGAAATCGTCGCGCTCCACGACGAGCAGGACGTTGTTCTTCACCGTGAAGGCGTCGCCGATGACGTTCGGCTCCTGGTCGGTCTGGTAGTTCCAGGAGCGGCCCGTGTACGCCCCGCTCTTCGTGTCGAACTCGTGGATCTCGCGACGACGCAGGTCGGTCTCACCCGTGTAGGCGCCCTCGACGATCGGGTAGAGGTAGCGGCCGTTCACCGAACCGGCCATCGCCTCGAAACCGCGGCTCGCGGGCAGCGTCGGGGCCGCGCCGCCGAGGTAGGGGTTCTGCGGCGACTGCACGCCGTCGAGGGCGAACGGCATCTCGAGGAGCGTGCCGTCGGCATCGAAGTGCAGCAGGAAGGGCCCGAACTCCTCACCGACCCAGAACGTGCCGTCCTTGGCGCGGACGACCGATTCGATGTCGAAGTCGGCGCCGGTGAGCAGGCGGTCGGAGGTTTCGTCGTTGACGATCGGGAAGTCGAGCACGCCGTTGCGGTCGTTGTACGAGATGAAGCGCTCGATGTCGATCTCGCCAGAGCCACCGGATGCGGTCTGCCAGGCCGGCCGCACCAGGTAATTGCGCAGCAGGAAGTCGGCGGAGTTGCCCTTCGAGCCGAATCCGTTGTCGGGTTGCGCCCAGAACGTGCCGTCGCCGTTGTCGATCACCGCGGAGAAACCGGGGATGACCTGGCCGTCCCACGGTCCCTGTCGCCCGTTCGCCGGGGTGGCCTGAGCGCCGGAGGCCGGCCCCTCGGCGAGGAAATCGGCGGACAGTTCGGCCCACGCGACGAGGGTGGGTTCGAACGCGTGCATCTTCGAGGTCGGGGTGGTCTGGTTTCCGGATGCCGTGGCCGGGGCGCTGATCAGCAGCGAGGCTGCGGTCGCGGCGACGGCGGCAGTGGCGAGGGCGCGATGGAGTCGTCTCATGCCTCGAGTCAATCGGCGCCCCTTGGAGCATCCGTGACGGGCTCATGGACTGTCGGTGACGCGGCGATGAACGGATGCCGGCGACCGGCGGCGAACCTCAGCCCAGGAGGAGTGAGAGCACCGTCGCGCCGCCGCCGACCAGGATCAGCGCGCCGATCGTGACCCAGGCGGTGACGCGGATGCGCTTCTGGCGACGCTCCGAGTAGATCGACAGATCCTCGGCCTCTTCGTGGTGCTCAGTCATGTTCTGCTCCTAGAGATCAGGGGGCGTCAGGCCGGCTCGGTGACGGTGGGGCCGAAGTAGCTCGGCAGAGTGGCCTGAGACCGCTCGCGCAGCTCGTCGACCGAGATGGTGAACACGTCCTGCACCTCGAGCTGAGGCTCGGTGTCGGTGACGCCGATGCGCATCACCGGGTAGTTGCGGCCCTCGCAGAGCCCGCGGAACTTCACGTCGTCCTCGCGCGGCACGGTCACGATGACGCGTCCGGTCGACTCGGAGAACAGCGCGGTCGCGGCATCCACATCGGAGCTCTCGATGATCTCGTTCAGCCAGACGCGAGCGCCGACGCCGAAGCGCATGACGCCTTCGGCGAGAGCCTGTGCGAGCCCGCCCTCGGAGAGGTCGTGCGCGGACGAGATCAGCCACTCGTCTCGTGCTGCCCCGATGAGCCCGGCGAGGCGCTTCTCGCCGGCGAGGTCGACGACCGGCGGGCGTCCGCCGAGGTGCGAGTGCACGGTCTCGGCCCATGCCGAGCCGCTCAGTTCGGTCTTCGTGGTGCCGAGCAGGTAGATGTTCTGCCCCTCGTCCTGCCAGCCGGACGGGATGCGCCGCGAGACGTCGTCGATGAGCCCGAGCACGCCGACCAGCGGGGTCGGGTGGATCGGCACGTCGCCGGTCTGGTTGTAGAACGAGACGTTGCCGCCGGTGACCGGGGTACCCAGCTCGTAGCAGCCGTCGGCGAGGCCGTCGACGGTCTGGCCGAACTGCCACATGACCTCGGGGTTCTCCGGCGACCCGAAGTTCAGGCAGTCGGTGATCGCGGTCGGCGTGGCACCGGTGACGGCCACGTTGCGGTAGGCCTCGGCCAGGGCGAGCTGCGCACCGGCGTACGGGTCGAGCTGGCTGTAGCGGCCGTTGGCGTCGGTCGCGATCGCGAACCCGAGGCCTGACTCCTCGTCGACGCGGATCATGCCGGCGTCGTCGGGGAACGCGAGGGCCGTGTTGCCGAGCACGTAGTAGTCGTACTGGTTGGTGATCCAGCGGGTGTCGGCGAGGTTCGGGGAGGCCACCAGCGCGAGGAACTGGTCGCGCAGCACCGACGCATCGTTCGAGCGGGGGAGGTTCTCCGCGGCATCCGCCTGGAGCGCGTCGATCCACGTCGGGTAGGCGACGGGGCGGTCGTAGACGGGGCCGTCGACGGCCACGGTGGAGGGATCGACGTCGACGATGCGCTCGCCCTGCCAGTCGATGATGAGGCGTCCGTCTCCGGTGACCTCGCCGAGCACGCTGGTCTCGACCTCCCACTTGTTCACGACCTCGAGGAACGCCTCGAGCTTCTCGGGCGCGACGATCGCCATCATGCGCTCCTGCGACTCCGACATGAGGATCTCCTCGGCCGTGAGCGTCGGATCGCGCAGCAGCACGTTGTCGAGTGAAACCTTCATGCCGCTGTTGCCGTTCGCTGCCAGCTCGCTGGTCGCGCAGGAGATGCCGGCGGCACCGAGATCCTGGATGGCCTCGACGAGCTCGCCGCGGTACAGCTCGAGGCAGCACTCGATGAGCACCTTCTCGGCGAACGGGTCGCCCACCTGGACCGCAGGACGCTTGGTGGGCCCGCCGTCGTCGAACGAGTCGGATGCCAGGATGCTGGCGCCGCCGATGCCGTCTCCACCGGTGCGGGCGCCGAACAGGACGACCTTGTTGCCGACGCCGGTGGCGTTGGCGAGCTTGAGGTCCTCGTGGCGCAGCACGCCGACCGCGAGGGCGTTCACGAGCGGGTTGGCCTGGTAGACGGCGTCGAAGACCGTCTCGCCGCCGATGTTCGGCAGGCCGAGGCAGTTGCCGTAGAAGCTGATGCCCGCGGTCACGCCGTGCACGACGCGTGCCGTGTCGGGGTGGTCGATCGCGCCGAAGCGCAGGGCGTCCATCACGGCGACGGGGCGGGCGCCCATCGAGATGATGTCGCGGACGATGCCGCCGACGCCGGTGGCTGCGCCCTGGAACGGCTCGATGAACGACGGGTGGTTGTGCGATTCGGCCTTGAAGGTGACGGCCCAGCCCTCGCCGACGTCGACGACGCCCGCGTTCTGGCCCATGCCGACCATCAGGCGCTCCTTCATCTCGTCGGAGACCTTCTGGCCGAAACGGCGCAGGTAGTTCTTGCTCGACTTGTAGGAGCAGTGCTCCGACCACATGACGGAGTACATGGCCAGCTCGCCCGAGGTGGGGCGGCGGCCGAGGATCTCGCGGATGCGGGCGTACTCGTCATCCTTCAGGCCCAGCGCGGCGTACGGCTGCTCCTTGTCGGGAGTGGCGACGGCGTTCTCGACGGAGTCGGGGACGTGCTGACGGGCGGATGCTTCGGGGGTGGTCACGCGCACTCCAAGGGAAAGGGCCGAGCGGGGCGTGTTCAGTCTACCGGCGCGGGGTCGTCGCAGTTTCAGGGGTGCCGGACGGACGTTCGGCACCCGCAGCCGCTACTTGTCCTTGCCCTTTCCGTTGCCCTCGCCGTTGTTGTTTCCTTTGCCCCGGTTGTCCTCACCCGCGCCCTGGGTGCCCTCGCTCTCGCCCTGGTTGCCCTCGCCGCTGTCGTCGGTCGGCTCGGTCACGGTCTCGGCCGGTGCACCCTGGTCGTCGTCACCGGCATCCGGCGCCGTATCAGAGTGTCCAGACGTGTCAGAGGCCGTGCGCAGCGACGTCATCGGCGCGATCCGGCCCGCCTCGCTCGGTGGCGGAATGAGGAACGCGGACCCGGCGACGATCGCCGCGAACACCAGCCCGGCCGCGCCCAGCAGGATGCGCCGCCACCGGCGCCACCGGCGGCGCCGGCCCGCAGGCGGAAGGACGGCCGTCGGCGCGGTGGGGGTGCCCTGATCGGACGCCGCGCCGAGCGTCGGCACGGGACCCGCAGGCATCGCGGGCTCATCGCTGCGTGCGAGCTCCCGCGCCGTGCGCGCCACCTCGAGCGCGCTCGGCCGCTCGGCCGGATCCAGTCGCGTCATCCGCTCCAGCAGGTCGCGCCATTTCCCGTCGACGGCATCCGGAATCGTCGGCGGTCGCATGACCCGCGCCAGTGCCGCGACGCGGCCAGAGCCGAGGTCCGGGTATCCGTTTCCGCCGGTCAGGGCGGCGAGGACGACGAGCCCCAGCGAGAAGATGTCCACGGCGGTGCCGGGGTCGGCATCGCGCAACTGCTCGGGTGCCATGTAGGCGAGCGTTCCGAGGACCATGCCCCGCCCCGCCGGCCGCGACCGGTCGACCGCGCAGGCGATCCCGAAGTCGGCCAGTTTCGCCGCCCACGGGATGTCGGGGTCGCCGGTGCGCGTCATGAGAACGTTCGATGGCTTCACGTCGCGGTGGACGATGCCCGCCGCGTGCACAGCGGCGAGGCCCTCGGCCAGATCCTGCGTGATGAGGGCGAGCTGGCGAGGCGGGATCTGCGTCTCTGTCATCAGGGTGGAAAGCGTCGGCCCGTCGACGAACTCCATCACGAGGTACTGCGGCCGGTGCGGCTCGAGCTGCGCGTCGAAGAGCGTCACCAGCGACGGATGGTTCAGTGACGCGAGCAGCGCCTTCTCGGTGTGCGCCCTGTCGGCGGAGCGCAGGACATCGTCGTGGTCGTGGATCATCTTGATGGCCACGGTGCGTCCGAGGTGGGTGTCCTCGGCGCGGTACACCGTCGCCATCCCTCCCTTGCCGACGGGACCCTCCAGCAGGTACCTGCTGTCGAGCAGAGCGGCGGTCGGCGATACGACTTCCAGCGTCATCGCGAACTCCTCGTACGTGCATCAGGGTCATGCATCCGAGCGAAGCTATCGATGAGTCGTGCGATCGTCAGCGGCCTTGACGTCGCGGCGGATAAGTGATTCGCACGACGACGGAAGCTACGGCTTCGTGTCGTCGTGGTGCACGATGCGCCCCAGCTCGACACCGCCGCCCGGCAGCTCCCAGTAGTGCAGCCGCCGCGCGCCGGCGACGTTCTGCTCCACGCTCGAGCGCATGCAGCGTGCGCCGTCCTCGCGCACCACGTACGAGTCCCCGCCGCCCTCGCCGGTGCGCAGGCGGTGCAGCTCTCGCGCAGGGATCTCGCGGTCGCGACCGGTGATGGCGTCGACGCACGTGCGGATCGCCTTGCTCAGCTGGCCCTCGTCCAGCGGGTTCAGCGATTCGATGAAATCGTCACCGAGGCGGTACTCGCGCAGAGGCCACCGCCCGCGTTCGCCGGGGGCGGTGCGGTTGCCCCAGGTGCGTTCGATCTCGAAGCGGATGCCGTCGGCGGTCGTGTCCACGTGCGAGCGCTCGGCGGCGCGACGGGCATCCCGCAGTGCCCGTCCGGTCTCGCGGCGGTCCTGCTCGGCATGGCCGAGCTTCGCCTCGGCGGTCGCCCGCTCCGCGCGTTCATCGGCCAGCTGAGAGCGAAGGCGATCGTTCTCGAGGCGCAGCTTCGCCACCTCGGCATCATTCACGCTCGCCGCGCCGTTCGCGCGCCCGACGAGGTTGGTGAGCGCCAGGACATCGGCGCGCAGACTCGTGATCTCCCTCGACAGCGACGTGACGTCGGTGCGGGTCGCGTAGTCGGTCGGCAGGGGAGCAGCGGATGCCACGGGGGCCGTCTCTGCGGCATCCTGGTCCGTCGCGGCATCCGACCGGCGCGGAAGGCGACGGTCCTCGCTCAGCCATGGTGCCCCGCCGATGACCAGCGGGAGAGCCGGGATCAGCGGCGCGTCCGGGTCGGCGTCCGTGCGGCTGAGGGCGGGATCCCCGCCGGGGAGCCGGGTGACCCGCACGCGGACGACGTCGCCCACGGCGAGCACGTCGCCGACGGGGCCGTCGCCGGAGTCGACGTCGCGGCGGCGCAGCACAGCGGAGATCCGAGGATGCAGCTGCACGGTCGCGCGCAGTTCCGTCACCTTCACGACGAGCGCAAGGGTGTGCGAGCCGTCGGGGAACGCCTCCAGATCGGGCTCGAGCGGCTCGGGGTGCAGTTCGGTGCCGTCGAGGATCCCGCTCGTCGGCGCTCCGACGACCAGCGCCGCGAGCAGCGGGATGTCCGGTGGCAGCAGCGCGTCCGTCGCGGTCACGGTCGTGTCGTCGTCGAGGCGGACGATGGCGCGGCTGCCGTCGGCGATGAAACCCTGCACGAGGCCGGTGGCGCGTCGCACTCGGGGAGAGGCGGCCGTTTCGACCGTGCGCTGCACGTTCTGCGACATGGCGTCGTCGATCAGATCGTCGGTGGTCGCGTGGTCGGGGAAACGCAACTGCGACCTGGTCCATGACGGCTCCGTGCCGAAGTCGATCGGATACGAGCGCGCCGCGCCCCCGAACGCGTGCGACTTCGGCGGCAGCAGCTGCTCGAGGTGGCGGGTCACCGCTCCCGTCTCGATCGTGACGACGTCGGCGAGGCCGTCCAATTCGCTGCGCAGCCGCGTCACGTCGAAGGCGAATCCGCCGTCCGGATCCGTGGAGACGAGCACGAGCGGATGCGTTCGCCTGGCGAGGATTCGGGCAGCGAGATCCTCCGCCTGCGAGGGGGTGACGACGTCGGCGGAAAGCATGGTTGCGAGTGTAGGCCGGGGGCCGAGACACGATGCGGAGGCTGCTCCGTGATTCGCCGGCTGGCTCGGAACCGCCCGGCGCTACCGGAGTGCTTCGCGCGCGAACAGGGCCAGCAGCGGATCGGTGCCGCCTCGTCGGGGACGCCCGTCGGAGTCGCCGAGCAGGTCGAGCACCTGCCGCACGTGATCGGTCGCGAATCCGATGTCGCGCTCGGTGAAGCGCCTCCCCGTGGATGAGGCCCAGCCGCAGGCCTCCAGACCGAACGCGACCGTGCGCCAGCGCTCCTCGGGTGGCGTGCCGTCCGCGATCGCGAGAAGGAGGAGCGTCGCGGCATCCGTCTCGGCGTCGCCGAGCTGTCGGCACAGGCCGCCGGCGACCAGGCGCAGCTGCTGCATCGGGGCGCCGAGTGCCCCCAGCGCCGCGGTGCTCAGCAGCAGCCGCCCCTGCTGCACCCGTACGAGGCCGATCCGCTCTGCGACCTCGCGCAGCGCGGCGATCGGAGGGGTGAGGTCCTCTCGGTTCCCCTTGCCGATCCAGTCGTCGAGCCAGCCCAGTTCGGTCATGCCGGTGAGGACGGTCGCGGGCGGCAGCCATCCGGCCGACGTCAGGGCGAGCCCCTCGGAGCCGATCGCTTCCAAGAGCCACGTGAACGGGCGGACGATGCGGGCGGCCGTCTCCGCATCGATCTCCGGCGGCTCGAGGATGCCGGTGCGATCGAGGTGCTGACGCAGCTCGCTGCGCAGCGGGGGCGGGAGCTCGGCGGCGAAAGCGACGATCGGCGACGCGTCGTGCACATCGCCGGGGCGGCGCAGCTCCTCGCGCTTCACGAGCCCGGACATGTCGTACGGGTCGAACCCCGACGACTCGGGGTTGAAGAGGAGGTTCAGTTCGGTCTGCACGGCGACGAGGTCGAACGTGCCGGCGTCGTGGGGGGCCCAGGGGCCGACGGTCGCGTGGATCCACTCGACGATGTCATCGTGCTCGGGGTGGGTCGCGTCGGCCGCGATCGCGAGCTTCTCGGCGTAGCCGCCCAGGCCACCGGAGTCCTCGAACGGCGTCCGGAGTGCGCCGTCCAGCACGACCACCGAGGTCAGCTGGGGTTCGTCCGCCCGTTCGTCGAGCACGTCGATGCGATGCGTCCAGCCGTCCCCGAGGTCGTACTCGTACCAGCGCGGCCCGCCGCCGCGCAGCAGCTCGGCGACCGTCGCGTCGTCTTCGGGGATCGTGCCCGCTGCGGCATCCGGGAACTCCGGCGGTCCCCACCGTCGCGGCGGTGCGGACGACGGAGCGTACGGATCGGCATCCGTGAACTCGTGCAGGTGGGATTCGCGCCAGCCCATCACCGTCTGCAGGGCGATGTGCAGCATCCGCAGGCGAATGCTGCCGCGAACCTCGAGTTCGCGCCAGATCTCTGGGTCGCTGCCCACGAGACTCACGCGGAGTCGGTACCGGGTCATGCTCCGAGAGTAGGGGGAGGCGCCGACGTCACATGTCACCGCCGGTTCACACGGTGTTCATGGCGGGACAGAACCATCGAGCGACACCATTCATCGATCCCCCGAGGAGTCCCTGTGATCCCCCGCCTGCTCACCGTCGCCGCGATCGGCGCCTCCGCCATCGTGCTGGTCGGCGCCGCTCAGCCGCATCCGAACCCGCAGCCGCCTGCGCACGCCAACGGGCACGCTTACGCGTACGGCCACTCGAAGTCGAAGGCCGAGGGCGTCACCGCGAAGCTCGAGACCCCCGCGCTGTGGGATGCCGATGACGCCGACGCCGACGACCCGGCCATCTGGGTCGACGAGGACGACGCCGAGAACAGCCTCGTCATCACCACGGCCAAGGAGGCCGGGATGAACGTCTACGACCTCGAGGGTCAGCTGGTCCAGCACATCGACCCGAAGCCGGCGCCCCGCGAGGACGATGCCCCTGGGCGCTACAACAACGTCGACCTCATCCACGGCTTCGAGCTCGACGGCGACGAGGTCGACCTCGCGGTGGTCTCCGACAAGGGCATGGACGACCTCGGCATCTTCGTCATCGACGACGGCGAGCTCGTCGAGGTGACGGCCCCGGGCGCCGGGCGCATCTTCTCGGCATCCCAGGAGGAGGTCAATGAGGAGCACACCGCCTACGGCCTGGCCGCCTGGCAGGACGACGACGGGGCGTACGCGCTGGTGAGCCGCAACTCGGAGACCGAGGTCGCGCTGCTCGAGCTGAGCGACAAGGGCGACGGCACGATCGGCTGGGACGTCGTGCGCGAGCTGGCGCTGCCGGCCGAGTTCGCCATGCCGGATGGCTCGACGTGGACCACGTGCGACGACCCGGGTCAGTACGCGCAGGTCGAGGGCATCGCGGTCGACGAGGAGAGCGGCACCGCCTACCTCGGCCAGGAGCTCGTCGGCATCTGGAAGGTCGACGCCGACCTGACCGGAGAGGCGGAGCTCGTCGACACCGCGATCGAGTTCGGCCTCCCCGGCGCCTACGACGCCGAGCTCGACGAGTGCGTGTACGGCGAGAACCCCGGCTTCGGCGGCGACGTGCTGCGTACCGACATCGAGGGTCTCACGATCTACGAGACCGACGAGGGCGAGGGGTACCTCCTCGCGTCCAGCCAGGGCGACGACAGCTTCGCGGTCTACGAGATCGAGGACGACAACGCCTACGTCGGCTCCTTCCGCACGTCGGACGGCGTCGTCGACAGCACCCAGCACAGCGATGGCGCGGATGTCGTGAACGTGAGCCTGCCCGGTTTCGACGGCGGTCTGCTCGTCCTGCAGGACGGCGACAACACGCCGGAGGGCTCGGACGAGGAGAGCACGAACTTCAAGTACCTCGCCTGGGAGGATGTGGCCGAGAACAGCGGCCTCGACCTCGACATCGCCGACTGAGACGGACCCCCAGGTCCCGCGAGAAACCACTTCGCGCGCGAGAAATCACTGACGGGGTGGTTTCTCGCGGCGGAGATGGTTTCTCGCGGGCGCGGCGGGTCAGGATCAGGATGCCGCGGGCTCGGTGTGTCGCGTCCTGCCCTCGGCGAAGCGTGCGGCGGCGCGATCCTGACGCCGGCCGACCGGGACGAGCTCGGTGGCCTTGGGCAGCCCCATCGGCCTGGTCGACACGTAGACAGTCTCGGCGCGTTCGACCAGGAACGTCTCGTGCCAGACGCCGACGGCTCCCGGTGCCTTCCGAGCAGCCTGATTGAAGCGGGTCCAGGCCGGGCGGTGCGCCTGCGAGGGCGTGGATGCGTAGGCGTAGAGCTTTTCAACCGACGACCAGTACTGCACGACGTACGGGCCGCCGCCGCCGAACAGCAGCTCGTAGCCGAGGAAGCCGGATTCGGAGTCGAGGGACAGCTCCTTCAGCATCCGCGGCATGGAGAAGAAAGCCGGCAGCCAGAGGTCGGGCCGCCACCAGCGGTTGATCTGCATGCCGATGTGGAACACGACCAGTTCGCCGTCGTAGCGGTGGGTCATGCGCCCACGGATGATGCGTGACATGGTGTCCTCCTCGATTGGATAGCGTCACTATCCATAATGGATAGCAGTACTATCGATGTCAAGAGGTGGCCATGAGGATTTCCGAACTGTCGGCGCAGAGCGGCGTGACCGTGCCGACGATCAAGTACTACCTGCGCGAGGGACTGCTCCCCGAGGGGGAGCGCAGCGCGCCCACCCAGGCGGCGTACGGTTCGCTGCACGTGCAGCGGCTGGGCGTCATCCGGGCGCTGCTGGATGCCGGCGTGAGCGTCGCCGAGACGCGTCGCGTGCTGGGGGCGCTCGACGATCCGCCGTCCAGCCCGCATGAACTGCTCGGTGCTGCGCACGCCGCGATCACCCGCCCGGCGGACGAGGGCGTGTCGGTGGACGCCGCCGAGCGCCTCGTCGCGGGGCTCGGATGGAAGCCGGGGGCGTGCGACCCCGACGTGCTCGGCGACGTGGCGCGGGCTCTGGACGGGCTCGAGCGTGCGGGCTTCGAGGTGCCGGATGGGGTCCTGCCGGTGTATCTGCAGAGCATCAGGGCGATGGCGGATGCCGAGGTCGCCGCCACTCCGACCGAATCCGCCGAGGCGGCCGTGCGCTACGTCGTGCTCGGGTCGGTGCTCGTGGAGCCGCTGCTGCTCGCACTGCGGCGGGTCGCCGAGCAGGTCGCGTCGGCGGAGCGGTTCGGGTCTGAGATCTCTCGCGGCGCCGTGAAAGAAGACAGATGACGGTTCTCGGCATCCGGAACCGACATCTGTCTTCCCTGAGCGCCGTTCACGTCGTGAGGAACTCGACGAGCGCGTCGGCGACGGCGTCCGGGGCGTTCTCCATCGGGATGTGACCGGCGCCGGGGATGCGGACGAGCCGCGTGTTCGGGATCTCGGCGGCGAACCGCTCGGCGTACTCGATGCGCTGGAACGCGTCGTCCTCTCCCCAGATGAGCAGCTTCGGGACGGGGGATTCCCGCAGGGCGGGGATGAGCTCGAGCGTGAAGCGGCTGTCCGCGGCGCCGGCCAGCGTCATCCAGGAGCGCCGGACGCGCGCTTCGGTCCACGGGTCGAGATATTCCGTGACGAGCGGCTCGGTCGCAGCGCCGGCGAGCGCGGCGGTCACCGCCTGGCGGCGGGCGGTGAGCAGTTCCTCGGCGGTGACCGCCGCCACGACCTCGGGGTCACGGAACCGAGCGACGCCGGGTACGGGCCAGGAGTCGTAGGTGACCGAGTTGGCCAGGGCGAAGCGCTCGACGTTCAGGTCGCCGGCCATGAGGAGATGCTGCGCGACGGCACCGCCGATGTCGTGCCCGACGACGGCGATCGGGCCGGTGAGGCCGAGGGCGTCCACGAAGCGGGTGACCCACGCGGCCAGCGCCGGCACCTCGGCGGTGTCCGGGGCGAGCTCTCCCGCCGAGCGGCCGAGTCCTGGCAGGTCGACGGCGATCGGTCGGAGGCCCGCGTCGGCGAGCAGGTCGAGCACGGGGAGCCAGACCCGGCTCCAGTACGTGCCGTGCAGCAGCAGGACGACGGGGCTGTCCTGGGGCACGGTCAGGTAGCTGGCGTCGTGTCCGTCGACCTGAACGGTGCGGCGGAGGACGGCGGTCTCGGTGGTCTGGGGCATGCGAGAATCCTGTCGCGAGCGGGCCTGCTGCCGACAGCGCGGCGGACGACACGTTCCGTCGTTTTCCTGCCAGGCGGCGGCGCCCCACGCCTCAGAAATCGCCACCCGGGTACGTGCCCGCAGGCAGCGTGAAGCACACGGAGTAGGAGTCGATGACGATCGTCTCCGGCTGACCCTCGCCGAACAGATACCCCTCGCCGGTCGTCGGTGACTCCACGGTCGCCACGTACTTGTCGGTGATGCCGCGGCGGTTCGACACCTCGAAGTCGCCCTCGGGGAAGAGCGTGGCGACCTGCTCCTCCATGTCCTTCGTGAGGGCCTCGGCATCCGCGCCGGGCACGAGCCGCACTGTCGTGATGCCCTTCCAGCGATGCTGCGTCTCGTCGCAGGTGAAGAGACCGCCCTTCGCGTTCTGGTCGATGTTGACGACGTCGTCGTCGGGGACGAGAGCGGCGATCTCCAGCTCCCTCGCCTGCGTCGCGGCCTTGGCTTCTTCCCACGTCATCATGGTCGTCTCCTCCGGGGCGGGCTCGTTCTCTGCGCAGCCGGTCAGCGCCAGCGCCGTCAGGGCCACCGCCAGGATCGTTCCGCGCCGTGTCCTCATTGCGCCACCAGATCCGCCATGTCGCGCAATGCGTCCCTGTTGTCCTGATCGTCCGATGCGATCAGGTTGTGGTTGTTCATCAGCACATCGACGAGGTTCGGCGGAATATAGAGCGACGGGTAGCCGCCGGCGTTGCCCACGGAGACGTCGTCGAGCACCTCGTCATCGGGGCCGACGTAGTAGTCGCCGTGCTCGAAGGCCGGATGGGAGCGCGGGTTGTTGCCGTCCCATACGGCCCCGAGATCCTGGCCGGTCTGGAGGATGTCCTCATATGAAAGGTCGGCATATGCCGTGTCGGGATCAGGCGTCCACTCCGGCGGCATGCCTGCGCCGGACAGCGAGATCACCTTGTCGAAATCGGCTCCGGCGACTTCGGCGCTGGTCACGTTCGCCAGGCCCCAGCTGTGTCCGAACGCGTCCTGCTCCGCGCCGGCGAACAGCGGATCCGTCCGCATCCCGGCCTCGAACCGGGCCAACTGGGCGCCCGCTTCTTCCGCGCGGGCCTGGTCGTTCGCCTCGAGGATGCGCAGCAGGTTCGCGCCGCCGACCTCGGGATTCTCGCCGGGGAACAGGCCGTCCTTGTAGACGAACGCCAGGGTGCCCGGCACCGCGCGCACCATTTCACCGGCCACCTGCTGCGCATGTGCTTGGTAGAAGCTGTCGAGACTCGTGAAGGTCCCGGGGACATACGTGATCACACGATCCGGAGGCGTCGTGAGGTCTCCTGTCACTTCGATGATGCGCGAGAAGTCGCGATCGTAGAGATACAGCTGCACGTTCCCTTCCTGCACCTGGCGGAGGTAGGCGATCTCGCGCTCCAGGAACGCCGCCCGCTCATCGCTCACGGATGCCGCGGCCAGCTCCGCCTGCGCCTGCGCGATCCAGTCGTCCGCGTTCGACTGGTTCGCGCGCACGCGTACGGCCGCGGGGAGACCGTCCATCCCTCCGAGGATCTCCGGGTGAGCGGCGAGCAGTTCTTCCTGCAGTTCGGGGTTCGACAGCCACAGGGCGAGCACGTCCGCGGGGGTGTTCGCGGCGAGAAGGTCGGTGAGCAGGTCTCGGGACTCGAGCGACGAAAGCGTGCCGAGGTCTGCGAGCAGTCCGCGCAAGGCCGCGTCGTACGCTTCTTCCCAGGCGCCGAAGTGGTGGTCGTACCGCGCCCACAGCTCGTCGAGCGCGGCTTCCGCGGTTTCGCGATCCGCGATCGCGTCGGCCGCAGCATCCTCCGCCACCTGCAGAGCGACCGGGTCGTCGCCGTATGAGGCGGCAAGTGCGCCACGTCCGGCGTGGTCGGATGCGGCGTTCAGCACCTTCCAGGCCGCATGCGCCGTCTCGATCTCCTCGATCAGCGAGTTCGCCTTGCCGGCATGCGTCTCGTGCGCGGCGGCATAGGCGGTCAGCACCGAGGACAGCGTCTGCGCGAGAGCGACATGCGGCCCGATGCCGGACAGGACCTCGACGGCATCCGTGCGCAGCTTCGTCACGGCCTTGCCCATGCCAGGCAGGCCGGTCGCGCGTGCGGACGCGCTGCGCGCCGCACCCAGATGCTCGGCCACGACGTCGAACTGATCGATCCACAGCGACATCTGGCCGACGCTGCCGGTGATGCGCTCGAGCGGATATCCGGTGAAAGGCGAGGACAGGGTCACGGGCTGCCCTCGCCGGACAGCTCCTCGTCGAGTTCGGAGTACCTCGACGTGATGGCGAAGGCCGAGGAGGAGAGTGCGGACGCCGACTCCCAGGAGGAGAACACGGCGTCGTGCAGCTCGTCGATCCGCCGGTTCAGTTCCGCTCTCAGCTGGTTCCGGCCGATCGGGGCCTCCACGCCGGGGTCATCCCCGATCAGCGAGGTGATGTCGAACTGGAGATCGAGCGACGCCTCCGAGAAGGCGGACCCCGCCGCGGAGAGATCGGCGTGGAAGATCGCTACGTCCGTCACGAAGACACCCCCCGGTATTCGTTCGAATTCGCACAGGGCGGACGACGTCCGCCGGCGGATCGTGGCGGCGCCACGTGCAGACTCAGCCTAGGAGATCGTGCCGGAAGCGGAATGGGCAGTTCTGCCCGGGGACACGCTCGGCCGTTCGCCGGTCGCAGCGCGGTGTTCCCCGCATCCTGTGCCAGCGTGTGTGCATGACCGAACCTCCGCGCGCGTCCCACCGGATCCTCGCTTTGGCGATCGGAGTCGTCGGGGCGGTGCTCGGGCTGCTGCCCTGGATCCTCGCCGGCACGCTGCCGCTGCAGAACCTGTGGGCCGTGCAGACGCTGCCGGAGGCTATGCCCTTCGTGCTGCTGCCGCTCAGCCAGTACTATGTGACTCTCCTGTTCTCCCTGGTGCTGCTCGGCGGCGTCTTCGCCGGGCTCGCCGTGCGGGTGGCGCGACGGCGCCGCACCGTGGCGCTGTGGCCGGCGGCGCTGGGGGTCGCACTCGTGCACCTGACCGCCGCAGTGCAGAGCTTCGGCGTACTCGCCGATGGGCTCGGCCTGTGGGGCGGCGCGGGCGACGTCCGGGCGGCGCTGTACTTCGGAGGTCTTCTCGGCGGAACGATCGTGGCGGCCCTGCTCGCTCAATTGGGGCTGTGGATGACGGCTCACCGCTCGGTCGCGGTCGCGTCTCTCGGGATCGCGCTCGCCGCGGTGCCGTTCGGAACCTGGGTGGTGCGGTGGTTCGGGGCGTTCGCCGGGCCGACCGGCCCCGGTGAGTTCGTCTCGACTGTCGTCTTCTGGATGCCCGGGGTCATCGTCGGGGCTGCGCTGGTGTGGTGCGGGGTGCGTCCGCTGAGTCGGCTGATCGCGTGGGTGATCGCGCTGCTGGGGCTGTGGGTGACGCCGGCACTGTTCACGGCCATCGGATACGGGCTCGGGATGCGGGCGCTGCAGGGCGATCTGCGTGAGATGGCCGAGGCATCGACGCAACTGTTCCCGGTCGTTCTCGCCGAGATGTGGCGACCGGTCGTGCTGGCGGTGCTGATCGCGGTGATCGGCTCGATCGTGCGGGTTGCGCTGGAGAAGCGATCGGCTCGCACGACGGATGCCGTGGTGACGTCGTGACGGGCGGGATGCTGATCGGGCTGCTGATCCTCCTCGCCGGTATCGGCTTCGTCGTGTCGCTGTTCGTCCGGGACCGTCGGTTCCGCACGCACGGACGGCGGGTGCGCGTCCGGCTGGAGGAGGTGCGCCACGTCGGCACGAGCGAGACCGGCTCGGTGACCGTCCGATACCGGGCGTCGTGGCGGGAAGACGGCGTGCTGAAGATCGTCGACGGGCGCGAGACGATCCCTGCGAAGCGGCTCAGGCAGATGCGGGAAGGTGCGACGGTGGACATCCTCTATCTGGGGGACGGCAAGGCGCAGCTCGATCTTGGCTGAGGAGCAGCCCACGAGGCATCCTGGAACCGTGCCCTCCGTCGACTCGCCCGCCGCGCTCGAACCGGAGTGGGCACGCTACCGCTCGCCGGTCCGTGAGCTCGTCATGCTCAACGCCGTCCTCGCGTTCGTGCTCGAGCTCACCATGCTCGTGTTCGTCGCCTGGTGGGCGCTGCTGCTCGACGTGCCGTGGTGGGCGCGGATCCTGATCGCCGTCGTCGCGGTCGGGGCGCTCGTCATGCTCTGGGGGACGTTCGCGGCGCCGCGGGCGCGCGTTCGCCTGCCGGTCATCGGGATCGTGGGGGTGAAAGCGGTGGCGTTCGGCGCCGGGGTGCTGGCGCTGTGGGGGTTGGGCAACCCGGTGGCGGCCGTCGTGTTCGCTGTCGTCGTGACGGTGAACGTCGCCATCACGACATTCGTCAGGACGCGGGCGTAGCAGGGGGCGACTGCGGGTCGGGTCGGGTGCCCGGGGGTGCCTGCTGATCCACGTCCGTCCAGACCTCGGTGAGCTGCACGATGAGACCGTTCTGCATCTGCGCGAAGCTCGCGCATTCGAAGTGCTCGATCCCGTCTTCACCGCGACCGGTGACGTGGGATCGGCAGGCGGCCTCAGTCGCCTGCGCGACGAAGTCCTCGATGGTCAGGTGCTCGAATCCGGGGTACTCGCGGTTGAATCGGATCCACCGGTCGCGGTCGAAGGACTCGCCGGTGTGCACGAGGCGGCACACGAAATCGGGGTGCAGGTACGACGCGAGGTCGTCCCAGCGCTTCTCGTCGATCGCGGTCATGAGTCCGTGCAGTGCGAGTCCGGCATCCATGACGGCATCCTAGGTCGGGCCTCTGACAGATCATCCCCGCAGCAGAGCGCGCAGAGTCTGGATCGTGTCGGCTTCCGCGGCGGTCTTGTCGGGGCGGTACCCCTTCACGCGGGCGAAGCGCAGGGCGATGCCGCCGGGGTAGCGGGGCGACTGCTGGACGCCGTCGATGGCGATCTCGACGACGAGCTCCGGGCGCAGAAAGACCGCGTACGGTGACCGATCGGTCTCGTAGGAGGGGAAGGTGTCGGTCTGCCACTGCAGCAGCTCGTCGGTGAGTCCCTTGAACGTCTTGCCGACCATGACGAAGCTGCCGGGGTCGCCGAATTCGCCGTCGGGGTCGAAGGCGCCGAGGTGCAGGTTCGAGAGCTTGCCTCGGCGGCGCCCTGATCCCCATTCGGCAGCGAGGACGACGAGGTCGTAGGTGAGGACCGGCTTGACCTTGATCCACGACTTCCCTCGGCGGCCGGCGGCGTAAGGGGAGTCGATCGCCTTGACGAGGACCCCCTCGTGTCCGGCGGCGAGAGCGTCGACCGACAGCTGCTCGGCGGCCGCTGGGTCGGCGGTGACGATCCCCGGCATCCGCCATTCGCCGGCGATGCGGTCGAGCTCCTGAAGCCGGGTCGAGAGCGGTTCGTCGAGGAGGTCGCGTCCGTCGACGTGCAGCAGGTCGAAGAACCAGGGTCTGAGGACGAGGTCGCGCGAGACATCCGCGCCGAAGCGCGACATGGTCTGCTGGAACGGCCGCGGCCCGCCGTCCTCGTCGAGTGCCAGGGTCTCGCCATCGAGGATGAGATCCTGCGCTGGCAGCGAGCGGACGATCTCGACGATCTCGGGCACCCGGTGCGTGATCTCGGCGAGGCTGCGTGTGTAGACGCCGACGTCGTCGCCGTGCCGGTGGACCTGGATGCGCGCACCGTCGAGCTTGTACTCGACGGATGCTTCGCCGGTGACCTCGAGTGCTGCGGATGCCGTCGCGGCGGTGGAGGCGAGCATGGGCAGGACCGGGCGACCGACCTGAAGCCCGACGTTCTCGAGGTCGTCGGCCGTTCCGGTGAGGGCGAGCACCGCGGTCTCACCCAGGTCGCCGGTGAGCATCGCGGCCCGTCGGACGGTCGCCACCGGCCGGTCGGATGCTCGGGCGATCGCATCCAGCAGCACACCGCTGAGGGCGCCGGTGCGCAGTTCGCCCAGCATCGCACGGGCGAGGAAGTCCCACTCCGCGGCCGTGGCGCGGGAGGCGAGGCCGATGAGCGCTGCGGTGCGGACGGCGGCCGACCCGGTTCCGGATGCCGAGGCGAGTGCGTCGAGCGCCTCGTCGACGTCCGCGATCGTCAGCGTGGATTCATCGGCGTGGGTGATATCGAGGGCGGCGAGCCCGCGCCATCCGACGCCGAGGCGACCCTGCCGCGGGCTCGCGAGAAGCAGGCCGGTGAGCGGAGCGAGCTCGTCGGGTTCGGCGCGTGCGAGCAGGCGGGCGAGCGCGTCGATCTTCGCGAGGCGTGACGACGTGGCGGTGACCTCTTCGGCGGTGGCGACGAGCTCGGAGAGCTTCATGTGGAGATTGTCGCACCGGGGTGCGACATCCGGTGCAGGATCTCGTGTCAAGGGGGTCGCAACTGGTCGCATGCCGCCGTAGGAATGATGGGGAGAGAAGGGATACGGCATGGCTGCAGGCGATATCGAGACGTTCCAGCGAGACGGCATCTGGTTCAACCGCATCGAGGGGGAGCCCCGCACCTTGGGCACCAGCTTCACGTCGAAGGCGGAGGCCGTGAAGGTCGGGCGCGGGGCGGCTGCGGCGCGCCAGGTGCAGCACACCGTGCGGACCGAGGAAGGGCCGTCGACGGATGCGAACGCCTATGACCGGCATCCGCGGGAGTTCATGGGCGAGTAGGCGCGACGTTCCGGGCGGTTCACGTCATCCGCGGACACGAGACGTGCGCATGCGCGGCGGCGTCCTTAGATTGGGTGTTCCCGCTTGCGAAGGAGTCCCGCGTGTCCGAGATCCAGACCGCCGACGCGGCCCTGCATCCGTTCGATGCCAGGACCCGCTTCCAGCTCGACCGGCCGGAGAGCCGCAAGTGGAGCCTGCATCCTGGGCGCATCGGTGCCTGGGTCGCTGAGATGGACTTCGGTGTCGCGCCCGAGATCTCCGAGGCGATGCACCGCGCGATCGACGAGGAGAACCTCGGCTACCTCTCGCCTCCGCTGGCCGCGGAGCTGGGTGCCGCGACCGCCGATTGGCTGAGCGCCGAGTACGACTGGGCCGTCGACCCCGAGCGCGTGCACGCCGTCTCCGACGTCATGGCCGTCCTTGGGGTGGCGGTCGAGGAGTACGCGCCCGCCGGTTCGCCGGTGATCGTGCCGACGCCGGCCTATATGCCGTTCCTGACATATCTGCCCACGATCGGGCATCCCGTGATCGAGGTCCCAGGCACCGAGGTTGATGGTCGGTGGCAGCACGACCTGCAGCGCATCGACGAGGCGTTCGCCGCCGGGGCCCGAACGCTCGTGCTGTGCAACCCGCACAACCCGACCGGCACGGTCGCCGACCGTGCCGAACTCGAGGCTATCGCCGAGATCGTCGAGCGGCACGGCGGCCGGGTGTTCGCGGACGAGATCCACGCGCCGCTGCGGTTCGATGGGCGGCCGTTCATCCCGTACGCGTCCGTGTCGGAGGCGACGGCCGCCCACACGATCACGGGTACGAGCGCGTCGAAGGCGTGGAACATCCCCGGTCTCAAGACGGCGCAGCTGATCACCTCGAACGATGCGGATCAGCAGCTCTACCGCGGCTTCGGGTTCTCGGTGCAGCACGGCGCGGCGACTCTGGGTGTGGTGGCCTCGACGGCTGCGTATCGGTCGGGGAAGCCGTGGCTGGACGGCGTGATCGACTATCTGGACGGCTCGCGCACGCTGCTCGGATCGCTGGTGTCTGAGCATCTGCCCGGCGCCGTGTATCGGGAACCGGAGGCGACGTACATCGGCTGGATCGACACGAAAGCCCTCGGCATCCCCGGCCCGCCTGCGGAGTTCTTCCGCGAACACGCCGGGGTCGTCCTCACCGAAGGGCGCCTGCTCGGACGCGGGTACGAGGACTACGTGCGCGTGGTGTTCGCCACCCCGCGGCCGATCCTCGAGGAGGCGTTCGCGGCGATGGGGGCAGCCGTTCGGCGGGAGTGACGCGGGTCGGTCGTTCGAGTCCTGATCGGAGATCAGCGCCTAGACCTGGTCTCCGGATGGAGCCCAGGCTCGCTCTTCACAAGGTCGGATGGCGATGAATCTTCAGTTAATCGCAAGCAATGCCGTCGCCGTCGCGGTCCAAGTCGTAGGGGTCCGATCCCACGATTCGCACAGGTCCGTGCACATAGGCGGGACCGTCACCGCTGCCACCGGCGCAATCAACGTCACTGGCAACAGGAACGCAGGCATCGGCGTAATTAGCGTCGCAGGTCCCAGACCCCTGTTGCACAAGTGGTACGGGGGCGGCGACCGGGGCCTTGCTTCCTAGCGCTGTCACCTGGTCGATCGCTGGCGTCTTCGTGACCTCGCTCACCACCTCGCGCGAGACCTCGACGCCGTCAACCAGTGTGATTCGATACGAGACCACCTTGACACCGTTCACACCGGTGGTGACCAGCGTGGCCGTCCCCTGGTCGCGCTGCGGGTCGTCGACCGTGGTCGCTGCGTATGGCACTGCTACTTCCTCGGCCAGAGTGTCGAACGTGGTCGGGGAGGGACTGGGAGTTCGAGCGGGCTCGGGGGCCGACGTAGCAACGTCAGCGAGCGTCTGAGGCGGGGATGCAGCAGGGCTTTGGCCCGGCCCGGCGCTGGCGCTCGCGACCCCGCCGCCGGTAACGAGCAGCGCGGCCACCCCCAGTGCAACGAGGCCGGACGTGCGGGAGCGAAGCCCGAGTGTTGGAACCGGGCGAACAAACAGAACGAACAACGCAATGCCTATGGCCGCGACCGCCGTCAGGGTGATCGCGACGGGCGACACCCGCGCGAGCAGCCCTCCGACGACCAGGGCTCCGATGATGAGCGCGGCTGCGCGCCAACCGTTTCGTCGCTTCGCAGGTGCCGGCCGACCCGTAGCCCCCACTGTCTCGGGCGGATTGGCATTCGTGGAGGGAACCGGCGCGGTCGCGCTTGTCCACTGATTTCCATCCCACCAACGAAGTTGAGCCGGATTCTCAGGGTCCGGATGCCAGGCGGCAGGGGGCTGCGACATATGTGTGCCTCTCGGGTTCCGAGGTGACTAGCCGCGGTTGGGTCAATGCGTCTCTGCTGTGTCTAGCGGCTCCCGGCCTCAAGGGCAAGCGCTGGCACCGTTACGTCAGCGGCGGGTTCGCCTGAGTTGTGGATCCTCAAGGATGCAGTCGCGACGGTGCGGCAGCCACGCAGGCCCGATCGCCCTGGGCGCCGGTTGTCGAATGCCGGAGCCTGCACTGCCTCGAAGCCGGCGCTACGTGAGGTCGACCTTCGCGTTCTCGCCGCCGTCGTACTGCTCTCCCGTGAGCTTCGACTTCACGAAGCTGAAGGCGGTGGCGATCTTCCCGCCGGGGCTGTCCCAGTACTCCGCCGACTCGGCCGTGAACTTCA